>CABXJL010000001.1:0-69925 GCA_902512485.1 uncultured Gammaproteobacteria bacterium
CGTCATGCTTAGCCAAAACTTCAGTCGCTTTAAAAATATTTCCATCAGACACTGAGCCCGTTGCAACTATACCCTGTCCTTCCCTAAACAAGTCAGGCAAGATTCCCTCAAAATGTACTTCGATGGTCTTTTTGTTATCTGTTAATGTGAAGAAAACAAGCAAGTCATCTCTAATCACGCTTCCCGGCTGAACTAATCCTCCAATCCTAAAACTTTTTCCTTGAGGAGCTTTACCTTCTAAAACATCCGTTGGCGTAAAAAAGTAAAGCAAATTATCATTGAAAGCCTTAATTCCAAAGTAACCCGCCAAACTAACTCCAAGCGCAAGAAGTGCAACCAATATCATACGATTTTGACGCTTAGTCATTCTCTCTTGCGTACTTGTTTTTTAATTGGATGCGAATTTTTTTGTAGTTAATTGAAGCACGAACAAATAGTCCTGCAATTAATATAAAGGTTATTCCATAAGAAAGCCAGATATAAAGAGCATACTTGCCATAGGGCAAGAAAGACAAGGTTTCAGCTAAGGTCATGACTGCTCTCCCGTTACAACGGCACGAACCCAGCGTGAATTTTGTTCACGAACCAATACTTCATCTCTAGCGCCCACTAAAGCAAGAACACCGTAAAGAAACTGGAATGCAAAAACCATAATAAGTAATGGCCAAAGCATATCTGGATGCATGGAAGGATTTGAGATATCATTAAACATTGAGCCTTGATGAAGCGTATTCCACCACTTGACTGAGTAATGAATGATTGGAAGATTCACTAAACCAACAATCGCCAAAATGGAACTCGCCTTGGCGGCAGTTTTAGGGTTATCAAAAGCGTTATTTAAGGAAATATATGCAAGATACAAAAATAACAAAATAAGTTCAGATGTTAATCTGGCATCCCAAACCCACCAAGTCCCCCACATCGGCTTACCCCAAACAGCACCTGTAACAAGAGCAATCAAGGTAAAAGTAGCGCCAATTGGAGCTGACACTTTAGCGACAACTTCGGCCATCTTAATTTGCCATATCAGACCGATACCGCCAGCAACTGCCATAATAAAATAGACCAACATAGACATCCAAGCACTGGGAACATGGATGTAAATAATTCGAAAACTTTCACCTTGCTGATAGTCGGCTGGCGCAAGCACTAAACCCCAGTACAATCCTATACTTATTAACGCTATAAAAGGCCAGAAAAACCAAGGAATTAGCTTGTTGGTTGTCTCGTAGAAAACCTTAGGTGAAGCAAGTTTCTGAATCCACTTCCACATATCTAAATCATAGTAAAAATAAAAGGATTTATTTTAATGACTTTTGCGCTACATTGTTTCGTAAATAAGTAGGCTGTGGTAACTCATGTGTCACTTTTTTACCTAAATCAATAGACAATATTGATAAATCAACAAGGTCAGAGGAATCGGGATAAAATTCAGGCTCAACACACTTAATTTCACTCGATTTAATCAATGAATCTTTGTAGATCTTCCATCCACTTCCAACACCTAAAAATTCAGCACTTAACTTGTCAACCTGTTCTGGTTTGCAAATTCGTTCACTTTTGACTATACCTTCTAAATAAACTGCCCAATATACTTCCCCCATTCTGGCATCAATAGCAGTTGCTATTTTTTCTGTATTAAATTTCTTAGAAGCTCTATAACCAAGTAACTCCAGAGTTGAGAAACCCAAAGTAGGAAGATTACAAGCAAGTGACAATCCCTGAACAACTCCAATACACATTCTTACACCAGTAAAAGCCCCAGGCCCCTTAGTGTAAGCTATAAAGTCAACTTCACTTAGTTTTGTATCAGCTTCACTAAAAACTTCGTCACATAATTTCAAGATGTGGCTGGAACTTTTAGCAATATCAGAAACTTTTCTGCTTGTTTTTATACCAGATGAGTACAAAGTTATTGATGCAACCTCGGTACATGTATCAATAGCTAGTATGTTCATTGGATAATTTTTTTATACTTGTTTTGCATTGACAATATCATGTCTACTCTTTTATTTAAGCGATCAGGATGTCTAACTGGATTGTAATAAGACGGACCTTTTAATAACGCAACAAGAGTTGCCATTTCTCTTAAATCCAAATCTTCCACCTTCTTGCCAAAGTAGAACTGGCTAGCACCCGAAAAACCATGGACCGCTATCGAACCTTGCTGTGCCAAATATACCGTATTCATATAACGCTCAAGAATATAATTCTTATCATAATTAAGCTCCATCAACATTGCCATCAAAACCTCATCAATTTTTCTGGATAAAGTTTTATCACTTGAAAGCAAAGTTTTTTTGATTAATTGTTGAGTAATAGTACTAGCACCTCTGATGGGTTTATCTTCAAATAAATACCCATAGAAAACTCTTACAATTTCTTTGAAATCGACACCCCAATGCTGAAAAAATGATTGATCCTCAACCAGCAAAAGCATGTTAACCATTTCAGCAGGATATACCTCTAAAGAGTTCTCGATTTGAGTATTTTTTTTGCTTTCTTGAATCTCTAAAGAAAAGGCACCTTTAATGAGATGATTTAAATAGACAAGATAACCAAAAAACAAAATAAAACCTAGCAAAATAATTCGCTTTAGCGATTTTTTCATACATATATTAAGCATAAAGTTAACTAATCTTATTGTAACAAATTCGCAAACTTAGAATCTTTAATCCCCAATATCTACAAAACCTCCACAAATAATTGTGAAAAAACAACAACTAGTATAAAATACTCACTTCCTTGCTTGATCAGCGCTTACTGGCAAGCTTTTATAATCCATAAGGAGATGTTAATGAGACATTATGAAATAACTCTCATTGTCCACCCTGACCAAAGCACTCAGGTGACGACGATGATTGGAAAGTACAAAGAAATTATTACGACTAGTGGTGGTAATGTCCACCGTGAAGAAGACTGGGGTCGTAAACACCTAGCCTACCCAATCAATAAAATCTATAAAGCACACTACCTAATGATGAATATCGAGTGTGACCAGGAAACTTTAGATAAGCTTAACTATAATTTCCGTTTTAATGATGCAATACTTAGAAACTTAATTATTTCTAGATCAGAAGCTATTACTACACCATCAATCATGATGGCAAATTCTGAAGAAGATAAAGTTAAAGTAACAGAAAAAAGATAGGAGATTGATATGGCTAAAAAACAAGTAACTAAAAGACGTAAATTTCAAATTCCTATTAACCGCTTTTGTCGTTTTACTAAGGCTGGCGTTAAAGAAATAGATTACAAAGATGTGGACACTTTATTAAAGAATATTGACGATAGCGGCAAGATAACTCCATCAAGAATAACTGGCACCTCTGCCAAATTTCAGCGTCAGTTAACTACTGCGATTAAGAGAGCTAGATTCTTGGCTTTGATCCCTTATACAGACAAACACAAGAAATAGGAGTCTCTTATGCAAGTAATTTTATTAGAAAAAAATGAAAAGTTGGGTAACCTAGGCGACATAGCAAATGTGAAGTCTGGATATGCACGTAATTACCTCATTCCACAAGGAAAAGCCAAACCAGCAAACAAAGAAAACTTAGTAGAATTTGAAACAATCAGAGTAGAACTCGAAGCAAAAGAAGCGGCAGCTTTATCAGACGCAAAAACCAAAGAGTCAGCAATGACTGATATTGTTTGCACCATTTCTGCCAACGCTGGCGAAGAAGGCAAATTGTATGGATCAGTTAGTCCAGCTGATATTGTTTTGAATCTTCAATCTCAAGACTTTGAAGTTGAAAAGCGTGACATCCATATGTCTGAGGCTATCCGTCATACAGGTGAATATGAAGTTACAGTTTCCTTATATGCAGACGTTATTGTGACAGTAAAAGTGATCGTTATAGCAGCTACTGAAAACGAATAAGTAAAACCAATTCATCTAAGTGAGTTAAAATGAAAAGCCCTTCTTCGAGGGTTTTTTATTTTTTTGTTGTACATTAATGGATATTGAAAATACCAAATTACCTCCTAACTCTATTGACTCAGAACAGTCAGTTCTTGGCGGGCTCCTACTGCACAACGATTCCTGGGATAGAGTTGTCAATATCCTTAGTACAAATGACTTCTATCAAGCCTCACATCGAATTATTTATGATGCAATCGTGACCTTACTTGAGCACGACAAACCCGCAGATATTCTGACAGTAAAAGAACAAGTCATAAAAACACACGACGAGGACTCTATTGGCGGTTTCGCCTATCTTGCACAAATCGCAGACAACACCCCTACGGTATCGAATATTGAAACTTATGCAAAGCATGTTAGAGAACTTTCCGTATACAGACAACTTATAAAAATCGGTCGAGAAATCGCCGACACCGCTTTCCAGCCAAAGGATATTGAGGTCAACGAGTTACTTGACCTTTCTGAAAAAAAGATTTTTGAGATTGCTGAGCAAGTGAGTCGCAACAAAAAAGATATAACGAACATTAAAGATATTATCAAGGACGTAGTAAACCGAGTTCATGAGATGCAAGAGAAAAAAGGCTTTAAGGGTATTGAAACCGGTTTTTCTGAGCTAGACAAACTGACATCTGGACTCCAAAATGGAGACCTAATTATTATCGCTGGTCGTCCTAGTATGGGAAAAACTTCACTGTCAATGAATATTGTTGAACATGTCGCTATTCATAACGCTATTCCAGTAGCAGTTTTTAGTTTAGAGATGCCAACAGAACAATTAGTAATAAGAATGATTTCGTCTTTTGGTCGTATCGATTCAAGCAAATTACGTGACGGTGACATGACTGAAGTTGACTGGAACAGCTTTAATCATGCAGTTAGAGCCTTCGAAGAAAATACAATATTAATTGATGAAACACCCTCCATTACACCTACAGAAATACGTGCGAAGTGTCGCCGCCTCAAGAGGCAGTATCCGGACTTGGGTTTAGTGATGGTCGATTACCTTCAACTTATGACTGTTCATGGAAAAGCAGAAAATAGGGTCCAAGAGATTTCTGAAATATCACGTTCATTGAAATCGCTAGCCAAGGAAATCAATGTTCCAGTTATTGCCATCTCTCAGCTCAATCGTGGCGTTGAATCTCGTACAAAGACTAGCAAAGGGAGAATGCCTCAAATGGCTGACCTACGTGAATCTGGATCGATTGAGCAGGATGCTGACATTATCGGCTTCATTTATCGTGATGAGCTATATCACGACGACGCATACACCAATCCAGAAGAAGTTGGTAAGGCCGATTTAAGAATTTCAAAGCATCGTAATGGCGCAACAGGAAACATCAAGCTTGCATTTATTGGTCAATATGCAAGATTCGAAGATTTGGCTTTTGATGACCGATTCCAAAATGTTACTGATGATGAAATAGATACCTCCTACGTTAACAATATGTCAAATTTTGATCAGGACAATTTCTAGAATTATATTTCAAGCTCTTACAACCCATCATATTCATTATGATAAAGTCTTTTATTCAAATTAGTGACAGTCATATTGATGATGATAAGTTAGTTATGGGTGTTGATTCACAGGCGAACTTAGGTGCCATCGTTAACATGATTTCTAATCAGAGCTATGATGTCTTACTGATAAGTGGCGACCTCACTCACAATGGAACGCTTAAGTCCTATCAAAAACTCCGGAAAATACTTAACCCTATTGAAACTAAAATCCACGTATTACCAGGAAATCATGACGACTTGTCAAACCTATCTCAGATTTTTAATCAATCCTCTCTATCAAACTTTATTATTGGTTGTTGGGAAGTCATCACAATAGATTCAGTTCAAGTTGGCAAAGTTAGTGGTCGATTAAGCAATGAACAACTGTATTCCCTTTCACGACAAATTAGTTCATCAAGTGCGAAATATATTGCTCTTTGTCTACATCACCCTCCCGTCTCATTGCAAAGCGATTGGGATGATGAAATGTCGCTTGAAAATCCTGACGATTTGTTTGCTGTAATTGACCAATTCGACAACATTAAAGCTGTAATGTGGGGGCATGCTCATCAATGCTCTGAATTCAATCGTGAAGGTGTGAAGTTGTTCTCCTGCCCCTCTACTGCACTTCAGTTTAATGGACAACCGGGTATTGGTTATAACCACTACACACTCAATGAAGATGGTGAAATTTATTGCAAGACGCAGTGGTTATGACAAAAGACTAGACACAAATCAGAGTAATTTACGAACAACAAAAGAAGGCTTCATATTTCAATAGTAATTAAAACTCTTCATGTTAAGATGACTTGAATACTTTTTGTATTGGTACAATGTAGTGAAATGGCAAAAAAACAAATAAAAGAAGAGAGACATAAATTGGTTATTGCCATATCTTCCAGAGCACTATTTAATCTCGACCATTCACATAAGATCTTTAAGGAAGAAGGAATTGAAGCGTATGCAAGACATCAACAGGAAAACGAAAACGCTATACTAGAGCCTGGTGTCGGCTTCACACTGGTTAAAAAACTACTCAAATTAGATAGTAAAAAGACTCCGATTGATGTCATTTTGCTTTCCAGAAATAGTGCAGATACTGGATTAAGAATCTTTAACTCAATCGAGCATTATGGCTTAAATATATCTAAGGCAGCCTTCACTAGAGGAGAAAGCACTCATCCATTTGTTGGCGCCTTTAAGGCTGACTTGTTCCTTTCTAGTAATTACCATGATGTACAAAAAGCCCTACAATCTAGTTTTGCTGCAGCCTCTATTGTTGAATCAAAGTCAGATAACATCCACCCATATCAACTCCGAATAGCTTTTGATGGTGATGCGGTTATTTTTTCTGACGAATCTGAAAAGATATTTCAAGAACATGGGCTCGAAGCTTTTCAAGAAAACGAAATAATGTCTGCAAATGTAGAACTTAAGGCTGGACCCTTTAAATCTTTTCTTGTTTCTTTGCAAAAAATTCAGTCAACCTTTCCAGAAGAAAACAATCCCATTAGAACGGCTTTGGTTACGGCTAGATCTGCACCATCACACAAACGGGTAATCCACACGATGAGGGAATGGGGTATTCGTATCGATGAGTCCTTTTTTCTTGGCGGGCTAGATAAAGGTATTTTCTTAAGAGAGTTTGCTGCCGACATCTTTTTTGATGACCAACAACAGCACTGCAATTCAGCCTCTAAATATGTATCAACTGGTCATGTACCTAGCGGTATAAAGAACATATAAGACATAAATATCATCTTCTACATTGCTTGAACAGTAAAACGTATTTCATTGGTAAAATACCTGCAAACAATATAATACCTTAGTAATGTCAAAAAAAATTCAAGCTATCCGAGGAATGAACGATCTCCTTCCGTCAGAGTCAAATCTCTGGTTGGCACTAGAAGAGACCATTAATCTGTTATTGATTTCCTACGGCTACAAATATTGCCGCACACCTATTGTTGAAAATACTGAGACTTTCTCTCGAGCAATTGGAGAAGTGACCGATATTGTTGAAAAAGAGATGTACACCTGGAAAGATCTCAGCGGAGAATCCCTAACCTTAAGACCTGAAGCGACAGCTGGCATTGTGCGAATGATGATTGAACATAATTTACCGCGTGAAGGCATTCAAAAAGTTTTTTACCATGGCCCAATGTTTAGGCATGAGCGCCCTCAAAAAGGCAGATATCGTCAGTTTCATCAAGTTGATGTTGAAGTTTTTGGCACCTATGACGCCAAGATTGATGCCGAATTAATCGATATAACTAATTCTCTCTGGAAGCTAATTGGAATTAATAATGCCAGTTTAGAAATTAACTCTTTAGGTTCAAGCGAGACTCGCTTATCCTATAAAAAGCTTCTACAGAATTACTTTATTGACAATAAATCTCAACTAGACGAAGACAGCTTGCGACGGCTAACTACAAACCCGTTAAGAATATTAGATAGTAAGAACAGTGAAATGGAAGCTTTGATAGAAAGCGCACCAAAAATGATTGACCACCTTGATGATGAATCTGACGAACACTTCTCAGCGTTCAAAAATTATCTTGATTGTCTTGAAATACCATATTCTATAAATCCGAGACTTGTAAGAGGACTGGATTACTACAATCGTACCGTTTTTGAATGGATTTCAAATGACTTAGGTGCTCAAGGAACTATCTGTGGGGGTGGCAGATATGATGGCTTGGTGGAAAAAATGGGTGGCAACCCAACCCCTGCTATAGGTTTTGCGATTGGTATTGAGAGACTCATCCTTCTCATCAAAGATCAACCTAATAAACTCCAAAAAAATAAACCACACCTGTATTTTGTTGCGCTAGGTGAAGGCGCTCAAACCACATCAATGAAGCTCTCTAGAGATATACATTCAGCTATGCCAGACATAATTATTACTAATGACATGAGCATGGGTAGCTTAAAAAACCAAATGAAAAAAGCAAACAAATCTAATGCAGACTTTGCTTTAATTTTAGGTGAAGAAGAATTATCAAACAATCAAATCAGCACTAAACCCCTAAAAGGGCAAGGTGACCAACAATTAATTAAGCTTGAGGGTATCATTCAACATCTTCAGGAGATATTATGAAAAACTTTATCCAAGTCGACAATACAGAAGAAGAGCAGGTCGAACAAATTAAGAAATGGTGGAAGAGTAATGGTAAGCAAATCATAGCTGGTGCCGTTATTGGTCTTGCCGGCATATGGGGCTGGAATACTTATACAGAGTATCAAGATAATCAGTCCTTAAATGCAAGAAGTCTTTACCTTAATTATGCTTCAGATTCTAACAATCTCGGAGCCTACGATAAATTAACTACAGATTTTTCTTCTAGCACCTACTCGGATCAAGCAATATTATTGATGGCTAAGTATCTTTTTGACGCGGGAAGCTATGCCCAAGCTCTTGGCGTAATTAAACCTCTAATTAATAATACAAGTTCAGTAATTGCAAATTCGGCGGCTCTAAGAACAGCTTCTATTCACTTACAACTAGGACAACACGAGCAGGCACTTTCAATACTTGAGGGACAATCTGATGATGACTTTTCAGGCCTGGTTTATAATCTAATGGGTGATATCTACTTAGACCTTGGCAACCGCACAGAGGCACAGAAATATTACAGCCTGGCAATCGATAATGTCACCGAAAACTCTAATTTAACACAATTAATTCAGATCAAACTCGACGATCTGAATTAATACAAATTCTTTGATTTGCTGTGAGTTACCCTGTCATTTCATTGGTTGGTCGTTCCAATGTAGGAAAATCTACCCTTTTTAATCGTCTGAGCAAATCCCGTCAAGCGCTTGTTTCAGATTTCGTAGGGCTAACCCGTGATCGTCAATATGCAACTATTCAGCTTGATGATGATATCAAGTGCACGATTATTGACACCGGTGGCCTAACTAATGACGATTCTCTGATAGACATCGGAATTCATGAGCAAGTTCTTAATGCACTTAACGAATCAGATGTTATTTTTTTTATTGTCAGCAATAAAGATGGTGTAACTTCATTAGACCTAGATATCTCTACTCAACTCAGAAAACTGAAGAAAAACATCGTTCTAGTGTGTAATAAAGCTGAAGGCTTGGATCAAGCTTCAGCCGCTGAATTTTTTGAATTGGGTTTAGGGAAACCCGTCCTTATCTCAGCAGAACATAATCAAGGAATCTCAGAATTGATCGGAGCCAGTATACCCTTGTTACCCCAAAGTTTTGATGAAGATAAAATGGAAGTTAAGGGTATAGCTGTAGCCGTACTTGGTAGACCGAATGTTGGAAAATCTACACTAATTAACCGCATACTGGGTGAAGAAAGAGTTCTTGCTATTGATTTACCAGGAACCACTCGAGACACAATATTTATTCCATTTGAGCGTGAAGGTGAACAGTACACTCTTATCGATACTGCAGGCATCAGGCGTAAACGCAGTGTCGATGAAAAGATTGAAAAATTTAGCATTATCAAAGCCATTGAGGCTCTAGAAGACTCTCATGTCGTCATTTTGGTTCTCGACGCACATGAGGGTGTTACTGAACAGGACGCAACCCTGCTTGGAATGATTACCGAGAAAGGAAGATCCCTATTAATAGTCATCAACAAATGGGATGGTTTGGATGACTACCAAAAAAGTGAAGTAAAAAGAAAACTGGATGTCAAGCTTTCCTTTGTGAGCTACGCTTCTGTGCATTATATTTCAGCACTTCACGGTTCCGGAGTCGGTAAATTGTTTACCCACATTAAAAAATCCTTTGAACACGCCGGCGCAAAGTTTTCAACCTCCTCACTTAACAAAATATTAGAAAACGCTAATATCAAACATCAAGCCCCAGCAGTTAGAGGAAGAAGGCCAAAACTAAAATATGTCCACCAATCTGATGTTTTTCCACCAACACTAACGATGCATGGTAATCATCTTCAAAGTATTCCTAAGGCCTATGAACAATTTTTAAAAAACTTTTTTATGGACGCACTCAAGCTTTCAAATACACCGATTAAGCTTGAATTTAAAAGTGGTAATAACCCGTTCAAGGATAAAAAAAATAAACTATCGGCACGTCAAGTTCAAAAAAGAAAGCGCCTAATGAAATTCGTTAAGAAAAAATAATATAATCTTTAGAGAGATCTAAGAATAGAAACTAAGAAAGTATCAGGTTGTGAGCTTCCTTAGCAGCATTTATAAAGCTCTCAAACAATGGATGGCCGTCTCTTGGTGTTGAAGTGAACTCTGGGTGAAACTGACAGGCCACAAACCAAGGGTGATCAGAAATCTCTACTATCTCAACCAACGAACCATCATGGGACCTGCCTGAAACAGTCAATCCCGCCTTTTCGATTTCACCAATCAGCTTGTTATTAACTTCATATCGATGACGGTGACGTTCTGTCACTTTTTCAGTGCCATAAATTTTATGTGAGAGACTACCTTGAACAAGTTCACATTCTTGACCACCTAGTCTCATTGTGCCTCCCAAATGCGAATCAGAATTTCGTTTTTGTGTATCCCCGTTTTCATCCTGCCACTCAGTAATAAGCCCAATAACTGGGAAAGGTGTATTTTGATCAAATTCAGTGCTATTTGCGGCCTTCATGTTGGCCTTATGGCGAGCGAACTCAATTACAGCGACCTGCATTCCTAAGCAGATTCCCAGATAAGGTAAATTATTCTCCCTAGCATATCGAACAGCTTCAACTTTTCCTTCAATACCTCGAGTACCAAATCCGCCAGGGACAATAACTGCACTCATATTGCTTAAGCAATCAGCACTATTTTTTTCGATCTCTTCAGAATCAAAATAATGAATATTGACTTTAGTTTCAGTATGAATACCAGCATGAATGAGCGCTTCGGATAGAGACTTATAAGATTCAGTCAAATCCATGTATTTTCCAACCATTGCAACATCAACACTGTTTCTGGGCATTTCTAGGCGAGAAATTACATTACTCCACTCGGTTAAATCAGCTGCTTTACAGTCAAGCCTCAACTTATCAACAACAATGTCATCCAGTCCCTGTTCATGGAGATCCTCTGGAACCTTGTATATCGTGTCCTGATCTAGAGAAACAAAGACAGAATTCTCTGCTACATTTGTGAATAACGCAATCTTCTTACGTTCTGCATCTGCTAGAGGCTCTTCTGAACGACAGATAAGTATATCTGGCTGAATTCCAATCCCTCTGAGTTCTTTGACTGAGTGCTGGGTTGGTTTGGTTTTAAGTTCACCAGCGACTTTAATATAGGGTAGAAGCGTCAAGTGAATAAATAAAGTGTTTTCGCGACCTAACTCTAAACTCATTTGTCTAATCGCCTCCATGAAGGGGAGCGACTCAATGTCACCAGCTGTACCACCAATCTCAACCAAAGCAACTTCAGCACCTTCCGCGCCTTCTTTTGTTAATCTTTTAATTTCATCAGTAATATGGGGGATTATTTGTACCGTTGCACCAAGATAATCTCCCTTGCGTTCACGCTTAATTACACTCTCATAAACTCTTCCAGCGGTAAAGTTGTTCTTTTTCCCAAGTTGGGTGCGAACAAATCTCTCATAGTGACCTAAATCCAGATCCGTTTCCGCCCCATCATTGGTGACAAAAACCTCACCATGTTGAAAAGGACTCATGGTGCCAGGATCAACATTAATATAGGGGTCTAGTTTAAGGAGGGTAACATTTAGGCCTCGATTTTCCAGAATTGAAGCCAAAGAAGCGGAGGCTATTCCTTTACCTAAAGAGGAAACCACGCCACCGGTTATAAAAATGTATTTTGTCATCTAAAACTAACAAAGTTTGAAATAGTTATGATACACAAATTTGTGTAGAATATGGGCACATCCAATTAAAGTAATCATGATGGGTTATAGACAATTTCTAAAGCGACTCTTTCCATACATTAAAAATCACATAGGAAAGCTCGCCTTTACCTCTCTAATGATGGTTTTTGCTACCGCATTAGAGGCCTCAATCCCTGAAATAACGGGCCAAATCATCGACACTCTGTTTGCTGTAGAACGATCTAATGAAGAGGCTCTATTCTATTCGTTGACACTTTTTACAGTTATTGCGCTGAGCTCATTATTTGCTCTAACCTCAGTCAGCGCCAGCTCTTGGATCTCAAAAAAGGTCATCATGGATCTAAGGGTTGATATGTTTGCCAAATTGTTAAAACTACCTAAGTCTTACTTTGATAAAAATACGACTGGTGGAACACTCTCTAAATTAACCTTTGATGTAGAACAAATCTCTGCTGCAGCTTCAACTATATGGCTTGACTTTATCAAATCATCATTGACCGTCATTCTGTTAACAGGGTATTTGTTTTATAAAAACTACCTCTTAAGCCTCACACTTTTAGTGCTTCTGCCGCTGGTTTATCTAGCCGTCAAATTTTCAACCTCTCGGATGAGAAGTGGCTCTAAAAAGGTTCAAGACTCAATGGGAAAGATGACCCACCTTCTGGATGAAAATATTTCTGGTAGTGACCTCGTTAAAATCTATCACGCACAGGAAAACGAACAAAGTAAGTTTTTTAAACTCATCAACACAATTCGTCAACAGTACTTTAAAGTTGACATGGCTGGTGGCCTTAATACCTCAATAGTTAACATACTTATAGGCTTATCACTAGCCTGTGTGGTTTTCCTGTCTTCAACCTACTTAATAATGAGCGCTGGTGACTTTCTTGCTTTCTTTACTGCAATGGGTATGCTGGTCAAACCAGCAAAGACTCTCATTAATATCAATAAACCATTGCAACGTGCAATAGTCGCTGCGAAAAGTGTCTTTACCTTAATTGACGAAAAATCTGAAATTAATGATGGCAATCAAATACTGGATTATGCGAAAGGTGACATCAATTTTGACAACGTCAGTTTTTCCTATGACGGAGAGAAGTCTCCACTAAAGAATATCAACTTAAGTATTAAGGCCGGAGAAACTATTGCCTTGGTTGGTAGCACTGGAAGTGGCAAAACAACACTGGTAAACCTTTTAGCACGATTCTATCAACCAAGCAGTGGCAAGATAACGATAGACGAAACAAATATCGATGAATTTGAGTTAATCTCATTTAGATCTAATATTGCTTTTGTAGACCAACATGTTCGCTTATTTAATGACACAATTAAAGGCAATATTGCTTTCGGGCAACAAGATAGCATGCCTCTAGAATCAGTTATCCATGCTGCCAAAATTTCAAATTCTGCTGAATTTATTGAAAAGTTGGATAATCAATTCGACACTGAAATCGGGGAAGATGGCATCACCCTATCGGGTGGCCAGCGTCAAAGACTCTCAATAGCGAGAGCTATTGCCAAAGACAGTCCTATTTTAATTCTTGATGAAGCAACCTCTGCACTTGACTCTGCAACAGAAAGGCTCGTTCAATCAGCAATCAACAAAATGCAGCAAGACCGAACAACAATCATTATTGCCCATCGTTTAAGCACTATCAAAAACGCTGACCGAATTATTGTTCTAAAAGAAGGCGAAATCGTTGAACAAGGATCACATAAGGAGTTAATTAATGCATCTGGTGAATATGCAAAGCTAAACCATGCACAATCTCAGTAATTTATAGGTTTTTATTTGCTACCAATCGATTTAAAGCTTTACCTGAGTTTAGAACCTCTCTTACTCTATCAGATGCTTCTAGCAGCGATTTCGATTTCCTTAAATGCCAAAGAATCAGACTCGCCGAATATACCAGGCCATCATAAAACATACCCGACTCACCGGAAAGAGCAGAACGTCCTAAATCAACCACATACTCAGCTAACAAGTCTCTTTCTGTACCATCTTCAAATCTTTTGGGGATAGCGATAGCACGCAACTTACTATTAATTCCCAAGAGTTTAGGGTCTATCTCTACTCGATCTTTTTCGACACCTTTATGGTAGGAAATCATGAGCCCTTTTTGTCTAAGTGATGGCACAACACCTCCCTCAACGCCACGAATCAGTAGGCTACTATCAAGTCCTACTTTTTCACATAAAGCAGCATAAATAGGAGGATAAGCTTTATGAACATAACCCAAAATACAATGGGTATTTTCCCCTCTAAGAGGCCCAATCAATGTTTCCACTGTATTAAGAACAGTTCTTTTAACAACTTTATTTCTGAGTGGAACAAGGTCATGTAATGGTTTGCAATATTGATTTTGATCAACATAAGACCAGCCAATATTGCTATCCTCAATTCTGGCCTTTGATTCACTAACGGACGAATCTACATTTATACCCAAAGCTTGGTTAATGTGTCGATGAGTCAATCCGTATTTTGGAGAAACGGAGTCTAAGCCATGTATCAGCGTTGGTAGGCCGAGTTCTGCAAGCAGTGGTGGCAAGAAAGCTGAAATAGGAATGGAACGATTATAGCCACTATAAGGGTCACCTATATCTACTAGGTTTTCTACATCAATTTTCTGACAATCAGTAAACTTTAGTAAGGCTTCAAGAATGCCTATATTTTCTTCCATCGTTTCACGCTTCATTCTCAGCGCAATCAAAAAGATAGCAGCTTGAACCTCGTCTATTTCGCCACTAAGAATTGCACTCATGGCAGCTTCTGCCTCTTCCGTTTCTATGTTTTTACTGAGTTCAGGTCCAGTAGCAATCCTTTGAATAATTGAATGAATAAGGTTTTGTGTGTTCATTAATAATCCTTATCTCGATATAGATATCAGTTTTTTTTAACTTAACTTTGAACTAAATCAACTAATAATAATTAGAAAAGTGTCCATACGCGATTCTTATCAAGTTCGTTCCTGCATTGAGATAGTTGAGTCTTGTAGGTATTAGACTTTTTTTCAACATTTTTAGCAACATCAATAAGCCAGGCCTTTTTTTCATAAGTCTTATTGTTATAGCCACCATGACCTTCATGGTAAGCCAAATATTGACGGTAGGCATTTGTTTTGCTAATTTTAGAGCGCAACAAAGATTGATTTATATACCATCCAACAAAGTCAACGGCGTCAGCAAAATTATCTCGTTTCGCTGACTTGTTTCCAGTTTTGAGTTGATACCATTCCCAGGTCGCTTTCTTGGCCTGGGTAAAGCCGAATGATGTTGTTGGTCTTGCTCCAGGTATTATTCCAAAAATCTTATTTCTTGGTGGTTTAGCGTTTGAGGCAAAGTGTGACTCTTGATAAATGATCGCTAACTGCAAGTGCATGGGGGCGCCCCATTTTTCCTCACTTTTCTTGACTGCCTGATACCAACTCACTTTCTCATCAAGTAAAGTACAAATATTAGTAACTTCTCTTGCCGGTGTCGAAAAACATCCCGAAAGGATCATTAAAATTGCCAAACCAAGAACAATTAGTTTTTTCATTTATCCAAAAATACGTAATAAATAGTTATCAATTGTATCAACAACAATATAAAAAACATTCCTTTAATAGTTTGGTCAGTCAACGGTTTTGCTTCTTCACTCAATTTTTCAAGCTTAACATCAACTGCCACCAAACCTTTTTCAGAAGTTTCTACCTTATATTTGACCCGGGTATCGGCTTTTAATCGAGACTTGTTGTAAACATTTTTTTGGTGTACAAAATACTTTTCACCATCATCACCCGTAATAAATCCATAACCCTTTGTACCAAATTGAGCGACTATGCCCGTCATTTTTTTTGCCATTATTCTCTCACTTTATGCAAACAATAAGCTGCATTTTCAATATAATCCACGCCAGCACGTGCTAGCTTTAACCCATTCTCAATATCTTGAAAAGACTTTAATTCTTGATATTTAAAGGCCATACTAAAAAGCGACTCAACTTCAGATTTATCAACTGAAAAAGGTGGGCCGCTCATCTGATGTTTCGGATAATGCAAAGTTACCAATAGTATCCGAACACCCAACGATATTATATCATTTAAATGTTTTACATATTTTTGTCTTAAATTTCGATCAAGTGCTATCAAGGATTTTCGGTCAAATACAGCTTTGACGTCACATAAATGTTTAGAGGTCAATGAAAAGAAATCGCCGCAGTATATTTCTATATTTTTAGCACTATAAAGATCAAATTCACCAACCTGAGTGATTGTAAAATCTAGCCTATTTTCAAGAAAAAACTGCTTAATACCAATCTCACTAAGTTCAACACCAATGACAGAAAGACCTTGATCGAGCATGTAAATCATGTCAACACTTTTGCCACAAAGAGGGAAAAAAACTTTATCGCGAGGCTCAAGTTTGAGTAATCCTAAGTGCTCCTCTAGTTCCTGAGTAACAATATCAGAATGCCAATTAATTTCATTGTTTTCCCAGAACTCCAACCAGTTAGCCATTCCCAAACCTTGCTATAATATTCTCAGTGATATATTCTACCCAAGGAGCAAAATAAATGAGGCCTGATATTGGCGACTGGTCTGAGCTTTTAGCAGCTGAAAAAGAGATGGATTATTTTCAATCTCTGTATTCTTTTCTTTACGACAATCAATCTAAAGAAATCTATCCACCCAAAGAAAATTGGTATAAAGCCTTTGAATACTCAAGCTTTGAAAACACAAAGGTCATTATTCTTGGTCAAGACCCTTATCATGGCAACAATCAGGCAGAAGGACTTAGTTTTTCAGTCCCTAAAGGTGTCCCCATACCGCCTTCACTTAGGAATATTTATATAGAACTTGAAAGTGATATAGGAATTACCACACCTCATCACGGTCATTTATCATACTGGGCAAAGCAAGGGGTTTTGTTACTGAATAGCGTCCTGACAGTTGAAAAAAACAGCCCTGCGTCGCATGCAAATCAGGGATGGGAAACTTTTACAGATAATGTTATTAAATTACTGAATGAAAAAAAACACAATTTAGTTTTTTTACTTTGGGGTGCTTATGCCGGAAAAAAAGCTGAATTAATTAATCCTGAAAGACATCTAGTTCTTAAAGCACCTCACCCTTCACCCTTTTCAGCAAATAAGGGTTTTTTTCGTTGTCAACACTTTTCTAAAGCCAACCAACATCTTCTTTCAACGAATCAGACGGCTATCGAATGGCAAATACCTTCATGAAATTAATGATTGATGATTCTGTTTGGGGCTTTGAGAAAATGTTCTCTGATTTTGGTGAAATTGTTACTCTTCCTGGACGACAGATTGATCGTCAAAGTCTCTTAGATTGTGACATATTGATAGTAAGATCGAGAACAAGGGTCGACAAAGAGCTACTCCAAGGAACTAAGGTTCAATTTGTTGGTTCAACAGTTGCCGGACTTGACCATATTGATGAAGCCTATTTGCTTGAAAACAATATAACTTTCGCATCTGCTCAGGGCTGCAATGCCAATGCCGTTGCAGAATATGTGATCAGTGCTATTTCAAATTTAGCTCACGACTACAGTTTTGATTTATCTAAGAAAACACTAGGAATTATTGGTGTAGGCAATGTAGGAACTAGACTTGACTTTAAAGCAAAACAGCTCGGAATCACCACCCTTCTTAATGATCCACCTCGCCAGGAAATTGAGGGAAAAGAAGGGTTTGTAGATCTTAATACGGCTCTCAGTGCTGATATTGTGAGCTTTCATACACCGCTAACCTTTTCAGGCTCTCACCCCACCCACAACCTACTAAGAGGTCATAATTTTGAGCTAATTACTCAAAACACTATCGTAATTAATACTGCTCGAGGAGGCATCATTGACGAAGACCTATGGTTGAAAACTAAAACAAAAGCTAATTTAATCGACTGCTGGGAAGAAGAGCCCAACATTAACACTAAGCTCCAAAGTTCAGCCTACTGGGCAACTCCTCACATTGCAGGGCATTCAATAGATGCTAAATTTATGGGTAGCTATATGATTTATAAGGAATTATGTAAATTTACTAAGACTCCTTTGAAGAATAAATTCGAAAACCTTATAAATCCAACAGCAGTTACTATTAATGAAAATACACTTCACGAAACACTTAATGCAATATATCCATTCATTGATGACGATCTAGCAATAAAAGACATTTCAAAATTTGAGGACTACAGAAGGAATTACCCAGAGCGTTTTGAATGGCGACATTTTCAAACTCGATTTGATATTCCTAAGGCCAAAAAATAACCCATCTATTAATTCGAGAGTGTTAATTTATCGGTGAAGGTTTAGAAACTTGTTCCATTAACTCATTATTCCATTCACCATCAACAACAATATGAGCTGCAGCTCCAAGTAAAAATGCCTCAATCAAATTGTGACTTAGATAAGCATACAGCCCTGGTTGCTTAAATGTGTATATTGACGCTCCAGCTGAGCCTGCACCAATAACCCAACTCTCTAAATTTGTTTGAGGTGGATCTGAAAAATTTCCTCGCTCCCAAACATAATCACCATGACCGCCTATTAGATGTGGGTAAGATTGACGATTTGCTTGTTCGTGAATAAACAAAACTGTATCTCCTACATTTGCTTTTAAGGCATTTTCCCCAGTAAGAGATCCCACTTTACCGTTAAAAACAACATGAGATGGTTGTAGCGTTTTCATAACCTCTAGCTCCTCAATATATCCCTCAATTGGGGTGTTATATCTTTTATATTTCCCATTTTTATCTTTAGGGATATAAAAGTCTTGCTCACCTATATAAAATACTTTTGAATAATTAATTGCATTACCCTTATTATCTTTTAATCCATCACGTGGCAATACCATAATGGCTCCATTCATCCCATGAACGACGTGCCATGGGACCATAGGTCCTCCAGGTGCACAGTGATATACAAAAACACCTGCCTTTGTGGCCTTGAATCTCAAGACCACTTTCTCCCCAGGTAACACTTTCGTTAATTCACCTCCTCCCATCGCTCCAGTGGATGCATGAAAGTCAATATTGTGCATCATAGAATTAGAGCTTGGATTTACAAGAGTTAGCTCCACATAATCATCCTGATGAACTACTATAAGGGGCCCTGGAACACTTCCATTAAAGGTTAGTGCATGTATATAAACTTCAGGAGCGATCTCAATTTCCTTTTCCTCGATAACCATCTTAATCTGTACAATTTTTGGTAGACCTTCAGCAACCTGCATGTGCTCTGGCACTAAGGGAGGATTAACAAGTTCTTGAAATACTTTAGAAATTTCTACTGTATTGGCTAATGGGGCTTCAATTAAACAACATAAAGCACCAAGAGTGATTGCTTTCATTAAGTGACTAAACATAAGCTTCTCCTTCAATATTTAACCAACAACTGATTCAACTGCTGGTAAGAGTTGTAGTAATGCTACTAATCCAACATACACAGTCACAAACATCAATCCCATTATTCCTAAGCATACTCCTACTAATTTTGGTATGTCTTTTGATTCTTGGTTATTCATATTCGCTGTGTTTTCTAAATAATAAACTTACAAAAAATGCACCGGATAAGAATATGCCGATACAGAATGCAGTCATAAATGTTGTATTAAATAGTATCTCCATAGTTTTATTTTTTAGTTGATAAATTGGAAAGTCCGGCACTGACAATTTACGATTACAAAAAGAGAATTCAAAATAAATATCCAAAAGTCAGTGCCAAACACCATTAATGACACTAGAGACCAAAAAATTGTTTCACCCTCTCCCAACTAGATGGCAAAACTTGGTATTAGATTTCAATCTAACGTGCCATTGAGAAGTATTATCGTAAGATCAATCAATAAATAAATTGATCTATGTCAAGAAATACAAAAAATGTAATCGAAAGGGCTTATATGTATTTACAGCTGCTAATAATTATTAGCTAAAGCGCCTGAAAAATCTAACTGGTTTATATAGATTAAATTGATAGAACTGCATTGTTTAATTTAATAAGATTATTTTAATTTGTGAGATAATAGATCAATATGAATGCTATACCCAACAATAAGCTTCAATATCTTAAGTTCCTGTCTGAATTACCACTATTTAATGATATTCAAGACCAAGAAATTGAATTATTACTTCCTTTAATCAAAGTAATAAACTACCAAAAAAGGGAAATGTTCTTTATTAATGTTGATAAGCGGCCTGGACTATACATAACGTTTGATGGGCAATTTAAACTGACAAAAGTCAATGAACGTGGCGATGAGATGATTATAAGAGTGGTGAGCAATGGAGAAGTTATCTCTCCAATGCATTTTTCACAGTATTATGAAGCTTCTGCTGAATTTATCAAAGATACTACCCTATTCTATCTTTCCGAATATACAGTCAATCAACTAGTTAAGGACAATTCCTCATTTGCAAAAAATATCATTAATATGTTGGCTGAAAATATTCAATCTCTTATGATGGCTGCAGAGGTATGGCGCTTAAAAAATACTAAAGAAAGATTGGGCTGGTTTTTAGCCTCTGCTAATACGAATAATTTGGGAAAGCTGCCAATCTCAAAATCCCTACTAGCCTCCTATTTAGGAATGACGGCCGAATCTCTCTCAAGAGCACTTAAAAAACTTGGCGATGAAGGTATCAAGATTGAGCACAAAATGATTAAGCAAGAGACCGGAAAAGAGCTGTGTTCATACTGTGATAGAGTTATAGGCGTCAACTGCAATCTTTTTGGATCAAAGAATTGTCCACTTTTCTAATGGTTGAATTTTCCCAGATAATCTAGAGCACATAGTAAAGTGCCATGGGAAGCACAATCAAGCTACCAATATTACCAATCATTACGATAGAAGCTACAGTTTCTGGCTGTTGCTGGTACTTCTCAGCCATCATATGATTAAGGACCGCAGGTGGTAACACACTAAATAAGATGAGTTGCTGATAATGTAAATGTTCAAGTTCAATAAATTGAATAACGGCTAAAGCAACTATCAAACCCACTACAGGACACAGAAAAGAACCCAAAACACCTAACTTCCAATCTCCAAAGTTAATTCCAATTAAACGCGTTCCTAATGTAAATAATAATAATGGTATTGCTGCTTGCCCTAATAAATCGATCATCTGAGTGAAAGGCAACCAAAGCTCAAAGTCAATAATATTTACAGACAAACCTGCCAACGTTGCAATCAGAATTGGAGACCTAAATATGGACATGAAATTTGCATTTTTGGACAAAATATAAGCGCCAAAAGTGAAATGTAATAACATCTCAATAGCAAAAAGAACAACAGCTGCGCCAAGAGCAATCTCTCCAAATGCTAAAACTGTTAACGGTAAGCCAATATTGCCTGTATTGTTAAACATCATAGGTGGAACAAAGGTCTTAATATTTATATTTAAAGCCTTTGCAACGATCCAAGCAAGTATGCCCGAGCCTAAAATAACAATAACTCCAGATATTGCTAACAACTGATAATTTTGAATCTGAAAGGACTCTTTTGATAATACTGAAAACATCAATGCTGGCAAAAAAATATTCATATTGATAGTATTTGCTGTTTCCATATTTGGCTGAAATTTAGTAGCATAGAAATAGCCCACTAAAACAATTGCTACCACTGGAAAAATAATGCCAAATATTTGATAAATCATTGAATATATCGGATTAATAAAAGATAAATATTAAGATGTAAGTATTAACACAATTAACTCTTTTGGGCCATGAACACCATATGCCAGAACCTGCTCTATATCGGCTGTTTTAGAGGGTCCAGAAATCAATAATGCGTTTGTTGGCATATTTTCTGACCAATGTTGAGTGGAAATAATTTGATCAAATGTTTCATAAATGGTGTCCTCATATACTAGGGCGATATGTATATTTGGAACCAGAGACATAAGTCGAGGTTCATGAGGTGTGGGATGTAAGACAATAGAACCACTCTCGGCTATTGCGCCAATTGTTGTTGTAATACTCGCATCAGTTTCATTGAAAAGTTTTTCGCTCCAGGACTCGTAAGACTCTTCATATTTTATAACTGCAATCTCATTATTTATATATTGAGATATCTGTTTTGCAATACTTGTACCAATGAGTATGTTTTTAATACCTCTTTTAGGTAGTTCTACATTTAGCCAGTCGATTAGTTCTGCATCACTTAATACGTAGCTCTCAGCTCTGGCTGATTGAAGTTTTTCACTAAGTTTAGCAATCATTTCTTCTTTAGACCAGTGATACGTTTTCTTTGCTACATTAACTTTGACATGACTTGTCTCATTAGCGTTATTTTTCAATCTCTCGAGGATTATTTCGCGACTGTTATTCATGATCAAAACCTGCTTGATTCGCCAGCTCTTTTAAACTGTGTTTAGATGGTCTAGGAGTTATCCGGTATTTGCCCCATTTGCCCAACTTTTTTGGAGAAATAAAGTTAAGTTTGGTGGCAATCTTAGAAAAAATAGAGTAGATAAATGGGCTACTATAAACTTGCTTCCAAATCTTCCAAGCCAATGATTCCAAAGGTTTTCGCTTACTTCTAGTGCCCTCAATAAGTTCGTTTGTATTGTTGCCTTCTACTGCCTCTGAACGTAACTTATTGATTAATTTAGGTAAAGGAATCTGGACTGGGCAGACTTCGCCACATGCGCCACACATTGTGCATAAAGAGGTGAGTTCGCCAAGCTGAGTAATGCCCTGTTTTTGAGGCTCTAGAGTTATACCTATCGGTCCAGGATAGACTGTCCCATAGGCATGACCACCTAATTGAGTATATACTGGACAATGGTTTATACAGCTGCCGCAACGTATACACTTTAAAGTCTCTTGCATGTCATTATTTTGGTGTATTTTTGATCGCCCATTATCGAGTAAAACAAGGTGCATTGACTTAGGACCATCCTTTTCACCCTCTCGTCGTGGTGAAGAAATCATATTGAAATAAGTTGTGATTTCTTGGCCTGTGGCTGACTTTGTTAAAATATCGAGAAGTGGTGGTATATCACTGAGCTTTTCAACCACCTTTTCTATGCCAGTTACAGCGATATGAATAGGCGGAGCTGTGGTACACATTCTACCGTTGCCTTCATTCTCCACCAAGCATAGTGTACCGGTTTCGGCAACAGCGAAATTTACGCCTGAAATTCCTGCATCAGCTTTTCTAAATCTTTCTCTCAATATTTTGCGAACTTGCTGTGTAATCAGGTCAACATCTTCTGTATATGGAAACTCGGGAAAGTGATCAAAAAATGCTTTTGAAATTTCTTTCCGATTTTTATGTATTGCAGGCATGACGATATGTGAGGGTTTTTCGTTAGCTAGCTGGACAAGAAACTCTCCTAAATCTGTTTCTAGTATCTCAATTCCTTTATTATCAAGAAATTCATTGAGTTCAATCTCCTCAGTTACCATTGATTTGCCTTTGACAACACTTTTAGCATTGGCGTCTTTCAGTATTTGATAGACAATATTGTTGGCCTCAAGGTCTGTTTCTGCCCAGTGAACTTTAATGTTATTTTTTTCTAAGTTTTCTTCAAGTTTTACAAGTAGTTCAGACAACTGAGCGACTGCATGAGAGCGGATAGTTGAGGATATTTCTCTATCATTTTTGAGTTGTTTTTCATCTGGAAACTGATCTCTTCTCTTCTCCATCAAATAACTCATAGCTGAACGAAAATTTGTATGAAGTTGCTCATTACTGAGAGCTTCATCGATTCTATTTTCAAGTGATTTAATTTGCTGCATTGGTTCTATCCCAAAGAAATTGAGCAATATGTTGAGTTTTGAGTTTTGAGTTTTGCTTCTCCAGTGCCCCACCGATATTCATCAAGCAACCACAGTCCTGAGATACAACGCAAGAAGCGTTGGTTGCTTTTAAGATATCTGTCTTATCCTTTACCATAGAGCCAGAAATATCCCCCTGTTTGATGGCGAAAGTGCCACCAAAGCCACAACACTCTGGTTTTCTTTCCTGCTCTAATACTTCAACTTTTGAGAGTTGAGAAACTAAGCTCTCTATTCTGTCTGCAACCTTCATTTCATTTCTACAGGAACATGAGGTGTGGATTGCGATTTTAGTGGGCTCTCCTAGGTCAGTTAGTTCTACATTTAGCTTATCCACAAGAAATTCTGTCAATTCATAAACTCTTTCTGCAACAGATAATGCCTTTTCAATATCTGACTCGCCTTCAAACAATTCAGACCAATGATATTTGATCATTCCAGCGCAAGAACCTGAAGGGATTACAATCGGTATATCCTTTGGAAAACATTTCATTAGAGAGCGTGCTACCGGCAAAGCTTCCTTTCTGTAGCCCGAGTTAAAAGAGGGCTGGGCGCAGCAGGTCTGTTTGCCAGGATAAATGACCTTAACTCCGGCATTTTTTAAGAGTTGCATTCCTGCTAGACCAGCTTTAGGATAAAAAAGGTCTACCAAACAGGTTCCCATGAAATAAACCTCATTACTAGACATAGTTAAATTTATTTAGTTTCGGATAAAACAGAGGAATGATGCAAAAACCGTTCTTGCCTTTCTTTATCTTTATCCATTGCTGATAAGGATTTATTGACAAATGTCATATGAGTTTTTGCAGCTAACTTAGCGGCTTCACTATCACCTTTGATAATACTGTCCAGTATTAATTTATGTTGACTAGTTAAAGATTTCTCAATACCTTTTATCGTGTACAAATACTTAAGATTGTTTTCTATGCTAGTCAACAATACATCATAAATACTTCGAGTGATATGGAGTAGAGCGATATTATGAGAAGCTTCTGTGATGCTTAAATGAAAATTAATATCCGCCAGTGCCGAACCTACATGGTCTTCACGTTTAAGGTGAAGCTCAACCATAGTGTCGTACTTTTCTTGAATGTTATCTTTTTCAGCATCACTAGCTCTAGAGGCGGCAAGGAAAGCGGCCTCAGAATCCAATGTATGTCTTAATTCCAATATGTCAAATTTAAATTCTGGGCGCTCTTTAAGAAGATTCATCAAGGGGTCAGATATCGAGGAATTTAAGGCAGATGTAACGTAAGTTCCACCACCCTGTTGCGATTTCAATAATCCTTTTGAGTTTAATATTTGTTTTGCTTCTCTCAATGTTGGTCTTGAGACTTCAAGTCTTTCTGCCAATACTCTTTCTGATGGAAGCTGAACGCCCTCCTGCAAAATCCCATCAGCGATCATGTCTTCTATCTGTTTGGATACAATTTCAGCAATTGTGGGCTTGCTTTTCATAACGATATTGGTCAGTCCAATTTATATAATTTATATTCTACTCTATCTGAAATCTTACCACCTATTCTCTTGAAGAAAATTTCAGTAATTATGGACCTACCTTCATATTGATATTGGTCAGTCCAATTAAATAAATCAATATTCTACTCTATTTATTCATATATAGTAGCGTTAAATAGATTTATTTTTATTAATTTGACAATTAAAAATAATTAGTATATTATACATTGGACTTACCAATTTACCATTATAGAAATTATGGTTTATTTTAAGTGGAAATAATTAATTAATTGTTTAAAGGAGACAGTTCAATGAAAATTAAATCACTAGTCAGTCTGGGTACTGCGGCATTGCTATCAATGAGTGTAGCAACAACTGCAGTTGCAGAAGACAGAGTATTACTTAAACTTCCTGTATGGTTTGGAACTCACCTAACTGGTTTAGGTTCTTCACCATTGTTCTTTGCTGACACAGTTAACAAAGCTTCAAATGGTAGTGTAAAAGTTAGAATATATGAGCCTGGTAAATTAGTTGCCACTAAAGAAATGTTAGAATCAGTTTCTAATGGATCTGTTAATGCTGGTTGGGGTACGCCTGGTTACAATACCGGCTTGCTTGGTAAAAAAGCAGCTATATTCTCAGCCGTTCCGTTTGGACCTGAGGCGCCTGAATTTATGGCCTGGGTTTATTATGGCG
Source organism: uncultured Gammaproteobacteria bacterium (assembly GCA_902512485.1). Taxonomy (GTDB): domain Bacteria; phylum Pseudomonadota; class Gammaproteobacteria; order PS1; family Pseudothioglobaceae; genus Pseudothioglobus. The sequence goes on from CABXJL010000001.1 coordinate 26,168, forward strand.
GTGGCCGTGAATTGTGGCAGAAGCTTTATGATGATGCTGGGTACGATGTTCACGCTATACCTTGTTCTATTATCGCTCCAGAAACTTCTGGTTGGTTTACTAAGGAAATCAATAGTGTAGCTGATCTAGATGGCCTGCGTATGCGTTTCTTCGGTTTAGGAGCTAACGTAATGGAGAAGTTAGGTGTTACAACTTCACTACTGGCAGCTGGAGATATCATGCCAGCACTTGAGAAGGGCGCGATTGATGCGACCGAGTTCTCAATGCCAGCTATCGATAAGCTCTTAGGCTTCCCTAAACTTTTAAAGCATAACTACTATCCTGGATGGCATCAGCCTTCTACCATGTTTGATTTAATCATTAATGGAGATACATGGCATGGTATGAGCGAAGCGCAGCAAGCAACAGTCGAGTCTGCCTGTAAAGCGACAATGCTTGACGGTCTTGCTTTGGGTGAGGCTATTCAATTCGACTACATGAAAGCCAACACTGAATCAGGAGTAACAAACCATTACTGGTCTGATGAAATGCTTGCCACGTTTGAAGAAAAGTGGCTTGAAGTTGTGGATGAATTAATCGCTGAGGATCCTGAGTTTGGTGAAATTTATGGCGCTCTAAATGAGTTCCGTGCAAACTACAAGATCTGGCAAGAATGGATCTATTTACCACGTCCTTCTAAGCAAGGTAATTAGTAGTAGTAATATTATTTTTCCCTAACAGCAGGGCCTAGGTCCTGCTGTTTTTTTTGACTATAATTAAAGTTTAATAATTTCAAAAACATTAGATACAATTCATGTCATATAATCCTAAAGATCTTTTCCCCGACCAACAAAAAGATAATGTTTATATACCAATTGTGTCATTCCTGACATCAATTGTTACAACAATCACAACCAAAACTGCCTGGATTAATTTGCTTGTAATGTTTACAATTTTGGTCCAGGTTACGCTCCGTTATGGCTTTCATGCTGGTGAGGCATGGGTTGATGAATTTATCTGGCATCTTTATGCTTTCTTTATGTTTGGGCTTTCATACGCCATAACAACCGATTCCCACATTAGAGTCGATATAGCCCATATGAATTTCAGCAGAAGGAAACAACGCATTATTGAAGTGCTAGGCATTGTTTTTCTGATTATGCCATTTACATTTATTATTTTTGATCATAGCGTTGGCTGGGTGCATCATTCTTTTGTGGCTAAGGAGTTCTCAGAAAATACAACAGGCCTGCCTTATCGCTGGGTTGTTAAGTCCCTTTTGCCTATCTCACTGGTGCTGATTTTTATAGCCTCTTTGTCAGAATTAATTAAAAATATTGTCCTTTTGATTCATGGTGAAAATGTCACAGATAACCATTCAAGCGACAGTACTTCAGCCATTGGTCGCCTGTTTACTCCATCTATTACTAAACACAAGGAAGTTTAATTATGTTTTTTGAACCAGAATATTGGCTAGTTATTGCAATGTTTGTAACCTTTATTGCGCTAATCTTTACGGGCTTCCCTGTCGCTTGGGTATTAGCCGGTGTTGGCATACTTTTTGCCGGTGTTGGTTATATCACAGATATGCTGAACTGGACTTTTACGGGCCTTAATTACAAAGTCCTTGGAATGCTGCACGGCAGAATATTTGCCATTATGTATAACTGGGTGCTGGTTGCTCTGCCTATGTTTATCTTTATGGGACTAATGCTGGAAAAATCTGGCGTAGCGGAACAAATGATGCGCTCTATGCAAAGATTGTTTGGAAATGTTAAGGGTGGTCTTGCTGTGACGGTTACTCTAATCGGAATTATTCTTGCTGCATCGACTGGAATCATTGGTGCTTCAGTTGTTTTGCTAGGTTTGATGTCTTTGCCGATTATGCTAAAGCAGAACTACGACAAACCGATTGCGTTGGGAACGATTGCTGCATCTGGCACATTGGGTATCCTAATACCGCCCTCGATTATGCTTGTTATTATGGGTGATCAGCTCGCTGTTTCTGTTGTTGATCTATTTATGGGTGCTGTTTTTCCTGGTCTTATTCTAGGCATTCTTTACATAGTATATATCTTTATTTTTGGAATCTTTAACCCAGAAAAAGTGCCTTTGGCTGCCGACCATAAACCAATAGGTTTGAAGGATGTATTGAGAGTAATGATTAATATACTACCCCCCGCGTTTCTTATTCTTGCAGTTCTAGGTTCTATCTTTATGGGTATTGCAACGGTAACTGAAGCTTCCGGTATTGGTGCTCTTGGATCAATGATTTTGACTATTGCATATAAGCGGTTCAATTTTGCGGTCTTGAAAGATGTTGTACTCAATACAATGAACACTTCTGCCTATATTTTTGGAATCTTTGTTGGTGCAACAATTTTCGCCCTTGTTTTAAGAGAGTGTGGTGGTGACCAATTTATTGAAGACGGTTTGAATAGTCTTGGGCTAGGTCCTTATGGTTTGATTATTGCCATACTTTGTATCATATTTCTTCTAGGTTTCTTCCTTGACTGGATTGAAATAAGTTTAATTATCTTACCTTTAATGGGACCAGTGGTCATGGGACTCGATCTTGCTGTGGACGGTTTTGGTGTTGTCAATAATCCAAATTTGGTTTGGTTTGCTTTATTGGTTGCAGTAACTCTGCAAACCTCTTTTCTTACACCGCCAGTCGGTTTTGCAATTTTTTATTTAAAGGGTGTCTGCCCACCGGGTATCAAGTTAACAGATATATACAAAGGTGTTGTTCCTTTTATTATTCTGCAATTAATCGCACTTAGTCTGGTTTTCATTTTCCCAGACCTAGTTACCTGGTTGCCAGCAAAGGTATATGCGCCATAGTTAATAAAAGTCCATCGAGTATATATATCTAGCTAGCATTGAAATAGACATTACTACAATTAGAATTCTAATAACTCTTGGATTAGCTTTTAGTAAATAATGAGTTCCGAAAAAAGAACCAATTAATTGACCTAGCATCATTATTAGTCCAATTAGAAAGGCTATGTGGCCGAAGCTAAAAAATACGATAAATCCAGCGATATTTGATGCAAAGTTAAGAGGTTTTGCCATGATTGTAGCTTGAATAATTTCAAGTTTTTTAAGCACAACTCCTGTCATAACAAAAAAGGATCCAGCTCCTGGGCCAAACATACCATCATAAAAACCAACTACAGGAATGGCATATTTTTCGAAGTTTTTATTAGATACTGAATCTTGAGTTACTACTTTAGGTTTTGGAGAAATAATAAAATAAATTGCAATCACGACTAATACAATAGGTATTACAAATGAAAGAACTTGAGTATCAACGAACTGTACTATCACCCCACCAATTATTGAACCAATGAAAGATGCAAGCATTAAGTACTTAATTGATTCCCAATTAAGCTTCTTTTTTCGAAATAGTAAAAAAGTCGCAATACCAGTTCCCATACTGCCTTGAAACTTATTGGTTCCAAGAACATATATTGGAGGAATGCCACTTAACAATAAAGCAGGAACTGCAAGCAAACCACCGCCTCCAACTAGAGTATCCAGAAAACCTGCCACCATCCCAACTATAAATAAAAATAATAAAATTTCATAAGAGAAGTTAGCTAAATCCATAATAATTAATTACTCCAAATAGTTGGAAACCAATCTTCCCTTAAGCGTTCTCCATTTTTTTGATTAATATCGGGAAAATTAGGAGAAGTTCTTCCAGGACGCTGTCGATAACGCACATCATCACCAATCAAACGAAAAGAAAGCGTTCGACTCACCCTACCCACAGTATTGGCATTAGCACTATGTATTGTCTTAAAATTAAAAGCTACAACATCACCCGGCTCAATCGCCCATTGCTTAATTTCAAAATCACCATTTTCAATATTCGGCAAGTCCATGAATACTTCATCATCTTCATAAAAGCTCTCATTATTAGACCAGCTTGTTGGTCGAATTTCTTTTGAAAAGGAATGACTTCCAGCAGCACACTTCAATGAGACACTTTGTTCTCTTAATTCAAGTGGCATCCAAAAACTTACGGTTTGAAGACCATCAACACAGTAATAAGGCATATCTTGATGCCAGGGAGTAGCAACACCAGAACTTGCTTCTTTATAAAAAAAATGATCATGAAAAAACTGTATTGACTTAGACCCTGTCAAATCCGCAGCATAAGAACCTAAAGGTGAATTAAAAACAAAGTCTTGATACTCTGCAATGCGTTGCGAATTACAAAAATCTTCCATAAACTGTCCTTGGTAACTGTCCTGCTTATGAATTAAGGCACTTTCACTGGGATTATTGATATGAAATTCAGCACCCCTTCTAAGAATTTCAATCCAATCTTTAAAAACACCTCGCAATAAAACGACACCGTCATTATTAAAGCTTTTGATTTCAGTTCTAGTAATGGCCTTGGTCATATTCTTTGTTTGAATAATTTAACAATATAAGATCGTTTTTTACTAAGCATATGATAATCAGTAAAGTTTTAAATTGAGAAGATAAATACAATAATTTATACACAGTTATAGAATAATCTTAAACAACTGTATTATTACTATAATTTTTAGCTTCGTTAATTGATAATGAAACTTTTTTCTCTTGCCTTATCCATCAAAAAAATTCCTAAAGTTACTTGGAGTTCAGAAGATGCCTTCAATCTAAAGCCTAAACCACTAACCTTAATATTTTTAGTGTTTGGATTGTTTTTGTTTGGGCTAGGAGAGAGCCTCCTTATTACCAGTAGTGCTGGCGTTACTCCTTACACAGTTCTTGCACAGGGTATTTCAAACCTCTCGGGCTGGTCTATTGGCTTGTCAACCTTCGTTATCAGTATTTTTGTACTATTGATGTGGATTCCGCTTAAACAAAAACCTGGGATGGGAACCATCCTCAACGCTTTTATTATCGCCTTAACAATTGAATTCTCTATTGATTATTTGCCTTATCCAGAGACTTATCCGATGCAGATTTTACAAGTTGTAGTTGGCGTCCTTATTATTGGAATTGGTAGCGGATTTTATCTCATAGCAAACCTAGGCGCTGGTCCCAGAGACGGATTAATGATTGGGTTACAAAAAAAGACCAACTTGCCTATTTATTCAATTCGTACAATCATTGAAGTTAGTGTTGTAATTGTAGGTTGGTTAATGGGAGGTGTTGTAGGACTGGGAACTGCCATCTTTGCGTTTGGCATAGGTCCATCTGTTTCACTTGGGCTTTCTATAGTTGGCAAAAGCTCAAAAACGATTTAATTTAGATAAAACGAATATCCTCTAAAAACGGAAAATTTTTCCGGGTCTTGGAGACCATTGAAATATCAATATCGCAACTCTCATATTCCGTTGTCTTATCTGTTTGTAACAACACTTCACCTAAAGGATCAATTACCATTGAAGAGCCGTTGTATTTTAAGCCAACACCGTCTTTACCAATTCGATTAACTCCGACAATGAAGCATTGATTCTCAATTGCCCTTGCTATTAACAATTTTTGCCAATGCATTTCACGAGTATGTGGCCAATTAGCAACAACAAAAATTACCTCAACCTCTTCAGCAATTTGACGAAAAATTTCAGGAAAACGTAAGTCATAGCAAATAAACACTGAACAAGCGACTCCGTCTAATTCAAATTTAATAGTTTCATTACCTGAAGCAAAATACTTGCCTTCATTGGCATAATTAAAAGGATGTAATTTTGAGTATTTTGCTACCTCTTTACCGTGACTATCAAACGCAAGAGCAATATTGTGAGCTTTTTCGTTTGTTTTCTTTTCACTGGAACCAGCAACTATATTAATTTGGTTATTTAATGCAAATTGTTGTAGCGCTTGATAAGTTTTGCCATTCGGAAGTTCAGCGTACTTACCTACATCAGCAATAAAACCAGTATTAAAGACCTCGGGAAGAACAACGACATCGCAAGCGTCTGCCTTCGCTTGAAGTACGAATTTTTCCACCCGCTCAAGATTCTTTTCAATATCTTGCCAAACAATATTTAAAGAGATAGTAGCAACTTTCATCTGTTCTATTAAAAAAACGGTTCATTGAATTATAGACCAATTAAAAAGCATTCAAAGATGATTAAACAAGACACAAAAGCGATAAAATCAGAGCATGGACAAAATAGTTATTCAAAGAGAGGATTTCGATTTAACAACCGAAGTCAGTCATACGCGTAGCAACAACGCCCAGATTGGCGCCATTGTAAGCTTTATCGGTACCGTTAGAGACCTGCACCCTAATTCCATTACCAGTATGACGCTTGAACATTATCCAGAGATGACTGAAAAATCACTTAAATCAATAGTCAAAGAGTCGAGAAATCGCTGGAATCTGCAAAACGTCACTATTATTCACCGCATTGGAAAACTAAAAGTTAATGATCAAATTGTTCTAGTTGTGACAACAAGCGAACACCGTCAAGCGGCTTTTGAATCATGCCATTTTATTATGGATTATTTAAAAACAGACGCACCTTTTTGGAAAAAAGAATCGACAGAGCAAAAAGAGGAGTGGGTTGAATCACGAGAAAGTGATAACGAACAAAAAAAACTCTGGCAGTCCTAAAGATTAAAGTCTTCAGGTCGATTTATATTGGTTAAAACTTCCAAATGACTCGAAACATCTATTCTTTCTATACTCTGTTGACGATACCAATGAGCCATCTTGCGACCACCCTCTTCTAAAAAATCTTCCAAACTTTTTTCCAGTTTAGTTTTCATCAGCGCAAATGTTGCATGCATGATCGACCCATCGTGAGCAACACAAATATCTGCTTTCGATACCTCCATCTTCTCGATCAGTGAATCGATTAGCGAAACATCAACCAAAGGACTATCGCAAGGAAGCACCAAAAGATAAGGTGTCGAGCATACTTTTAGCGCCTTAGAGATACCGGCCAAAGGTCCTTGAAAGCCTTTCAAGTCATCTCTAATCACTTTACCGAAATTAACGTATTCTTCAATATTTCGGTTTGCACTTATAAGAATTTGACTAACTTTAGGTTTAACAACATTAACAACATGAGCTATCAATGGAAGTTCACGAAAAACAATAAGTCCCTTATCCTCGCCATCCATTCTTGACGCTTTGCCACCTGCTAAAACAACTACTGTTACCTCATTTTTGGAAATTTTTTTCACTTAAAGACCATTCATTTTTCAAGTTAATTATAAGTAGAAAATTTACTTGCAATTGTATAATGCTTAGATTGAATGCTAAAACCATCAAACCTAATGAATAATCAAGCAGTTAACTGCGACTCTCCTGTTTTTAATCAGTCATTACTGAGTGCTGATGAAGCCTTGGAGTTTTTGCTAGATGCCTCTACTACTCCAGAAAAAAAAGAATCGGTTTCACTTGATAATTCACTGGGTAGGATTTTAGCTTGTGATATTCACTCCACAATAAACGTTCCAGGTTTCGATAACAGCGCTATGGATGGTTATGCAATTGCGCTAAATGATAATCAATTATTACAGAAAAATCTTAGTTTCGATATTGTCGATAGAATTGCTGCAGGCTCGACCGGCAATGAATTGAACAAAGGTTGTGCTGCAAGAATCTTTACTGGAGCACCAATTCCTAAAGGTGCTAATACCGTTATTATGCAAGAAGAGTGTGAAGTTTCAGAGGATGGAACTCAGATTACTATTACAAGAGCTATAAAACTAAATGAAAATATTCGACCAACCGGAAACGATATCGTTAAAGACGATGTTATTCTTAGTTCTGGAAAACAAATTCAGCCACAGGATATTTCCTTAGCTTCCTCGGTAGGTGTTGGAGAACTCACCGTTTATAAAAAAATCAAGGTTGGAGTGTTTTTTACTGGTGACGAATTAGTTGAGCCAGGTATTCCTCTGTCTTCCGGACAAATATACAATTCCAATCGCTATGCTCTTGTCGCTCTTCTTGGGCAAGTTGGCTGTGAAGTTATTAATTTGGGAAATATTGAAGATAAATTTAGTGCAACTTGCGACGCCTTAGAAGCATTAGAGAGTCAATGCGATTTGATTATGACGACAGGTGGTGTCTCTGTTGGAGAAGAAGATCACGTTAAACCCGCTGTAGAAAGCCTTGGAGAACTAAATTTATGGAAAATTCGTATGAAACCAGGCAAACCCTTGGCTTATGGAAAAGTAAAACAAACTCCCTTCATTGGATTGCCTGGCAACCCTGTTTCAAGCTTTGTAACCTTTTGCATATTTTCTTTGCCATTCATAAAAAAAATGCAGGGTAACAATAACTATCAATCTAAAATAATAAAAGTGAAAGCAAATTTTGAATGTAAACGTGCCAAACCAAGACGTGAGTATGCACGTGCACGTATTGATCACTCAGAAAGTACACCGGTTGCTAACCTCTATCCTAAACAAGGTTCAGATGTATTAAGCTCAGTAGTTTGGGCTGATGGTCTAGTAGAAATTCCAGAAAACAAAACTTTTGAAGTAGGTGAGTTGCTCAATTACTATCCTTTAAGTGAGCTAACACGATGAGTAAATTAACCCACATTAACGACAATGGTGACGCCCAAATGGTCGATGTTTCGGATAAAAATAACACTGCTCGTGAGGCTAAAGCTGGTGCGGTCGTTCTAATGAAACCAAAAACACTGGAATTGATTGTTTCTGGTTCTCACAAAAAGGGTGATGTACTTGCTGTTGCCAGAGTCGCTGGTATTCAGGCTGCAAAAAAATGTTCGGAGCTAATTCCACTTTGTCACCCTCTGATGCTTTCCAAAGTTAGCATTGAACTCACTCCTAACCTAGAAAAATCCTGTATTGAAATCATAGCGACAGCGAAACTTAATGGTAAAACAGGTGTTGAAATGGAAGCCTTAACTGCGGCAAGTGTTTCAGCTTTAACTATTTACGATATGTGTAAAGCAGTTGATCGATTTATGAAAATAGATAGCGTTCAATTATTAGAAAAGAAAGGTGGCAAGTCGGGCCATTGGAAACTGGAATCATGAATCAAATAATTGATCCCTTTAACCGTCATATTACTTATTTACGGGTCTCAGTAACGGATCATTGCAACTATCGATGTCATTACTGTCGTGATGAAGACCATCAAACACACACTACGCGTTCTGAAGTTCTTTCTTTTGAAGAAATTGTCAAAATTGTCGGCCTATTTGCCGAACTAGGTGTAACAAAAGTTCGACTCACAGGTGGCGAGCCTTTACTCCGTAAAGATATTCTTGACTTGACGAGAATGTTAGGAGATATTCCGGGCTTAACTGACATACCTCTTTCAACCAACGCCCATCTTCTGTCATCATTGGCTGGAAAACTAAAAAGTCATGGTATTAATAGGGTCAACATTTCAATTGACTCTCTTATTCCTGAGCGTTTTAAAGAGATTACTCGAGATGGTGACTTAGCGAGAGTTATTAAAGGCATCGATGCAGCAATTGCTGCTGAAATGAGTCCAATTAAACTTAATATGGTAGTAATGAAAGGTGTCAATGATGAAGAAATTGAGGCAATGATTGATTTTGCAATTTGTCGAGGAGTAGATATTCGTTTCATAGAAACCATGCCTATAGGACTTGCTGGCATTAAAGCCATTGATAGACACTATAGTGAACAAGAAATTCTTGAAAGAGTTTATAAAAAGTATGGTAACAAGCTTATTGCCAAGAAATCTAGGCAAACAGACGGTCCTGCCAAAACCATGCTGATTGAAGGAACAAATACAAGTGTTGCAACAATTTCAGCAGTTTCTAATCATTTTTGCGGTAGCTGTAACCGTGTCAGATTGACCGCTAAAGGAGACTTAATTCTTTGTCTTGGACAGAAAGATTCTGTTTCTCTTCGTGATGCTGTTCGCTCAAAAATGAATAACGCAGAAATCAAGAATTTGATTATCAATACCATTACAAAAAAACCAGAGAAGCACTTCTTTAGCTCTAATATTGATAATATCAGCAACCGACAAATGGTGGAGATTGGTGGATGAAAATTCTCTATTTTGCTTCACTAAAAGAAAATTTAAATACAGCTGATGACGAAATCAATGTTGTATCACCAGTCTCTATTTCATCAATAAAAAAACAACTGATTGAGAAATATGGTAAACAACACTTTCCTGACAATATCTTGTGCGCAGTCAATCATGAAATGGCCAATGAAAGCACTAAAGTTTGTGAAAGCGATGAAGTTGCATTTTTTCCACCTGTGACAGGAGGTTAAAGGGTTATATGAGCGAAAATACTATCAAAATTGGATTTCTCACTATTTCAGATAGGGCTTCTCGTGGCGTTTATGAAGATATTAGCGGTCCTGCGATGCAAGAGTGGATTTCAAAGGCAGTAACAAACCCCTATGAGACAGTTTCAAGAATCATTGAAGATGAGCAGCCTGTAATCGAAAAAACCCTTATCGAAATGAGTGATACTCTTGGCTGCAATGTAATTCTTACCACTGGTGGAACTGGTCCAACTACCAGAGATGTAACGCCTGAGGCTACCCAATCTGTTTGTGAAAGAATCTTTGATGGTTTTGCCGAGCAAATGAGAAAAGTGTCTCTTCGCACTGTACCGACTGCCATTCTATCTCGTCAAATTGCTGGAACTAGAGGCAATAGTCTAATTATTAACCTGCCAGGAAAGCCTGTGGCTATTGCTGTATGTCTTAGTGCAGTGTTCTTGGCAGTGCCTAAATGCCTAGAGTTACTAGATAATTCAAAGTTGCAAATAAATAGAGATTTTGTCGAGAAAGATTTTAGTTAGAGTTTTTCTCTAAATTATAAGCGCAGCATAAGGAGTGTCTTGATTGCTTCAGCAATGAGAAAATAACCATAAAATCCAAATTACATTTGATGTGTGAGGGAGGGTTTATTAATGTAGTGGCAAAACTATCTTTACAATAGTGCCTTTTTTAGAGGATTCAATCAACAAAGACCCATCATGAAGTTCAATAATTTTTTTGGCGATTGCTAGCCCAAGTCCTGAGCCAATATCTGGGACATCGCTGCCTCGAGTAAACCTGTCGAATAGTTTTGGTATCTTGCAATCATCAATAACACAGGCAGGAGAATTGCCTTAATCAGTAAAAAAATCACTTTAATTAGAATGACTTATAAAGGAGTCGATTGCAAGATGCCAAAACTATCCATAATGATTCATTAAATCAGCAATTCTCTTTAAAAAAATTGCGTGTTCACAAGCTTCCTCTGATGAATAAACTTCGTCCAGCATTTCTACCGGCTTTCCACGAATTCCAGATGCAATACCTATCTTGTATTGCTCAAACATACGGATACAAACACTAACATACTTTCCAGCCATAGGAGCCCTTCTCATCTTGTCTAGTATCGTTCTAAGTTCATGGCTATGCTCAACTGCTGCGCGTCCATTAGTTGGTGCGTTACCAACTGGACTATTTCTATGTTCAGCAATTAAACGACGACGAGATTCATCGTCGAATAACAGTGGCATCACATACGTTCTAGTAATATAGTCATCAGTTTCAGTATGTGATACATTCTCTATAACACCTTTAGTTTTATCTAACATTATTTAATCCTCATTATTTCATTTATTATTAGTGGTTACGACAAGGTACTGATTCTCCACGCTCTTCTTTCAAGCGAACAGCCTCTGCCTGAGCTTCTTCAGTTGTGTTAAAAACTTTATCTTCAAATAATATAAGTGGCTTAGCTCTATCAGCATTTAACTGTCCAACACACCATTCCTTTCCTTCAACGGTACAAACCACCACATAAGCTCCCGCAATTGGTCCGTAGCGCCTATTATTTAGCGTAAATAAACACTTCGCCAAATCATTGACTTTATCCTCATCAAGAGTACTAATAACAGATTCCTCTAAATCATTAAAGGGTTTTGTACTTGTACCAAGAACAGATTTCCCTGTTGGTGGATCCATCATGTCTGTATGTTTATTAATAGTCATTTTAAATTTCCTCCATTTTCTATTATGGCAATGGATCCTCTTTTAGGAAACCTCTAATTGCATTTTCTGTAATTCGAGAAACATTGTTGTTGTAATTGTTATGAGAAAGACTTCCACACCAAGATAGAGAACCAGGCGCAAATACTGCGCCACCATTATCTGTCTTGTAATAAATCATATCTGCCCTTACCATAGGGTTTTCTGTACCACCTCCATGGTAACCGCGAACAGAAAAGTGAATTTCTTCATTAACTTGCAACATTAAATTGGTATGACCTTCTGAGTGAGCTAATAAGTATGCATCGTGAGGGGTGCCAAACTCTATATCATAACGGTCCAGTTCCAAACCTGCTGCGCCACCACCAACTAGACCAAAGTCACCAATCTTCTCACCATTTCCAACACCTTCCATAATCCAAGCTGTTTCAGGTCTTTCGCTGTCCTTATCTCGAACATAGTAGGAAGAAACATCAAATCCATACGCAGTAAAAGTTAATCCACATAGTTTGCTTGGTATTCTTCCTCTAGCTCTCCACATGCCACCAAATTTACCATCAAAGGCATTGTTATATTCACCAGGGTTTGCTGTCCAAGCTCTTGTTCCAGCTTCACCTTTACGAACCTCTATAATGTTTGAATTGTCTGGGTGGTATTCACTACACCAGTAAAAACCGTTAGCACCCAAATAAATCCATCTTCCACCATCTTGTTGATATTTTTCATATGCTGCAAACATTTTTTCTGAAGTATATTCTGGGTGACTCCCTGTCAATACAGTTTGATATTTATTTAATAAACCTACACCTTCTCTATTTAAATCTTCATCAGTATGAATATCAAAATCAAAGTTTTTTTCTTCCAACCAATCTATAAGGTGTAGATCACCGTTAAGCTGCCAAAGTGATGGCGATAACCAGTGACGATATTTTGGTCGCATATTTAATATTGGTCTCAGCCTTGATGAATAACAAACACCACTTCCATCTGAATGTAACGAATAGGTCGACAAACCATACTCTCTATGCTCATTTAAGTACAAATCAGCTGCAGTCATAACTGGCACTTTCCCTGCCAATAATTCTGCAACAACACAGTTTGTACATAAATTATCGTTTGAATATGCCATATAGGCATTTGTTGGAAGAATAAATGCTAGTTTCGAAGTTGTTGTACCTCTTGGAGGACGAACAACGAAAGGTATATAATCTTCAGTTTCAGGAGAATCCTCGCCTCCAATTCTTAGACGTGCAGCATAAATACCGCTTTTTAAGTTATCTGGAATTTTTAATTCAAAATCAACTTCCCAACGAGCATCATCAATATCATCATCATGGAAATGAATAGCTCCATATTCTTCTGGTTTGTGATGATAGACAATCTCATCCCCCGTCCAGTTAAAACCTGTCATACCGCGAACTGGCATATTAACGATAAAGCCATCCAATCGAGTTGTCGAGGTATCAACAATAAAAGTTGAAGCTATATTATTTGAAATGTTTGCATGAAAATCCCAAGCACCTACAACATCGTCTCTTAATCCTGCTTGACAACTCTTATATCCTCGAGCTAAAGACTCAATCTCAGCCTTACTTAAGGCTCTTCTAGACAATCTTGGTCGATCAATTTTTCCATTATAGGTATGAACTTGTTCAGGTAATTCGATTGGTTCAGCTGCTTCCTTAAAATGACCACCAAAAATGTGCCTTCCAGATCTTTCATGTTTTGTGCTAGCAGCCATCAAAAATGGTGCGTCATTAATACCAGGCTTTAAACTATTGATTGATTCGACTACAGCAGTAGTTTCCTCAGATGGATGCAATATACCCTGACCAAGACCTCCATTAGTAGAAGTTACAACGGGCTCTTGATATAAGGTTACTTTACCTGTTCTTGAATCGTAACTAACAGCAGCGAGATACCAAACTTTACGTAAAAGTTTTTTATCGCTTGAAAGCTTCATAACTTGACCACTACCGTCACCTATTTCTACTGTCAAACAGTTATTCTCATCAATAAACAGTCCATATCCACTTTTCGTTTCTTCAACCCATTTAGTTAGAATTCCTTGACGCCCTTTTTGCGGTGTACCAAGTCCTTCAATCGGAGTTGTAGGAAAGATATAACATTGAAGTGTAAAACTCTCTACATTTAGGCGATCATCTTGGGGAACAACGATGTAGGAACCACCGTGTATTCTTTGATTTCTCCCTGGATAATTTTTGTTACATTCAGCTTGAACCTCTTCTTCCTTGTAACCAGGCCCTTCAGGGTTTGTATCTCCATGTATTAAACGAACAATTTGAGTTTCATATACTTCGTTTTCTTCAGAGTTAATATAAAATTGTATGTTATCCCCAGGACAAACAGAGTATTTGTCGCTATAACCAGTAATTCTTAACATAATATTTCCTTAATTTTTATTAATTAAAAGTTAAATTGATTAGGACTCTTCGCCCTCGATATCTTCATCCTTTTTTTCGCCTTTTCTATAATCACCAAGTAGGTTTTTAATATTGCCAATCTCATTTGGAGACATACCAATTTCGTCAAGAAGATGATCAATAAACGGTACTTGTGCTCTGTAGCGCATAGCTGCATTCACTATATTGTCAGGCAAACCCGCCCCACCATTAGCAGGCCCTACAAAATCAGGATTAGTACTATTTGAGTTAAATCCTGGCATACCATTTAATTCGTAAATTTTTATATCATCAATATTTTCCATTGGCTTGACTGCCTCTCGAATAATTGAATCAAGATTTCTCGCTAACTCCATTCTAAGATCACTTTGCCTACTCTCATCACTACGAGCGTTTTCTGCTTCATTAAGCATCAACTTACCAGCGGCATCAATCTCATAGCGTAGTTTGCTAGCCAGAGAAGCATGTTTTTCGGCTTGCTCCCTCTCTTGGGCAGCCTCTTTTTCAGCTCTAGCAAGGGTAGTAATTTGAATTGCCTCACTTTCCCCTTCCATTTCTGCACTTATTAATTGCAACTTCTTGTTACGTTCTGCAATCTCGACTTCTTGTGCTGAAAGAACTTGTTCTTCTGCAACAACTACTTCGGCTCTAGCTTGTTCTTTACTTTCCACTGCATTTAATACTTCTACAGTTTTAGCTATAACCTCAAGTTCACGATTCTTCTCTTCTATTTCAAGATTTTTTCTCTTGTGAATTTCTGAAGCTTGAGCTTGTTGATCGTTTTCTATTCGCGTTATTTCTATGATTCGTTGCTGTTCTATCTCTAATTTTTTCACCTCTTCTTGGGCCTTTATTTGAGCCTCTTCAGCTTCTACATAACGATCTGACTCTACCTTAAGAACCTCAGCCTTTTGTTTAGCTCTTTGAGATGATATCTCTTCTTCCTGTTTGAGCCTTGCAAACTCATTTTCCTTTTTAATTTCCAAGGATCTAATTTCAGCCTCAAGATTCTTTTCTTTAATATCAATCTCTGTTTGCCTCTCAATCTCATTTCGAAGTTTTTTACGCTCCTCAATCTGGAGAGTTAACTCATGTTCACGCAATGAGCGTTCAACTTCAATAGTATCTTGTTGTTGGATGCGAGCCTTCTCAACATCTTCTGCAGATTGAATTCTTGCTTCTTCAGCTAAACGCTCCTGTCTTGCAGTCTCAACAGCCATTTCGGTAGTTTCTTTATCTCGCTGCTTAGCAATTTCGCGTTCTTGTAGCAACCTGGAGAATTCCCTCGCCTGATCAATTTCAAGTGCTTTTTGTTCTGCCTCTAAATTCTTAGTTCTAATCCTTATAGCAGTATCTTGCTCAATATCATTACGTTTTTTCTTTCCAGCCTCAATTTGCTCTGTTAATTGCGTAAGACCCTCAGCGTCAAACGCATTAGATGGGTCAAATACCTCTAGGCCGGCTTGATCAACGCTGGTCAATGACACAGCCTCAAGTTCAAGACCTGTTGAACCTAAAGATTCAGCAACAATTCCCTTAACCGCTTTGATATATTCACCACGTTTTTCTTGAATCTCTTCCATAGACATCTTCGCAGCAACAATACCCAGCGCATCTACAAAACGACCTTGCACTAAATCTCTTAAACTTTCAGGCTCCATCGTTCTTTTACCTAGTGTCCCCGCTGCAATTGATACAGCCTCTTTTGATGGTGTAACGCGGACATAAAATTCTGCAACTATTTCAACACGCATACGATTTTTTGTAATAAAAGCTTTATCGCCGCCTCGTTTTACCTCTATGCGTAAGGTACGCATCCCAACAGCAGTTATATTGTGAATGATTGGCAATACAAAAGCACCGCCACTAATCACAACTTTTTCGCCACGTAGTCCAGTTCTTACAAAAGAAACTTCTTTAGATGATCTTCGATACAACCAATGCAGCAAATATACAAAAATCGCTATTGCTAATGCTGTCAATATAATAGTTGCAATGATATCTGCGCCAGTCATAATTCTTTCTCCTTAATTTATATACCTATTTTTTATTGTCTTCTATTCTTGCCTGGGTATCATTCATAGCAGCTCTATATATGACAAACCCAAAAATTATTTTGTTTAAAAAGTCAGTTAGGTTGTAAATAATATTAAGACTATTTACATCTACTCCACCACCAAGATTATTAATAAAATAGCCAAGTGGGTAAATCGCCCAACCAATAGTAAGGATCAATCTCAATCCATTAAATGCTTGATGTGATGCCTCATTGCCACTCTCTATGTTGGAGCGGCTTGCTTCACCCATATAAAGTTCACCAAGAATATAAAGCCAACCAACGACACCAATAATAAAACCTAATGTTGCACTCATATAGCCCGCAGCACCTAAAAATTCACCTATCACCATTACCAGAGTTCCAATTAGTAATCGCCAAAATAGTGCCGATGAGACTTTTGTGACTGCAGTCAAAATTACATAAAACAGTACAACTTGCATAGTATGTGTAAGTATCCAATCTAAATATCTAAGGATAATTGGAGCCGTCCCCGTTTCAACCCACATTATTTTGACATAGTGGTAGAAAACAGCTGACACCAACATCGTAACGCCTAATAGTGTCATTGTCGTGTGCCATCTATCATGAACCTTGGATCTTTCAAGTAGAAAGAAGATCGTAGCACCTATCATTGCCATGGATAAAAGCCAAAATGTGCCGCCTACAATGTCAGTTGGTAATAATGTAGTGTTCATAGAAATCCCTGGTTATAAATTCTGTATTAATTAATTAATTATTTATTTATTCGTTCATTCAAAAAACTTTGCCAATATTTAGCTCTATTAAATAGTCTCTATTAAAGGCGTTTATAGAGTTTGGACAACCGAAAGAAAGTTTTTTAGTAAATAATTGATCTAAATACTAACAATCTTTTAATTTCAGTTATCCAAACTCAATTAAAACAACTCTTAATTAATTAAGAGTCTGGATCATATTCCTCTGGATCAGCAGGTCTTAAGAAGAAGTTGTCAACGTAGTCCTTACCGCCCCAAACTTCAACACCTGGGTTGTACCACAAGGTAGAGTTACGATCACAATCAGTTCCCATCATTGCTTCAACATCGTCATATCCAATTGTTAAAGGTGGTACTAAGATTGATTGAATCTTAGGTCCTTGACCCTGTAAAGTACGCATCATGATGTTCCAACCAAGCTCAATATCATCACCTGGAGGCCATGTCTGAATAGCACCACTAATATAATCAGGGTTATTACGCCAGTAACATAGAGCACCAATTTCACCACCAATTGACATTGGAGGAATGTCTCGTCCTGACTGTAATACTGCTGCTAAAACACCAGTTTCACCAGAAGACTGAACTGCAATTCCATCAAGCTGTCCAGGGTGTGTAGCTAACCACTTCTGAGTCTCAGCTTGACCAACTTGTGATGTCCACATATGCGCAATCTGACCTGTAACTTTAATATCAGGATATCTAGATAATCCATCTAAAACACCAGCATTTTGTGAATCTGATGCTGAAAATCCAGGAATACCTTCAATTACAAGAACATTACCCTTTCCATCAATCTCTTCAGCCATCCATGTTCCAACATCAAATCCAGCCTGATGGTAGTTCACTGATGAATTTATTGAAAGTGGTGAAGTTGTATATCCAGTAAATGAAAATACTGGAACACCTCTATCAAAGGCATACTTAATTGCTTGATTCAATGCAGTCGGGTTGGAGCAACAAATAATTATTGCATCCACACCTTGATCAACGAGTTGTCTGATCTGTTGAATCTGTAATGCATCCTTAAGGTTTGACTGTGTAACAATGATGTCATTAAGCAAACCGAGCTCTTGCCATTTTGGTTTTATGACATCCATCAAACGTGCCATTGCACCTTTACGCCAGGTATTTCCAGCATAAGTACTAGCATAACCTACAGTCCATGGAGGTGAACGTTCACTTTTCCAATCTCTAAACGCACTATCATCAAGTGGCTGAATTGGATCCATCAAATCCATGTTATAAACCCTATCCCGAATATCCTGTGGGATTTCATCAAGTCCTGCAATGGCCATCGACGTAAATCCGAATGACAACATACAAGCCATGACTAGTTTTAATAGTTTTTTCATTTTGATTTGTCTCCTATTTATTTATAGTCAAGCGTTATTGCTTGTTCTATTCACCTTAGAAAATGACTTGTTTTATTACGGTTCCGCACATTTTAAACATAATTACATAGCCTAAAGTATGTCTAAGTATATCACAATGCATACATTAGTCAACTAAAGTATGTATTTATTTTATAATAATATTATAAGTATGTATTTAGTGTAAAGTATGCAGCCCTATTAATATATTTGCTTAAAAAATACTGTACAATCAAGTGTTATCTTTAACAAAAATTCAACTATTTGAGTGATAAAAGCTATGGAAAACAAAAAGGATAGTAGACCAATAAAATATAAAATTGTTATAGCCGATGACCACGCCCTAGTTAGAGGTGGTTTAGAATTAGTCGTTAAAATGGCTGTACCCAATGCCGAAATATTTCAAGCAAATAGTTTTGATGAGACAATAAATGTACTTAATTCAAATTTCTCAATTGATTTAGTTTTACTTGATTTAATGATGCCTGGAATGTGGCATGACAGTATTCAAAGTATTACTTCACAATTTCCTGATGTACCCATAGTAATCGTTTCTGTAAAAGAGGACTTTGATTCAATTCATAACTCAATTTCTTTAGGGGCTTCTGGATTTATACCTAAAACTTCTGCACCGGAAGTGACTATAAGTGCTATCCAGCTTGTTCTGGCGGGTGGTGTCTACATACCGCCACATGTTTTGAAACCAAGAGCCGATCCTATTCAACATGATGAAAAATTAGATGATTTGGATAGTGTTAAACGCTTGTCTAAAAGGCAAAAAGAAGTTCTTGGTAATATCAGTCTCGGTAGATCGAACCAGGATATTGCTGACGAATTAGGTTTGACTATTCCAACAATTAAAATGCATGTTTCAGCCATTTTTAAAAAACTAAATGTTAAAAATAGAACTGAAGCTGTATCTATTTATTCTAATTTAGAAAAAGTTTCAGATTTACACTCCTAGATTTATGTAAGTTTGCTACTCATTATTATGGCAACTAAACCTTTACAATTACTTTCATACATGTTCAATATTTTTTTTTCTATCAACTATAAATTGTGCCATGAATATCTAAAAAAAATACTCATTCCATTTTTTTTAGTCTTACTTCTTAATATTCCTAGCCTTAGCCTGAATATTGCTCATGCAGATGAAGAAAACTACTGGAAGCAAAATGTTAACATTTTTAATTTTTCGTGTACGGACGGTGATATAGATTGCTGGATTGATGATAGAAATGCACTAGAAAAATTACCGCTAGTAGAATATGCGCCTTTGAAAGCCTCTGAAGTTAATAAAAAACATCATATATGCGTCTCATTTCCACATCTCAAAGACTCTTATTGGGTTGGAGTGGCTTATGGAATTATTTCTGAAGGAAGACGCCTAGGACAAAAAATAACATTATTCGAAGCTGGAGGATATACAAATCTGGCAACACAATTAAACCAAGTTGATGACTGTTTGACTAATAATGGTGAAGCTTTAATTATTGGACCAATTTCAAGTAACGGCAACGCAAGACAGATTGACTTGATCAGGGCTAAAGGAATCCCAGTAGTTGTCCTTGTCACTGGAATTAATACAGAAGTAGATGCAAACTCGCTTCAAAGTTTTGTCAATATGGGTTATACCTCTTGTAAATGGGTTGCAGACCAAGAAAAACTTAATGATGGAAAGACCAACATTGTATGGTTTCCAGGACCGCCTGGAGCTGGCTGGTCTATAGCCTCTCACCAAGGATGTCTTAGTGCTCTAGAGAGAACTAATATTAGAATATTAGAAACTAATTGGGGTGATACTGGAAAAGCAATTCAATTACAATTAGTTGAGGAAACACTACTGAATCATGCCTCAGGCCCTGAACCCGATTTTAAATACATTGTAGGAACGGGCACCACAATTGAAGCTGCTGTTGGGGCTCTTAGGGCCAGAAAGCTTGGTAATAAAATCAAACTGGTATCCACATATTACACACCTGGAATAGATATGTTTATAAAACGCGGTCTAATTTCAATGGCACCTTCGGACCAAATGATTTCACAAGCAACAATTGCTGTCGACCAAGCAGTAAGACTTCTTGAAGGAAAAAACATGGCAACCTCAGGAAGACCGGAATTTAATAACACTGGTCGTGTTACAGAACATGTTCAACAACAAATATTGATTGTAACTCCTGATATATCAGATCAATTCAACTCATCTACAACACTAGCACCAAAAGGCTGGTTTCCAATATTTTCAGTGGATTAATGATGTCAATAATAATATAAAGAAAAAAGCATGTCACAACCCAATATCCCTTTGTTGAAGCTTCAGACTATTTCTAAACAGTTTTTTGGTTCCGCTGTTCTTGAAAATATAAATTTTGACCTCTATCCTGGAGAAGTTCATGCGATCTTTGGACAAAATGGTGCTGGCAAATCTACCTTAATTCAAATTGTTACTGGAGACATTCAACCATCAAGTGGCAAAATAATTCTTAATAATGAGGAATTGAAGATTCATTCTGTACATAAAGCCAGAGAGTTAGGCATTAGTGCGGTCTTTCAAGAATTTTCGTTAGTTCCACAACTCACAGTTGAAGAAAATTTATTCCTGGGATCAAACACCTCAAAAGGTTTTTTTCTTGACAAAAAAAAGTTGCACAAAATAGCATGCCAAACCTTGGAACAACTTGAATTTTCTATCAAAGCTGAAGAGAAGATAATCAATTTATCACATGCAGAAAAAAGAATGGTTGAGATTGCTAAAGCTTTTCATACTAAACCATCAATTATGTTACTAGACGAACCAACAGCTTCATTGGCTGAAAATGAAACAAATCAGCTTTTTTCAATGATAGAAATTCTAAAAAAAGAAGGTATTGGGATTATCTATATTACACATCGAATGAATGAGATTTATAAAATTGCTGATCGTATTACAATTCTTCAAGATGGTCATGTTGTTAATACAGATCTGGTAACTAATATTAACGAACAAAAATTAGTAGAATTAGCAACCGGTCGAAATATTACCAGTTTTTTTCCAGAAATAAAAAAACAACCTGGCAAAAAACTACTTGACATAAAAAACTTGAATATAAGCAATAGTTTTATTCAAGATGTTTCAATGAATGTAAAGTCAGGAGAAGTTGTTGGCCTTGCAGGACTTGCTGGTTCAGGTAAGTCTGCAATTGGACGTGCTTGCTTTGGTATAAATAAAATTACAGCTGGCACAATTAGCTACTTGGATGATGTTATATATGATAGTTCAAAACAAATTAATGATCTTACTCCACGATCAATGATTGATAGAGGAATGCTATATTTACCCTCTGATAGGAGGGCAGAAGGTCTTGTCATGGAACAAAATATTAGAGAAAACATTTCTTTGCCTTCACTAGGTCTACCTAAATTTTCTAGTGGCTTTATTGTAAATAGAAAAATTGAAAAGGATATTGTAGAAAAAATCGGAGAACGCCTTAACTTTAACGCTCAAGGCATTGAAAACAAAATGGAACAACTCTCTGGCGGAACTCAGCAAAAGGTAATGCTTGCGAAAAGTTTTGCTCGTGATGTCCAACTTTTTATTCTGGATGAACCAACTGTCGGTGTTGATATTGGAACTCGTGTCGCAATTTACGAAATAATAAAAGAATTTTGTGAGTCTGGAGGAGCCGTAATGCTGATCTCTTCAGACCTCTCAGAATTAGTAAATTTATCACATAGAATTTACATTATTAGTGAAAAAAATGAGTGTGTTGAATTCAATGCTGAAGATTGTAATGAACATCTCATACAATATTACTTTCATAACTCTAGAGTTGAAACAGCTCAAGCCTCCTTAGCTTGAATTAAGTGCGAAAGCATAGCTCGAAACTTTGCCGGCTGAATTGGTTTTAGTAACACCGGAAAACCCTGATCAATAATACTTTGTACGTGATTTCGTTCTACATCACCTGTCATAATGACACATGGAATTGAAGCCTGTAATTTTTCTTGAATTAAATAAGTAATATCAATACCAGAAGCATCACCAGGTAAACGATTATCTGCCAAAATAATATCTGGATTATCGTATGGATTTTTTTTAATTAAATTCATAACTTCATCTTTATTCCTTGCAGTTTTGACCTTGCAGCCCCATGATTCTAAGAGCTGCTTAGTTGCCTTTAAAACATCGATATCATCTTCAACTAAAAGAATATTTATCCCTGATAAGTTCATAATATTCAGAAAAATTTCAGATTGATTTTTATCAGCTTTATTTTCAGCAAGATCAACACTAACAGAGAAGCAAGAGCCATTTCCAAGACTTGATTTACTATCAATCGTATGTTCTAAACTATCAGCTAAACGTTTTGCGAGAGCGAGACCAAGGCCTAGACCTTTGCCTCTATCACGCTCCTTATTTTCAACTTGATAAAAGTCCTCATAAATCAGTGACATCTGATCATCAGAAATTCCACAACCAGTATCCCAAACCTCAATTGAAACCTTGTCGCCCCTCTTTCTGCAACCTATCAATACCGAACCTTTATTAGTATAGCGAATAGCGTTAGACATAAAATTTCCCAATATACGTTCCAGCAAAGCTGGATCACTTCTAACATAAAGACTTGATGGAACAATTCTAAAATCTAATTCTTTGTCTTTGGCAAGAGGCAGGAATGACTGAAAGATACTAATCAAAATGTTATTCACTGAAAAAATTTCATGTCTTGGTTTTATTGCACCTACCTCTAATTCCGACACATCAAGAAGAGCATTTAACAACCTTGCTGTTGAGATTGAGACAGAGTTTATATCTTCAATAATGCGAAGTATTTCCTTATCCTTAACTTTCGATTGCAATGCAGCAATATACATTTGCATCGCATTTAAAGGTTGACGCAAGTCATGGCTCGCTGAAGCTAAGAAAACTGACTTGGCTTTGTTTGCTCTTTCGGCGTCAAATTTAGCTTTCTGTAGACCCTCTCCTTGCTCCCACAAATCTTTTTTGAGTCTATTAAAGCTGCGCCCCATCCTGCCTAGTTCGTCCTCTCTTAATAGGATGTTTTGTTCATCTTCAATTTCCTCTACCTTATGCAAAGGGGTATATCTATTGATTGAGTCTGTTAGTAATTGCAGGGGTTTTGAAATATTCATTCTAACAATGACTAACACCATCGTGACAACAAATAGCAAAGCTATAAGGGAGGTTATAACGATATAACTAAGAGCAATACGCTCTACATAGGTTATTTTTGATTTGGAAGCAAAAATTATTTCTTCTAATTCAGTATTTACTTTGCTAGCTTGCAATAGTAGAAGATCTTCAGTAGAGGAGATCTCCTTAAGATCGCTCATATCAATGGTGAGAATTCTAATATTTTTTTCTGCAAATAAATTATTAACTACCAACCGATAATATATTTGGTTTATCTTTCTTAGTTCATAAAGCTCAGAAAGTAATTTTTCCTGATGCGATGAAATTATATCTATATCAGCTTTTGCTTCAGAATTTACTATCTTTATAAAAGACTCTGTATCAGCTATAGATTTCTTCAGTTTTTGATTAGCTATTAAAAATTCTGTTCGAATAGTATCGTTTGATAATAATTGATTGTATTTATCATAAAAACTCGTTTTTTCAGAGTCTTGGTTTACTATTTGACTAACAGTAATAAATAGTTCTTTTACGCTTATACTTTGCTTATAAACATTTTCATCGATTGAGTTGACTGATTCAATTAAAGGGATAGTAATTGATGACATTTGTTTCGTCTCATCACCTACCGTATATACTTGAGTAAAGGCAACAAGCGCAACTGCAATAAAACCAAAAACCTCAATGACCAATAGAGCTAATATTTTCTGATTAAGGGATAGTTTATTAAAAAAATTTTGATTGGCTGTTTCCATCTTTTTATAGTACTTCCTTAATGTTTTAGCTTGCTATTAACGGGCAATGTCAAATAATTAACAAAGATTTGTTGTATAGCGCTCTTGAAGATATGCAGACATTAATTTTTTGCCTGTGAAAGCATCTGTTGACGGAAATATTCAGCGCCAATAGCGACAATTAACAATACTCCGATGACAACCATTTGTAGATATGAGCCGACCCTCATAAGATTCATGCCGTTTTGTATTAATATAATAAAAAAGGCACCCAATACAACATTCTGTACACGCCCAACACCGCCAAGTAAACTAACTCCTCCGATTGCACAAGCCGCTATTGATAGTAAAGGATAATTAGCACCAATATTTGGCTCACCAGTTTCAAGTCGGGCTGTAATGAGTAATGCCGCAATACTTGTAACTAGTGCAGACAAAACATAAGCACTGACAATATAGACCCTTGTGTTTATACCTGAAAGCTCAGCCGCTCTTAAATTACCACCTATGGCATAAAAATACCTACCCATCTTGGTCAGGTTGATAAAAATATAAATCAAAAAAATAAAAAATAGAGTTACCCAAATAGTTATTGATAAACCAAATAATGTTCCATATCCAAAAATATTAGTAAAAGATTCAGGCGCGCCATAAACTGGTATTCCACCAGTAATAGTCAGCGCTAAACCAAAAATAATTGAAGACATTCCCAGTGTCATTATGAATGGAGGTACACGGAAAAAAGCTACACCTATACCATTCACGAAACCAATAGAAGCACCAACAAAAAGACCTGCTAAACACCCTATAGTAATCGCCTCCCAACCAGAGCCATAACCTGACCACAAGGCAACCATTGTCATTGAAGCGACAACAGAAGTCATTGCAAGGATCACACCAACAGAAAAGTCCAAGCCAGCGGTTAACATCACAATCATTTGAGCCATAGCAACCAAAATAAGATCAGTTGAATGCCTTGCAACACCCAAAATATTGTTTGGTGTCAAAAAATTATCACTCGCAAATGAGAAAGTTATTAAGGCTATTCCTAGAAACCAGGGAAGCACACCAGCTTTTACAAATAAAGCAGAAATGTATTGCTTTAGATCTAAATTAATTCTATCTATTTGATTGTCCACCTAAAATTGCTCCAATTACAAAATCCAGATAAGACTATTTTTTTAGAAAAGTAGCTTATTAGATCAAGCTATAGCCTTATTTCTTCAACACATTGTACCTCAAGAAAGTTTGTTTTTAAATGCAATTATGGATATTAATACATACTATTGACTATAGTATGTAATAGTAGTAAACTGTACCTATACTTTTGGATGTTTTTTGCAGAGGATTAATTTATATCGATTACAATCAAAAAAAATTGTAAATATTATTTATGTTTTTGTACAAACTCAAGGATTTGTTTAGGTGGAAATTATAGAACAAGACTTATCAAATGAAAATGTTTCAAATAATTCAGAAGCATCAAAGGCATTCCCTGGTGAACTTTATGTCAAGAATGTTCATAAATCATTTGGAGTTACTAAAGCTTTAGCTGATGTCAGCTTTACCGGCTATTTTGGTGAAATACATGCAATTATTGGAGGAAATGGTTGCGGAAAAAGTACCCTTGCCAAAGTTTTAGCAGGTGTTTTACCAATTGATTCTGGAAAAGTATCCATTAATGGTGCCCACCCTTCTACTCCTAGAGAATCACATGATCTTGGTGTTGCCATGGTATTTCAAGAAGTCCTTGTATCTGATGAAGCATCTATAGTTGATAATTTATTTATCGGAGTTGACGGTTTCTTTTCTAAAAACTTGTCTGAAAAAGAAAAACAAAATAAAACCAGAGAATTGATGAGTGAGCTTGCTGATGAAGATATTGATCCATTAATGCCGGCTGGAAATTTACCCCTTAGTACCAAAGCATGGATAACAATTGCTAGAAGTTTGTTAAGAGATCCCGATGTTTTAATTCTTGACGAATCAACTGCTGCTTTGGATTTTGATTCAACTGAAAGACTTTTTGAAAAAATGCGAGAATTACGTGATAAGGGCGCAGCAGTGATCATTGTATCTCACCGTATAGCTGAACTAGTCAGAATAAGCGATCGCTGCACTGTTATGCGTGACGGTATTGATGTTGGAGTGCTAGAAAAAGAGGAGGTAACGGAAAAGAACCTATTACGTTTAATGACTGGAAAAGAGCAAAAGACTGACAAAACTAAAGAGGAAGCACATCAAACAAAATATTCACAGGTTTCTCTTAAAGCAATGAATATGCAAGTTTGGCCTGACAGTGAAAGATCGGATTTTGAATTACGTAAAGGGGAAATCGTAGGAATCACCGGATTAGATGGCCATGGGCAAGATGATTTTGTTCGAATACTGGCTGGTGTCGCTAATGCTCACGATGGTTTCACTGAAGTGGACATTGATCATGGTCATAAGTACTACACAATCAAGAATCTTGAAGACGCAATCAAACATGATATTGAATTTGTTTCAGGTGACCGCAAACGAGAAGGAATTCTTCCAAACTTAAGTATTGTTGAAAATTTAGGTATTTCCATGTACCACAAATTCAGCAAAATCCCTGGTGTACGTTTCTTAGACTGGGGAGCTATAAATGATGTTGTTGATTGGGAGGTTGAACGACTGGCAATCAAAACTGGCCCCAAGGAGAACTTAATCACTTCCTTAAGTGGAGGTAACCAACAAAAAGTTATGTTGGGAAGAGCTTTTGCAACGCAACCCAAGACATTAGTCTTACTTGATCCTGCAAGAGGAATTGACCTACAAACTAAGTTGGACCTTTACAAGCAATTAAGAGAATTTGCTGATGATGGTAATTCAGTAATCTATATGTCAAGTGAGCTTGAAGAGTTTATTGGCTTCTGTTCTCGGGTAGTTGTTTTTCGTAATGGAAGCATTTTTGAAACGTTTACAGATACGCAAATTAATGCCGATGGAATCCTTGAGTCTATGTTTGGTCATCGTCAAAACGCCAGTCCCGAAAAAAAATCAAATAATCAATATAGTGATAAAAAGCAAGATACAACTAAGTTAAATAATGAAGCTAAAAAGAACCAGCCTGACAATAAATTGGAGCATGAAGTGAAAAAACATAACGTAAGTAAATACTTTGAAAAAAAGACAGAAAAGATAAATCCAGCAAGCGTAACTAAAAAAGATTTCTCTGCTAAAGACGAAGAGCAATTTAATAATATTTTGAGTTCAACCGAGAAAAACAACAAGAGAAAAAATTATGAGGAAAAGGAACAAATTGATCCAACTCCAGAACTTAACGAGTATTCAGAAAATGATTCAAAAAAGTTTGCAGATCTCATAGCATCAGGTGAACAGTTAATAAAAAACAAGGGAAACAGGAGTTATCGAAATAAGAATAATAACGAAGGCTATTCAGATACTGATGAAAAATTATTCAATAAATACATATCCCTATCTCAGGATAAAAAAAATGATCGGAACCCCGATGAAATTAATACCAATAAGAAGGAAGAAAAACATTCACTAAATCAAGAAAATAACACATCTGGCTCAAAAACTTTTGAATATAACGAAAAAGATGTTGCGCAATTCGAAAAACTCATGTCAAAAAAATGAATCATAAGTATATAGGGAAAATTTAACTAACAGTTCTACTAAAGACAATGGAATTAATTGAAACACAAAAACCAAAATCAAGTCCAAGTACCTATCTTATAGTTCCGATAGTTATTTTCTTTTTGCTGTTTATATTTGCTACTCTTAGAGGACCTTACTTAATCTCCAGTACTGGCTTTGGAGCATTAATAATTGTTGTAGCTCCTCTAATTTTGGCTACCTATGCATTAACTATAATTGTAATGGCTGGACGTGCAAGTGTTGATTTATCAATTGGCCCACTAATTAGTTTTGTTAATGTAGGAATGATTCAATTAATTGGGTTGGGCTTTATGGAATCACCAATTGCTCTTTTCGCATATGCGATAGGTGTTGGTGTCGCATATCAAGTATTTATGGCTCTAATTATTGTTTTTGTTAGAGTGCAACCCATTATTGTTTCATTAAGTGGATATCTTTCATTGGTCGGCTTAAATCTTATAATAATGCCGCGTGCTGGTGGTTTGGCCCCTGACTGGATGTATGATTGGGGCGCAGGAATTAATATTGTTTCACCCGTTCTAATTATATTAATAGTCGCAACAGCAGCATGGTATTTACTTGCCCAAACAGCTTTTTGGGGTAATCTAAAAATGATGGGATCTGATGAGCGAGCAACATATACAAGCGGTGTAAATGTTAATTTAGTTCGTATTGGAGCACACGCAATTGGTGGTGTTTATGCCGGACTTGCTGCTATAACTTTCACTTCATTAATTAGTTCTGGCGATCCCACTCAAGGAACAACCTACACTCTAATGGCTGTTACGGCTCTTGTACTAGGTGGAGCAAATTTAGCGGGAGGACGTGGAAGTGCCTTTGGAGCTTTACTTGGATCTCTGAATATATTTTTGATTACATATTCACTTTCAACATTTAACTTTGGCAAGATGCAAGCTTTTATAACCGATATGTCGTATGGCGTTATGTTGGTTGTATCGTTATTAATTAGTCTTGCGATACCATTTATGCAAAAACGTGCTCGAGGCCTATCACCAGGATTGGTTTTTTTAGTACTTGGAATCATTACACTTGGGGTTGCAGTCCATGCTGCAATGGATCAATCAATGGGAATTAAAAGATTTGCAGCGTTTGTAGCTTCAACAGAAACTGAAGATCCTTTATCAGCAGGAACAATTATATTGTTTGGAGTTGTTGGTATAGCTGTTCTCTCTTATATAATCAAGACACTATTCAAGCACATTAGTGCTTCAATGATTGGTTTTATTATCGTATTAATCATAACTGCTTTCGGCTTAATATTTAACCCGGACACACCAACTGAATCCTTTATAGCCTCAACCAATCTAAAGACTATTGGACTCGATTATTACTCGATGAGTGTTTTTGGATTAGAATCAATTTCACAGTCGTCATCAACGTACTTTTCATTTAATGCACTTGCAAACTCCACATATACCTTAATTGGAATAATTGGTGTAGTTTTATTCACATCATTGATTATTCTTATTATGCTTCCTGAAACAAAGGTCCAGACTAAAAGAACTGCAACAATTTTATTTATTTGCACTATACCGATTATTGCTATAGGTGCATTATTCTTTGAAAATGCCAATCAAGGCTATTTAGCTAGCAATTTCTCTGGTGAAACTTACGCCATTCTTTTGGTTACCGCGCTATTATTTACTATTACTATTCCTTTGGTAAAGACAAAAATAAACAACGTCAACAACCTATTTATAGGTGCTATATCGATATTAGCTTTAATTGTTGTGTATTTCTTTGCAACCGATAGTACCCCTATCCATGAGGTTGCAAGCACTAGCATTGTAGTTGCAGGTCAGGTACTCGATTATACAGATCCTATTATCCAAACTGGAATAGAGCCTATAGCAACACAAATTATCGAATATGCTGGACCTATGAGAGTCAATACAAATGCTCAAAGTATGACTATTGTTTCAGAGATTACATATTGTATTTTTATGGTTGTTTTACTGCACATATTTTTGCGACTTGCAATGGGAGAAACTAGCTTTAGAAGTTTTTGGAAATATTGGCATATAGCTACCTTTGCTGTGATTGCTTGGAGTGGTTTGTTTTATGCAATAGGCGTTCCATTGTGGCAAATAATTGTGGTCATTGCAATTGCAATTATTTCGGCACCGAATGTTATGCACATAATTAGTACCTACATAATAGGTGAACATAGAGATGATGCGATTAAAAAATGGGAAGGATAAAAGTGGATATTCTAACTACCAAGTGGAGTCAAAATGAAAACTAGCAGAATGGGAAAAGCTGCGTTCTCTTTTTATAAATGGCTTGGCTTTGTTATCGCTGTAATTATCTCAGCAATTAGTGCTGTACTCGGTTACCTTGAAGGCACACCTTCACAACTGATAATACTTTATACAGTTGCAATTTTTGGTTCTATTCTATGGGGTTGGTACCACCTATCTGTACGCTGGAAATACAATGAAGATGAAAAAACTGGCTTAGCAGTAGAACAGTTGGATGAAGAAATAGCTGAAGATAGCGAATACCATGAAAGCTATATTAGCTATCTCATAAAAAGCAATAAATTTGCTATTATAGGAATTCTGGCAATGATTATTGCTTTTGTTGCCTTGGCTTTTGCTATGGACAATTTTTTCGAGTGGCGAAATGTTCTCTCATTAGTAGTATTTTTCTTAACACTCTTAATACTCATCATCACAAACTCCTTTGCTAAAAATAACAAAAGTGCTCTGATGGGTTTGGCGGTTCTTATTGGACTGTTTATTATGGGTTCACTGATTGTTGATGGTTTTATTTCAACTTTAAATCTTAAATCAATGCTGCTTTTTGCTTCATTCCTTGGACTTGCTTGTATTGGACAAACCCTTGTGGTCTTACTAGGCGGTTTGGATTTGTCAGTAAGCTTTGTAATAGGTGCTGCAAATATTGGTTTGATGTATTTAATCAATCTTGGAATACCTCCATCGATCTGCATCATAGCAGTATTAATGCTTGGTATAGGTGTTGGACTCATTAACGGCTTGTTAAGTTTTCGACTACAAGGGCAAGCATTAATACTAACTCTAGGCGTCGGTTTCATTATAACTGGGCTAGTTCAAGCTTTGACTACTATTGGTTCAGATTTTGGTGGAAGTGTTTTTGGAGTAGTACCTAAATGGTTGTCTAATATCGCTGCAACAAATGGTACTATTTTTGGCATTAGCATTCCTCCAATCGTAGTGATTTGGGTAATACTGGCAATAGTATTAATAGTTGCACTAAAAAATACAACTTGGGGTAGAAATTTATATGCCGTAGGAGGAAATCGTACTACGGCAGCTCGTTTATCAATTTCAGAACGAACTTACTGGGTAGGTGTTTTTACAATTGGTGGGTTTGTTTCTGCACTAACAGGAATTTTACTTCTAGGTTGGAGTGGTGGTGGATTTGTTGGTGTAGGTGGTCCATATCTATTCCAAACAATAGCAGCTGTTGTAGTTGGAGGCACTTCATTACTTGGAGGTAAAGGTGGATATGGCTTTACAGTAATAGGTGTTCTGGTTTTACAAGTACTTTCATCATTTCTTGTCGGTATTGGTTTGAGTTATGAAGGACAACAATTTGTATTTGGATTACTGATTCTTCCAATGGTGGCTTTGTATGCGAGATCACCGCATATACGGACCCAAATTTAGATAAAGACAAACGCCCAAAGGAGACTACTATTTTGATAACAAAAATAAATTTAAAGGATACCAATAGCAATGACTGAAGTTATCAACTGGATATTTATATTTCTAGGACTATACTGGGCTTTTTGTTTATTTTGGGGTGTTAGGGCTTCACGACAAATAACTTCAACTGACGATTATTTTTTATCTAGCAGAAATACCTCTCCTTGGGTTTTTGCACTTGCTGCGACTGCAATTTCTTTGGCTGGCTGGATATTTATTGCTCACCCAGGATTAGTATTTAGAGATGGTTTTCAATTTGCCAATACATCATTTATTACAATCGTAGTGGCTATTTCCGGAGTTGTGTTACTTAAAAGACAATGGATGCTAGGAAAACGTTTTGGATACACCACATCTGGAGAAATGTTAACGGCTTACTATAAAGGAGATAGCTTACGAATTATTTCAGTTGGAATCGCACTTCTATTTGGAATACCTTTTGTGGCAATGCTATATGGAGCCTCTGGATTCCTAATTAGCGAATTAACAGATGGTATGATGTCACGAAATTTTGCTATGTGGACTCTATCTAGCTTTGTACTTTTATATTCAATTATGGGAGGCATGCAAGCAATTTTAAAAATTGCAGTAGTGCAATTTGTTTTATTTGTTCTAGGAATGATATTGCTTGCTCTGTTCGCTCTAGACCTAGTTGGTGGTTTTGACTCATTAAATAAAGGACTGGCAAATATTGCACAAGATGTCTCAAGTCACCTAGGAAAAACCAAAGGTATGGGAGGGGGTAATTTCCCAGGATACTTTGCAATACCGGGTGTCATCCAATTTACAGATGGGATAGGTATCGAAATACCAAAAGGTGGACCATGGACATCGATAATGATATTAACTTTTATGCTTTCCGTTATGGGAATTCAGTCTTCACCATCATTTACCATGTTGGGATTTACAAGTCGCTCTCCAAAAGGTTTTGCAATCAATCAAATATGGGGAGCAGCAGCAGCTGTAGGAATTATCTTGTTCGTATTTTCAATAATTATAGGCGTCAGTGCAAACCTTCTAGGTGCAAATGCTGAGGTGAATAAAGCTGGTCTCGCAATTGTTAATTATTTACCTGAAATTTCAAAACAACAACATACAGAATTAGTTGTTCACTTTATAAAACTTGTAGGAAATAGTTCACCATGGTTAGTCGGTTTTCTTGCCGTTTGTGCCGTTGCCTCTCTTCAAGCAACAGCAACATCTTTCATGTCGACTACTGGCAATATTTTATCGCGTGATATTTATGTTCACTACTTTCAAAAAGACTCTGATGATAAAAAACAGATAGGAGTTGCTAGATTGTTTACCGGCTTGGTTTTCTTAAGTGGGATGTTATTAGCTTCATTCTCTATGGAGGCAACCCTTCTTCTTGGTAGTTTAGCCATAGCTTGCTCTTTTCAACTTTGGCCATCATTGCTAGGTGCTACATGGTTGCCATGGATTAACCGAGGTGGTGCAATAGCAGGATTGAGTATTGGTCTTATAGCAGTTATTTTGACTGAGCCGCTTGGACAAAAACTTACAGGAGGAGCAATACCCTGGGGAGTTTGGCCTTGGAATATACACTCTGCAGTATGGGGGATGTTTTTTAATATTGTAATTTGTATGATTATTTCACTCATGGCTGTAAATGACCCTGAAAAAGAACATAGGCAAACTTTTCATAACTTTTTTCAAAAACATAGCGAAATTAAATCAAGTGATCGTTGGGCAAAGCCTATTGGAGCACTTCTGCTAATGATTTGGATGTTTTTTGCGATTGGCCCAGGCTCTGTATTTGGGAATATGGCATTCGGTGAGCCCAATACTGGCTATGATCAATGGCTCTTAGGAATGCCGTCCATTTGGGCATGGCAAATAATATGGTGGTCTCTTGGTGTTGGTGTAGTCTGGTTTCTGGCAAACAAATTAAGAATGTCCGTAGAGCCCGAAATAGAAATCAAAGCTATTTCTGAGAATTAAAGAACGACTTTCTATTTTAATATTAGATTATATTAAGCGCTTAGCTCATCAACGAACGAAGTGAGGCGTAGTAGAAAGAGAGTCTTGATTGCTTCAGCAATAAGAAAATAACCACAAAGTCCAAATTTCGTTTGATGTGTGGGGATAGAGTTTTTTTTGAGCTATAATTAAATTTCTTTAATAATATTTCTAGGAGTGAAAAATGATTTATGTAATTGTTAAGTGTCCGTGTCATGAAGAAGGAGCATCGAAGCTTATTGATTGGGCACACAGTGACGATGGATTGTCATTGACAAGGACACACAAGGGATTTAAGCATATCGAACTTTTGGCTGGTGAAGATAACAAGACAATGTGGTTATACGAACAATGGGAGACAAAAGAGGACCATCAAGCATATCTAAATTTTCGAATGGAAAATGGATTTGAAAACTTTATGGGAGAAATATTGGAAGGTGAATTGTCAATCAATTATCTTTCCAACTGCGGAGCATGATGTGTGAGGGAGGGTTATTAATGTTTTCAAGCAATTAAAGCCGATACGTCTTACTAGCAATTGTCAATTAAAAAGCATACTTACTGCCTTTACTTTTGTTTCATTGTTTGGGGAAATTTTTCCATCAGGCATAAAAATTGAGTTTTCAAAGCCCACTCTAATTTTTCCACCAAGTTTTATAGCGCTCTTAATACAGCTCACTTCTTCTTTACCAAATGCACAAATAGCCCAATCAGCTTTTATATCATTTGCTTTAGCTCTGTCTAGAAAGGGCTGGATATTACTTGGTGAACTGATTTTACCTGTGTAGTGACCAATTACAAACAAGCACCAAACCCCCTGTTTTGAGAGTCCAGATTTATCAAGCGCCACAGCAAGCAAGTCAACATCTTCAGGACCATAGAGGATGTGTTGAATCTTTACTCCTTTTTCACTGAGGTATTGATAAATTTTTATGTCCTCTTGTATTGGTCGAAATGATGGAATCATTTCACGAATGCCAATTGAGATACCAGGAGTGCTAACATCATAGGCAAGTTTTCGCATATCTTCTGGTGTGTATCTTCCAACAGCCTCTGTTGTAATTTGAAGGTGCATCTCAGGAACAACCCCTTCTAACTCAGCCAATGCCTCTTTATAAAGCCCCGAGTCTAGCACATGAAGGCCGTTTTTATCCCGCACGTGAAAATGTATCGCATCAGCACCAGCAATGTAGCAATTTTTAGCTGTGTTTACGATCTCAGAAATTGAAAGTGGCACTGCAGGATGGTCTTTTTTCATTTTTCTTGAGCCGTTCGGCGAGACCATGAGTTTTGGTAATTCTATTGGCTGGTAAAACGACACTTTCCTCTCCTTTATTTACGTTAAATTATCAATAACATGCACATACAAATTAAACAATGTTTAATTCGTTTAGCTTATTTTTTATAAACTCATTTAAATCAGAGCCTAGTGGACAAGTTTCAAGAATAAACCTATCAGGCCTTACAATAATTGCCTTGGCATTATAATAATTTAATAGGTCCGCCAAGCCTACAACTTGATGGCCGTAAAAAGATTTAATTTTACTCTTTAGTTTATTATCTTTTAGCTCTGAATCCAAAAGCAAAACTGGCTGCTTTGCAAACTTCAAGTCTAGTCTTGTGCCATTATTCATTGTTAGTTGTGGGAAAGGTTTTCCTCTATTCTTATCTGATTTTTTGCCAAGACCAGGGCCAAGTTCTGGCTGAATTGATTTCATACTCATAGTTCCATCAGAATTTTCGGAAATATTATTTGTAATTTTTGAAGTACTAATATCGTTAATAAACTCACCCATTCTCATTGTTGTTTGAATGTATTCTTTAACATTTGAAAACCTTTCTGATTGATATGTATCGAGCAGTTTTTCATTATGACCATTTTTTAAACAAAGACTAATCTTCCAAGCTAGATTTGAAGCATCTCTAATTCCAGCACACATACCTTGTCCCATAAATGGAGGCATTAAGTGTGCAGCATCACCTACTAAAAAAATACGTCCCGATCTCCATTTCATAGCTATAGCAGATTGAAAAGTGTAAATTGTTTTTCTTTCTAACTCTGCCTCGTATGGCTGTAGCCATGGTTTTAAAAAATTCCAAATATATTTGTCAGATAAGATTTCTTTTTCATCCTCATGATCATGAATAGCAAACTCCCAGCGCCTTCTTCTTCCAACATTTCGACAGTAGGTTGCTGGTCTTTTTGAATTTGAGTACTGAATAGTTCTATCAGCCAATTTATTATTATCATGTTTTAAAATTAAATCAACTACAGACCACTTCTGATTAAACCCAAGGTTTACAAGCTTATTTCCCATTTGCTCCCTAGTCGCTGATCCGGCACCATCACAACCTATAACGTAGCTTGATTCTACTGAATGAAGTTTATTAGTCTGTCTGTCTTCAAACACTATTTCTACATGATTATCGATATTTTTTATTTTTAAAACTATTGCATTCTGTCTTATAGAAACTTTTTTAAAGTCTTTTAATCTTCTACGAAGCTGCCTTTCTAAGTCAGGTTGATGAAATCTATAACTTGGATACCAACCATTAATCGTTCGAGATCGAGGACGCGGCCAATCCAGCACTACTTCATCGTCTGCATTTACAAACTTAGTTCCTTTGTTAATAATTGTATATCTTGCAAGCCTTTCTGAAATTCCAATAGACTGAAAAATACGCATAACTTCATCATCAAAATGAACCGCTCTAGGAAGATTAAAAATACTTTTTTCACGCTCTAGAATTAATATAGAAAGTCCATTCAGCGCTAATAGATTAGCTATAGTTCCACCTACTGGACCAAGTCCCACTATAACAACATCATATGATTTCATGTATTTATATTAAACGAGCCTTAGTTTGTCATTGTTTTTTAACCACCTGAGAGTATAACCAAGGACAGTCCACCAATAATGGCGCTTGCTTGCCTTCTAGTGCTGTTTCTAATCTTTTTGAACGAAACATAAGTCTCTCTTCATCGGAAAGATAGAGTCGCTCATGTCCCCAAAAACTAGGACCTTCAAAGGTTTCTATAGGATCCCATGATGACGGATCAATGATTCGACCTCCCCATCCATTCTCAACAAAAAAACCAGAAGGTGTGTGTGAATAAAAAGACGTCATATAATCGTTGCTGTGTCTTCCCAATGTATAAGCAATTGCATTATCTTGATATTGTAATAAATCATATCCTTGGCCAACATCATCAAGACTGTTGTATTCAATCATGAAGTGATGAAAGCCTGTCTTCCCTGAGCCAAAAAATGCAAAACTATGGTGACGGCCATTTACATGAAAGAAGCATAATGAAATTGGTGTATTACTGTAATCACTAATTTTAAAATCTAAAATATCGCGATAAAAAGGTATCAATAATTCTACATCTTGCACATGAATAACTGCGTGTCCCATGCCAAATGCTCCAGTTTTAAAGCCTGAAATAGGTCGTCCAGGAACAAATGGGTCAGTATCCTTCATTGGCTTATAAACAAGCTCAATTCGATTTCCTTGGGGGTCTTTAAAATAAATTAAATCTTCTACAAAGCGCTTGTCAGAAAAATCTGATTTACCGTAGAATACTGGTATATCAATTGCCTCAAGTCTTTCTGCATAGACCTGTAAGTCTTCCTTAAACTCAACCTCCCAGCCCATAAAAGCCAAACCTTCATCTTCATTTTTTGTGACTGCTAGGCGCTGTTTTTGATCATCCATTCTAAAACTCAGTGCGCCATTTCCTCTATCTACCAGTTGCATGCCGAGATATTTTTGAGAATATTCAGACCAATCATTGAGTTTGTTTGAGTTAACTCCAATATAACTAAGGGCGTTTATAGTCATTCCAATAGCCTCCAATAAAAAGAGCTCTCAATGTCAACCAAAGAGAGCTCTTAGTATTATATTATTTATCAGCCATCGATGCTAGTTATGATTTCTTTTGCTCTTTTAAGAACTGCATCACCATCTAGACCTTTACCTTTCATTTCATCTAACCAGTCTGCTTCGATTGGTGCTAATACAGACTTAAATCTTTGAAGACTAGCTTCTGAAACTTCAGACATTACATGTCCATCAAGTCCTGCAATTTCGGCTTTAAGTTTTGTATTTTGAGCATCAATCAGTGATGCTGCCCAGTCGCCAAAAGCGTGGCCACTGTTGTTGTCAATCACTTCTTTAAGATTATCAGGAAGACTGTTATATTTATCTTCATTCATAATCAAACCAAAAGTTGCATTAGTAATGTTTACCTCTGTGTGATATTTGGTAACTTCAAACAATTTAAATGAGCCAACTGCAGTGTAAGGAAAAGGGGTTCCATCTACTACGCCTTTTTGAAGGGCTTCGTAAGTTCCTGGTGCAGGCACTGACACTCCAGTTGCACCCAGCTTAGCAAGAATAGTTCCAGCTATTTTACTTGGTACTCTCATTTTCAAACCTTTCAAGTCACCAACCTCAAGTACATTTTTATCCTTCATATGGAACTGATATGCAGGGTTAGAGTGAAGCCCTACAAGCTTAATTCCATCCATTTCTTTATCAAGATACCCTTCTTCATATAGCGTATTAAGCGCTTTTGATCCGGCTTTTGATGTCCTGGTTAAAAATGGCAACTCAACAACTGAACTTAGAGGAAATTGACCTCCAATATATCCTAGAACGGTCCATGACATATCAGCAATTCCGCCTTTCACAATATCATATTGCTTTGGTGGTCCACCTAAAACACCTCCAGCATATACCTTAACCTCAAGCCCTCCATTTGACTCTGCATTTACTTTATCTGCCCAGGCACTCAAAATTTTGCTTGCAATAAATGCACCTCCTGGCTCAAAAGTTGCTAATTTAATTTTTATAGGTTCAGCTATAGCTGAACCTGCAAATGCTAGAGAAAACACACCCAACATAAGCAACTTTACTATTTTTTTAAACATAATATTCTCCTATATATTTTTTCTAATATTAATCATGAATTATTTCATCATTAATTTCATTTGATAGTATCCCAATATCTGAGATCTCTATCTCTACCTTATCTCCCTGCTTCATAAAAACAGGTGGATTTCTTTTTGCGCCAACACCTCCAGGCGTTCCTGTGACTAAAACATCTCCAGCACGCCATGGTAGGGCCTTGGAAACGTAAGAAATCAACAAAGGAATGTCAAAAATAAGCTGGCTTAGATTCGCGCTTTGCATTATCTTTCCATTCAATCTAGTTTGAAGTGAAAGTGCCTTATAGTCGGGCACGTTTTCAGCTAGAACCATATGCGGGCCAAAACCCCCAGTTTTTTGGAAGTTCTTGCCCATGCCAAATTGTCTTGTATGTTGTTGCCAATCACGAATAGTGCCGTCGTTATAACAAGAGAATCCAACAATGTGCTTTAAGGCATCCTCTTCCTTAACATGAGTCCCTGCTTCACCCATGATCACTGCAAGTTCGCCTTCAAAATCTAGATGAGTAGAAGCTAGTGGTCTCTGAATGTACTGTAAATGTGCTGTTTGACTGTCTGGGAAGCGATGAAAGATAACTGGGTTTTCTTCAATAGTTCTATTTGTCTCTACAACGTGTTTATGATAGTTAAGCCCCACACAAATAATTTTTCCTGGATTTGGAATAACCGGAAGTAGTTTTGTTTCGTTATAATTAATTTTTCCAGGGTTTTCTAAAGCGTATTTTTTTGCTTCTGGAATTCCGTTCTTTGAAATTAAATCCTTCAATGTCCTGGCACCAAGCACTTTATCTGTAAGGTCAGTTATGGTATTTTCATCAGTGACACCGTAACGAGGACTGTCTTTTAAGTTGAAAGAAATGAATTTCATAATCGTTTATTTTTTTGTAAATTGAATGGTAAACCATTCTAAATTAAAAATCAATATTATTTTCGAAAATAAATATATTTTTAATAATATTGTTATTTTTAACATTATTATTTATACTTAAAGCTAAGTAAGTCACAAGAGTTTAGTAAATGCAAACATTCAAAATTGATCCATCTGAATTTAAATCTCAACATGAAAACGGAAGCCTTTCTCGAGCAGAATCTGCTTATGTGATTCTTCAAAGTGCTATCTTAAAAGGCTTACTTAATCCTGGACAGAAGCTAGATTTTGAGACACTTCAAACTGAAATTGGTTATAGCTCTGGCACAATAAGGGAGGCCCTTACACAGCTTAAGTCAGATGGATTAGTAAAGAGTGAAGTTCGTCGTGGCTATTTTGTGGCTGAGGTTTCTCTTAAGGAGTTTTTAGAAATAACAGAGTTAAGGTGCATTCTAGAGCCACTGGCATTATCTAAGTCAATTGCTGAAGGCGATGATGAATGGGAATCAAATTTAGTTCTTGCCCACCACAAGCTTTCAAAAATTGAAAGAGGGTCAGACAAAAGTACAAGTCTGCCTAGTTATGAGTGGCCATCAGTTCACAAAAATTTTCATGAGGCCCTGGTTAGTGCCTGTCCCTCCAAAAACCTGCTAAGCATGAGAGAATCTCTTTTCAAACAATCAGAAAGATACAGGTTTCTAGCTGCAACTATGCGAACTCATAAAAGAGATCCAATTATAGAACATCTAGAAATATTTCAGGCTACGCTTGATAGAAATGCAGAGTTAGCAAGTAAATTAATTACTGATCATTTGAATCACACTAGTGAGCATTTACGGGAAATACTTGTA
Source organism: uncultured Gammaproteobacteria bacterium (assembly GCA_902512485.1). Taxonomy (GTDB): domain Bacteria; phylum Pseudomonadota; class Gammaproteobacteria; order PS1; family Pseudothioglobaceae; genus Pseudothioglobus. The sequence goes on from CABXJL010000001.1 coordinate 66,532, forward strand.
AACAAGCAACTAATTCTCTAGATTCAAAGCAACCTAATTTTATGCAAAACATAATAAAAAAAATAGTCGACCTGTCTGCAATAGTGGCTTGCATAGTATTGTTCTTATTAGCAGTATTAACTTTTTTTGATGTTTTTGGAAGGCGATTTTTAAATTCACCAGTTACTGGCACCATTGAAATTGTCCAAATTGGAATGGCTATGGTAGCGTTTTTTGCAATGCCAAGAACTTTTTATTTAAATGCACACGTCTCTGCAGACTTTATTAACAATATATCAATAAGAAAATTTGAAATTTTCATTTTAGTTTTTAGATTCTTATTGATGCTTATTATGATGTCGCTCTTGGCCTATGCAACCTTACTTAGTGCAAACTCATTTTTCCAAGACGGAAGATCAACTATTGAACTTGAATTATATTTTTATCCATTTTTCTATCTTATTGCTTTTGGCCTGTTGATTAGCGTCATAGCTATTATCTTCTGGTTTTTGAAGTCTATTTCTGAAAAAAAATCTGAATGGAGAGCTCTTTAATGGATTTAGATATAGAATCATTAATTAATGGCGGTTTAGCTTTTGCCACCGTATTGGCATTAATGGCTCTGAATGTTCCAGTCGGTATTTCAATGTTGTTTGTTGGTTTTGTTGGCTTTGCATTAATTTCAGGCTTTGATCCTGCAATTGTTGTGCTGGGATTTGCTCCTTATGAATCTGTCTCAAAATACTCTCTATCTGTAATGCCGCTTTTTGTATTAATGGGAAATCTTGCAAACAGTGCTAACTTATCAAAAAACTTATATGATGCTGCATATGCTATAGTTGGTCATTATAAGGGTGGACTTGCAATGTCTACTATTGGTGCTTGTGCTGGTTTTGGAATGATCTGTGGATCTTCCATTGCAACAGCAGCTACGATGGCTCAAATGGCGGGGCCTGAAATGAAAAGACATGGCTATAGTGATGCTTTAGCAAGTGGTTCAATTGCCTCTGGTGGAACGCTGGGCATTATCATTCCTCCTAGCGTTATGTTGGTGATTTACGCCTACTTAACTGAGCAATCTATTCAGGCGCTTTTCTTTGCGGCCTTAATTCCTGGATTGATTGCAGTCGTTTTATATATGATTGCAATTCGTGTTTATCTTTATATATACCCAGATGAAGGTGGTAGTGGAAAAAAAATGCCTCTAGATGAAAGGGTTTCTGCTATTAAAAAGGTGCTTCCAGTCTTTGTTATATTTGCAATCATAATGTCTGGTTTATATCTAGGGTTTTTTACAGCAACTGAAAGTGCGGCTGTTGGTGTCATGTTGGTAATTCTACTACTAATGCTTAGAGGCGACCTAACAATAAAACTTTTAAAAGATGCAACCTGGGCTACAATTAGAACTGCTGGCTCTTTATATCTTATTGTCGCTGGAGCAGCTGTATTTAATTTTTTGATAACTGTTACAGGTCTTCCCTTTACTGTAGTTGAGTATATAAATTTTTTAGATCTTAGTCCTTTAGGGATAATGCTTGTTATATGCATTATTTATCTAATTCTAGGAGCACTTATGGACTCTCTAGCCATGTTGTTTCTAACTATACCTGTCTTCTACCCTGTAATAGTTTCTGCCGGTATTGATCCCATTTGGTTTGGAATATTTGCTATTATTGTTGTTGAATTTGGTTTGGTGTCACCCCCAGTTGGTATGAACTTGTTTGTAATAAAAGGCGTTATGAAAGACACACCACTTAAAACAGTATGGTTTGGAACAATTCCTTTTTTAATTACTGATGTGATTCGAATTGCTTTACTTCTTGCTTTTCCTGCATTATGTTTATATCTTCCTAGCTTAATGTATAGCCAATAAAATTAACTTTATTAAGGAGCATTTGTGGCTAAAATTAAAAACATACTTTTCATCATGGCAGATCAATTGAGATGGGATTATTTGTCTTGCTATGGCCATCCAAATCTTAAAACTCCAAATATTGATAGGTTAGCAAGCAAAGGTGTTCTTTTTGAATCTGCCTTTGTTCAATCTCCGGTATGCGGCCCTTCTCGAGCAAGTACCTATACTGGCAGAACTGTTTTTAGTCATGGCTCTACTTCAAATCAAGTCCCCTTGCCAATTGGCGAGCTAACTATTGGTGACTACTTAAGGGGGCATGGAATGAGAGTAGGCGTGGTTGGTAAAACCCACATGGAACCAGACATTGATGGAATGGAACGACTTGGTATTACCAAAGAAACAGAAATAGGACTAATTGTAAGTGAGCCAGGTTTTGACCCCTATGAACGAGATGACGGTCTTCACCCAGACAATCAAGTACAACATAATAAGACGCTTTCATATAATCAGTGGCTAAACAAGCTTGGGTACGAAGGAGAGAACCCTTGGGACTTGTGGGCTAATTCTGCTGAAGGAGAGAATGGGGAAATATTGAGTGGATGGAAACTAAGAAACTCGAATAAACCATCAAGGATTGCTGAAGAGCACTCGGAAACTGCCTACATGACCAATAAGGCGATTGAATATATTGAAGATTCTGGAAACGGACCATGGTTTCTTCATTTATCATACATTAAACCACATTGGCCATATATAGCACCAGCGCCATATCATAATATGTATTCAGAAAGTCAATTCTCCCCTCTCCATAGAAATGACTCTGAAAAAAAAGATGCACACCCTATTTACCAGGCATTTATGAATACCGAAGTTTCTAAAACTTTTTCTAGAAAGGAGGTTCGCGAAACAGTAATTACTGGATACATGGGGCTAATTAAACAAATTGATGATAATTTAGGAAGGCTCTTTAAGTTTCTCGAAAAAAATGGAAAAATGGATGACACAATGATTGTATTTACATCTGACCATGGTGATTATCTTGGTGACCACTGGCTTGGTGAAAAAGAATTTTTTCATGAAGAATGCGTTAAAGTTCCTTTGATCATCTATGACCCTAGTGAAACTGCAGATATATCAAGAGGGAACAGAAATAAAAAATTAGTTGAAGCAATCGACCTACTACCAACCTTTTTAGATGCTACTGAAAATACTTCTAGTCAGCATCGTCTAGAGGGAAAATCATTACTGCCAATACTAAGAGGAAATGATGAAAAAAAATGGCGGGATGCCGTCTTTAGTGAAATAGATTATGCCTTTTATCATCAAAGAAAATTTCTTAACCTTGGGGCAACTGATGCAAGAGCCTATATGATTAGAACCAACAATTGGAAGTATATATATTTCAAAGGATTTCCTCCACAGCTTTTTGACCTAATAAACGATCCGGATGAGTTTCATGACCTGGGACAAACAGCTACATACTCAGAAGTGAGAGACGAATTAAAAGACTTGCTTCTTCAAAGGCTTATTGACAGAAAGAATTTGGTAACAGTAACAGAG
>CABXJL010000002.1:0-60364 GCA_902512485.1 uncultured Gammaproteobacteria bacterium
TTTCCCAAAAAACTTACAAACATCTAATGCACTTACAACACCATCTTCGTGAAAACCATTTCCCCAGTATGCGCCACAATAAAAAGTGTTGTTTTTGCCACTAATAAGATGCTTTTCTTTCTGTGACTTTACTCCTTCAACTGTATACAGAGGGTGTTGGTATGTAAGTTTTTTTAATATTTTTTTAGGGTCTATATTTTCACTGTTATTTAGTGTTACTAAAAAGTGCGTCTTAGCGGTCAAAGACTGCAATATATTCATGCTGTATGTTAAAGTCACTGGCCCTTTTGTACCTTCATTTAAAAAGTAGTTCCAGCTTGACCAGGTTTGTTTTTTTCTCGGCAGTATTGACTCGTCTGTGTGGAGTAAAGCCTCATTTTCTTGATATGGAAAAGCACCTAAGATTTCCTTCTCTTTGGCGTTCGGGTTGTCAAGTATTTGTAATGCTTGGTCACTGTGTGTTGCAATAATGACCTTGTCAAATTTATTAGAGCGTTCGCCGTTCTTGCCAAAACAAACTTCAACTTCGTTATTATGTCGTATTATTTTTTTAACGGGGGTTGAGAGCCTGATTTGTTTTTCAAAACCCTCTTTAATTTTTTCTATATAGTTTTTTGAGCCACCTTTAATAACCCACCATTGTGGCCGGTTATTTATTTGCAACAATCCATGGTTCTGAAAAAAACGAATATAAAAAAGAGCTGGCATTTCGATCGTTTTTTCAGCTGCCGTAGACCAGATAGCTGCACCCATCGGAATAATGTAATTCTCAATAAAGTATTTGCTAAATTTATTTTGTTTTAAAAACTCTTTTATGGTCATAGATTCAACCAGTCCTTCGAGCTCACTTTTTGCAACACGATTGAATCGCAGTATGTCTTTAATCATTATATAAAATGAAGGACGGAATAGGTTTCGCCTTTGTGCAAATAAAGCGTTTAATGAACTGCCTGAATATTCAAGTTGTTTGTATGGAGCTTTTACACTAAAACCCATTGAAGATTTTTGGCTGACAATTTTGAGCTTTTTTAACAGCTTGATAAAGTTAGGGTAAGTTTTTTCATTGTAAACAATAAAGCCTGAGTCAACTCTCCATGTCTTCCCTTCAAACTCTAGCTCATGAGTGTGAGTATGCCCGCCAATATAGTCGTTTGCTTCATAGAGCGTCAACTCATGTTCATCATGAAGAAGGTAGGCAGCTGTTAATCCCGAAATTCCACTTCCAATAATTGCAATTTTCATTACTTAAGATCATTTTTTTACGCCTCCCCTTTTAGGCTAGAGACATATATTGTGTCACTTTAGTTAATCAGCTTTCCTTGGACTTGTAGGTCTGCATGGTAGGATGACCTTACCATGGGACCACTAGCAACCTGGTTAAATCCAAGATTGTCAGCAATTTCTTTGTATTGCTGAAACTGTTCTGGTGTTATATATTCCTCTACTGCTAAATGATGTCGACTAGGTTGCAAATATTGACCTAAAGTTAACATTTCAACTTGATGCAATCTGAGATCCTTTAAAACGTTAATAACTTGTTGTTTTGTTTCGCCAACACCAAGCATTAGGCCTGACTTTGTTTTGACTTTAGAATGTTTATCTTTAAACCTATCAAGAAGTTGAAGTGAGTGCTCATAGTTGGCACCAGGTCGAACTTTTGGATAAAGACTAGGAACAGTTTCTAGGTTATGGTTGAAAACATCAGGTGGGCAGTCACTAAATGTCTCTAGCGCCTTATCCATTCGGCCTCTGAAGTCGGGTGTTAAAATTTCAATTTTGATCTCAGGAGTGGTTGATCTAATGGCGTCTATGCATGCTTTAAAATGAGCTGCACCGCCATCTCTGAGGTCGTCTCGATCGACCGAGGTAATGACAACATATTTGAGCGACATTTTTGCAATAGTTTGAGCAAGGTGAAGGGGTTCATTTATGTCTAAAGGTTTCGGTCTTCCATGAGCAACATCACAAAAAGGGCAACGCCTCGTACATATTTGACCCATAATCATAAATGTTGCCGTACCGTGACTAAAGCATTCATTTAGGTTAGGACATTGTGCTTCTTCACAAACAGTAAAAAGATTTTGTTCTCTGAGAGTATTTTTTAGTTGATTAACCTTTTGCGAGTTGGAGGGTCGGATACGTATCCAATTAGGTTTTTTTAGAGGCTCACGTTCGAAGTCTGGCTTGATTTTGAGTCGACTAGTTTTGGATTCACCTTTTAGTGCTTTGATTTCAAGCTCTTGTAACATAGTTAATCAAATACTGTAATAGTTAATGTTTAATTTCAGAAGTTCTGAAGGCATTATCCATTAGATTTTGTCTTTGTGTGACTTTTAAATCACTTTAATAATTTAACTGAATTTACAAGCAACTCAATTTTATACGAATACAAAAAATACTATACAGTGTGAATCGAAGTTCCGTCCAACAAGTAATCACTAACCTGGTTAGCCGCCATTTCAGCAACTACAATCGATGCTTCGGCAGTTGAGGCTGCAATGTGAGGAGTTAATATCGCTTTAGGGTTGTTAAATAAAACGTTTTCTTTAGCAGGCTCAGTTGAGTATACGTCTATTGCCGCACCAGCAACCAAGCCTTCATTTAAGGCGTCATTTAAGTCACTTTCATCAACAATATTACCACGTGCTGCATTGATGATTAAAGCTGAAGGCTTAATCATTGCATAGTGTTCTTGACTAAGTAAAGGCTTACCATCGGCAGCTGCTTTACCATGGAAACTAATAATGTCACTTGTGCTAATGAGTTCATCAAAGCTAACATTTTTTACATGTGGAAAATCTGCTTGTCTCGATTCTAATGATTTAGAATAAACCAAAACATTAACATCAAAGCCTTTAACCAAATTACTCAGTCTAGCTCCCACATTTCCGAAACCAACGATTCCAAGAGTCTTTTTAGAAAGCTCATTGCCTTTAATGGATTTTTTCTGCCATTCACCTCTATGCGTTGTTTCATCTGCAAAAGGAATTTTTCTTAATGCCGCCATAATTAAGGCAAACGCATGTTCTGCTGTTGCATTGGTGTTACCGCCTGGTGTGTTCATTACCACCACACCATTTTCTTTTGCTGTAACTAAGTCGATATTGTCTACACCTGCACCGGCTCTAGCGATAGCCTTTAGTTTTGTGGCAGCTCCAAGAATATTTTTGGTTACAGTAGTGGCTGATCTTACAAGGAGACCGTCGTATTCAGAAATGATTTTAATCAGCTCCTCCTCAGATAAACCTGTTATTACATCGACTGAAATATTTTTTTCTTCAAATATTTGCTCTGCAACATTGCTCATTGCATCTGAAATAAGAACTTTAAACATAATTTGACCTCACTTGTTGATATGCCCAATCTATCCATGGAAGTAGTTTCTTTATATCGTCTGGCTCTACCGTACTACCACCCCAAACCCTAAATGATGGTGGTGCTTTAGCATAAGAATTAATATCAAAAGCTACTTCTTCTTCCATCAATAAAGTAATTATCTCTTTCATTATTTCTTTTTGTTGTTTTTCATCCTTTTCAACAAACCAATTTTCACTAATTTTAAAAGTAATACTTGTATTAGATCTTAAATTAGGGTCTTTAGACAAAAATTCCACCCAATTTGTATTATTTATCCAATTGTCTATATTGTTAAATGATTCTTCCGATCTTTTAATTAAAGCTTCAAGGCCACCAATATCTTCAGCCCAATTTAATACATCAATAGCATCTTCAACGCACAGCATTGAAGGGGTATTAATAGTGCTTCCTTCAAAAATTCCTGATATAAATTTCTTTTTAGATGCCATTCGAAAGACTTTTGGAATAGGCCATGTTGGCTGGTGACTTTCTAATCTTTCAATTGCTTTTGGAGATAATGCGATCATTCCGTGCGCAGCCTCTCCACCAAGAGCTTTCTGCCATGACCAGGTTATAACATCGCATTTTTTATAATCGATAGGCATTGCAAAAACTGCAGAAGTGGCATCACATATTGTCAGTCCTTCTCTATTGTCAGGTATCCAGTCACCATTAGGGACTTTAATTCCTGAAGTAGTACCATTCCATGTAAAAATTACATCTCTAGAGAAATCAACTTTACTTAGATCTGGCAATTCACCATAAGGCGCTAAATGAATGTTTTTGTCTTCAATTTTCAATTCATCTACGACGTCTAGAAGCCAATCTCTACCAAAATTTTCCCAAGCAAGAATATCAACTCCTCTATTGCCGAGTAAACACCACAATGCGGCCTCTAGTGCACCAGTGTCAGAACCTGGCATAATTCCCACGTGATAGTCATCAGGAAGTCCTAGTATTGATTTAGATTTATTAATTACTTCTTTTAATTTATCTTTGCATTTTGGTGTTCTATGAGATCTACCTAACAAAGCTCCCTCTAAATTATTTATTGACCAATTAGGTCTTTTTGAACAAGGGCCACTTGAAAAATTAGGGTTATCTGGCCTGATATCTGGCAAATTCATTAGTTAATTCTCCTGGTTAAATTCATATACAACTAGACCGTCCAAAGGTTTGGGATCGAACCATGTTGATTTAGGTGGCATAGTTAAATTATTATCCGCCACTCTCATGACTTCATCAATGTGAGAAGGAAAGATTGAGAATGCCACACTGTCATAATTTTCATTTACTTTTTTTTCTAGAGCGGTTAATCCATGACAGCCTGCAATAAATCTAATCCTCTCATCATTATTAATATTCTTGATACCTAATATAGGTATTAAACAAAAATTATTGATAATGTTAATATCCAATAAAGATAAAATATCATTTTTATCAGAAATATTCCCGATAAACTCCAGTGAATACCATTTACCATGATGATACATGCCAAATTGTCTATTGCTTTTAGGCTTAAAAGCGGAATCACTGATTGTAACTTTAAAGTTTTCTTTGAGCTTGTCTAAAAAATCATGTTTTGAAAGACCATTCAAATCTTTAATCACTCTATTGTAGTCATATATTTTTGACTGTTCTGCTGGAAAGGCAGCTACCATAACCTCATCACAGTTTCTGTTTTGCTTGCTTTGAGACCCATATTTTTTATAATTTTGAGAGATAATATTCATGGCTCCCATCCTATGATGGCCATCTGCAATATATAAAGAGTTTATAGATCTTAGTTGTTTAGAAATTATTTCAATATTATTAGGATCGCTTATACACCATAGTTTGTGAAAAGAATGGTCGAAAGATTCAAAGTCATAATGTGGCTCTAGTGAAGTAAAACTTTCTAATAATTCTTCAATTTTGTTATCATCCGGGTAAGACATATAAATAGGACCGATTTGAGTTTCAATGTTAGTCATTTGTTCAGCTCTTTCATTCATTCTATTTACTAGCGTATTCTCATGACCTTTAATCTTATGGGACAAAAAATCATTAATATTGGCCAAAGCTAGAAAACCTAATTGTGTGTGCTCTCCTTGTGAGATCTGATAAATATAAAAAGACAATCTATCGTCTTGTTTTATAACCTCATTTTTTTTCATTTGATTGAAATGATTTTTAGCGGCAAGTAATGTTTCAGATTCTTTAAGTTGTCCAACAGGATTTAAAACTTTTAAATAATTCCAGTAATTTTTATTGGATATTAAATCAATATTTTCTTCAGACAAGTGGTCTGTTGAGGGGGCTATAATATTTATAGCTTCCTCATTAAATGGTCTAGTTCCTTTGAATGGTTTTAGTGAAACCATAATTAGATGTCTCTCTTTTTGTCCATCTGTATTTATACCCTGATACTTCATGCTTTAACGTTAATAAAATTCAATACTACCATCAATTATATTTTGTTAAATTGAACTTTTAAGGCGTTGATTTTGAGTTTTTTCAACTAAGTTGATTAGATGCTCTGATAGTTCATGTTGAATACCAGAAATATTAAGAATATTATTCGTTAGATTTTTCATTTGCGTGACCTTCAAATCTTTATACCCACAAGGGTTTATTAAATTATATGGAGAAAGATCCATATCAATATTGAGACTTAATCCATGATAAGTTCTTCCGTTCTTCACTTTGAGCCCTAGTGCGGCAATTTTAGAGTCATTTACATAAACTCCTGGAGCTCCTTTTAAGTTATGCGCTGTAATGTCATAAGTTGATAAAAATTCAATTAATGATTGTTCGATTATGGAGACCATTTTTTTGATTCCTATGCCCAGTCTTTTTATATCTATAAGACAGTAGACTATTAATTGTCCTGGTGCGTGATAGGTAATTTGACCGCCTCGATCCGATTGAATAATAGGAATTTGAGTTGCCTTAAGTAGATGTTCAGGTTTCCCTGAAAGGCCCTGAGTGAAAACACTATTATGTTCAAGAGTCCAAAGTTCATCTAAGGTATCAGCCCTCCTATTTTCAGTAAAGGATTTCATCTCTTTCCAGGTTATAGGGTAATCTTGAAGGCCTTTTGAGCGAACTTTAATCACAATCTTATTATAAGAGGTATGACACTAATGGACAACTCTGAAGATCTTGATTTATGGCATCTAGTTGTTTGCGACTTGTTGCAATGATTCTCACAGTTATAGAAATATATTTACCCTTAGAGCTATATTTAGCGGTAGTTTGATTAGCATGTAATTTTCCAGTATGGGTTTCCACAATTTTGCAAACTGTTTTTTCAAAGTTAGGCTGGTTGATACCAAAAACTTTAATGGGATAGTCACAGGGGAAATTAAAAATATCTTCTTTTCTATTAGTCACAATTGAAATTTTACCCATTAAACTTACTAATTCTAGAATGATAAGAATAAAATATTATTAGTATTTATATTGTAAATTTCATTTAGAGGGTCTAATTAATTATGATTAAAGACTTAACACCTAAAGAATTTAAAGATTATCTGCTAGACGATGAGGTTATTCTAGTTGATGTGCGCGAGCAATGGGAGTTTGATATTTGTCAAATAAAAGGCTCTATTCTCATGCCTATGGGTGAGATTACCAAGAGTTATTTAAATCTAAACAAGGATAGTAAGATAGCTCTATATTGTCATAGCGGTATTCGTTCTATGCATGTGGCTGATTTTTTATTATCAAAAGACTTTGAATCTGTTGCAAATCTCCAAGGAGGTATCGATGCTTGGGCACAAGAAGTCGACACTACGGTAGAAAGATATTAAGCGAATAATTGAATAGACTATAATTAAATTTATCCAAAATTTTAGCTTGTTAATTATGAATTATATTGAGCAAATGTTCGACCTTCAAAAGAAGCTAAATGACCACACTAATGGCGTTATGTGGGTTGATGGCATTACCAAAGAAAACAGAAAGATTTCTTGGTACCGTTGCATATATATGGAAGCTGCAGAGGCCATAGATTCGTTTAATTGGAAGCATTGGAAGAGTATAAATACAGAACCAGATTGGGCTAATGTTAGAGTAGAGTTGGTTGATATTTGGCACTTCATTATGTCCGAATCAATTCGACTAAAAGATGAAAATTATGCAAATAAATATTTGAAATTAAAGCCGCAAGGTGACTTTAATGCTGAAGTTTTGATTAATACATTAGAAAAAATGTTAAACCTCTCTGTTGCCTCTAATATTGACCATAAAATTAACAATATTCGTGATATCACTGATCTTTTTTTTACTGCAATATCACAAGTAGATATGGATATTGCTGAGTTATACAAGCGTTATGTCGTCAAGAATCAACTTAATGCTTTTAGGCAACAGCACGGCTATAAAGATGGCTCTTACATTAAGTTATGGGATACTGTTGAGGACAATGTCGTTGCGTTTAACATTATGGATGAGGACCCCAGTATTTCTCCAAGTGGGCTCTATCAAAAACTCGAATTAAAATACTCCCAGATTGGTTAGGATTTATCACTTTTGAATTCTAATACAGATATTTCTTCAGTTAGATTGACAGAATATAGTCATGGAGCTGGCTGTGGCTGTAAGATTTCACCTAAATTACTAAATGAGATACTAGGTCAGAGTCAAGATCAAATGATTGATTCTAGCTTAATTGTAGGTAACGAGTCGAGAGATGATGCAGCGGTTTATAATCTTGGCGACGGGAAGGCATTGATCAGTACTACCGATTTTTTTATGCCAATTGTTGATGACCCATTCACGTTTGGTATGATCTCAGGTTGCAATGCGCTTAGTGATATTTATGCTATGGGTGGTAAGCCGTTGATGGCTATAGCTATATTTGGTTGGCCGATTGATAAGCTTTCTGCTGAAATTGGCGCTAAAGTGATTGAAGGGGGTAGGGCGGCATGTGCAAAAGCAGGCATTAGTCTTGCTGGAGGTCATAGTATTGATTCCTCTGAACCTATCTTTGGTTTATCGGTTTCTGGAGTCGTCAAAATAGAACACTTAAAAAGAAATACTGGTGCTCAGATTGGTGATTCTATTTTTTTAACCAAGCCATTAGGAGTGGGTATTTTATCAACCGCTCAAAAACAGAAAAAAGTTACTCCTAGGGACTATCAGCAAGCAGTTAAGCAGATGTGTCAATTAAATGATATCGGTTCAAAAATAGCTAAAATTACGGGCGTTAATGCTATTACCGATGTTACTGGATTTGGTCTTGCAGGTCACCTTATAGAAGTCTGTCAGGGCAGTAAAGTTGCGGCGAAAGTTTATTTTAATGATTTACCTTTATTGTCAAATATTTATAGTTATATTGATAAAGGCTGTATACCTGGAGGAACGCAAAGAAATCATGATAGCTATGGACATTTCTTTAATAAATTAACCACACTTCAAAATACTGTTTTGTGTGATCCGCAAACTAGTGGCGGCCTCTTGGTAACAGTTTCTGATGAGTCTTTAACAGATTTTCATGAGCTTTTAAATAGCCACCAAATAAACCTAAGTTCTATAGGAAAAATTACTGAACTTAATTCAGAAAAAGAGGTAGTTCATATAGAATGATTGAACAATTAGAGGTAGATAATTTTCAGCAGTTATTTCAAAATAATACTCCATTAATGGATGTCCGTGCACCTATTGAATATAGTCGAGGATCTTTTCCAGGTGTTTTAAATTTTCCCTTAATGAATGACAATGAGAGACATCTAGTTGGACGCAGCTTTAAACAGAACGGTCAACTTTCTGCGATAGAATTAGGACGTCAATTAGTCAACGGTAAGATTAAAAATCAAAGAATTAATGATTGGTTGGAGTTTATTAATCAAAATCCTTCAGGTGCTCTTTATTGTTTTCGAGGAGGCTTAAGATCAGAAATTGCACAGCAATGGATTTTTGATTATTCAGGTATAACTTATCCTAGAGTTAAGGGTGGATATAAAGCTATGCGTCGTTACCTTATAGAAGAATCTAATCGTTTAACTAATAGTAAAAACTTTATAGTCATTGGTGGACAGACCGGCTGTGGCAAAACTCTATTGCTCAATAAATTGCCTAATAGTATTGACTTGGAAGGATTAGCTAATCATAGAGGATCAGCATTTGGAAATAATATCAGTTCTCAACCAACACAAATTGACTTTGAAAATTCTTTAGCCATTAAACTGCTCAAAAAACAAAAAAATAGCTTTTTATTGATTGAAGATGAAGGTAATAATATTGGAACTATATATTTAACTGACAGCTTAAAAAATAAAATTCTTAATTCTAATATAGTTGTTCTAACAGCGAACATTGATGAACGTATAAAATTAAGCCTCAAAACATATGTTACTGAAATGCTTGATAATTATTGCTCTGTTGACAGTAATAACGGTTTTGAAAATTATACTAATTATTGGAAAAATAGTCTCTTTAAGATTCAAAAACGTTTAGGAGGGGTTCGTTACAAGGAGCTCTTAAAGGCTCTCAACAATGCGATTCAAAAACATAAGAAGTCAAATGATCTAAGTGAATACATTCCCCTAATCGAGTCACTTTTAGTGGACTACTATGATCCAATGTACAATTATCAAATCAACAAGAAAAAGCACAGAATAATATTTCAAGGAGAATCCAGAGCTGTTTTTGAATATCTGAAAAAAAAGCTTAATCTTTGGTTGTGATCTTAATGTCGGTTGTTGGTTTTGACTGGCAAGCGAGTATTTCTCCTTCTGAGAGCGGGACAAGGCATTCCTGGTGAAGCACTTCACCATCAACCAATTTTAAAATACAGCTACCGCAATGTCCCTGCCTGCAGCTATAGTTTATAAGCACATTGTGTGCCTCAAGTTCGGTTAAGATTGATTCGTCACCAAAAACATAAAGCGACTCTGTCTTTCCATTAATATTGTCAACATCAATTCTGAACATCTAATTAATGGCAACATTTATAACTTAAAGTCGCTGAAGTCTTCATCCTCTGAGCTCATTGTGTTATCAATGGCGCTTACTAAATAAGAGGTTATCTCTGTTTCTTGAGGAGCAACTTGGACATTGTCATTATCTAGCCAGTGATTCATCCACGGAAGAGGGTTGGTAGATTGCTCAAAGATGGGTTTCATATTTAATGCTGACATTCGTACATTGGTAATGTACTCTAGGTATTGTTTCAGTATTTCAGCATTTAGGCCTATCATTGAACCGTCACGAAACAGGTACTCTGCCCATTCTTTTTCTTGTATAGCTGCATCCTTAAACATTTGTATTACTTCAGATTCACACTCTTTAGCGATTTTTTTCATGTCTGGGTCGTCTTTGCCATCTCGCATTAAATTAATCATGTGTTGAGTGCCTGTTAAATGCAAAGCTTCATCACGGGCAATTAATTTGATAATCTTTGCATTACCTTCCATAACTTTTCTCTCAGCAAAGGCAAATGAACAAGCGAAGCTTACATAAAAGCGGATTGCTTCTAGGATATTAACTGACATAATGGTTAAATAAAGAAGTCGCTTTAGGCCGTATAGGCTGACATCAAGTTTTTCATTATTAAATTCATGCTTACCCTCACCATGAAGCAGGTAGGCTTGTGAATATTTAATTAGTTCATCATAGAACTCAGAAACACTTGTAGCACGCTGAATAATTTCATCGGTCTTCATTATTTCATCAAAAACTACACCTGGCTCATTCATTATCGCTCTAATGATATGAGTATAAGATCGAGAATGGATTGTCTCAGAAAATGACCAGGTTTCAATCCAGTTTTCCAATTCTGGCAATGAAACTATCGGCAAAAAGGCAATACTTGGTGAGCGACCTTGGACAGAGTCGAGCAAGATTTGGTACTGTAAATTAGAAATAAAAATATGCTTTTCATTGGGTCTTAATTTTGCAAAGTCTATCTTATCTTTAGAGACATCAATTTCTTCAGGGCGCCAAAAAAAAGAAAGCTGTTTTTCCGTAAGCTTCTCGAACATTTCAAATTTTTGCTGATCAAAACGTGCAACGTTTACTGAATCACCAAAAAACATTGGCTCAGTTAATGTATCGTTTATCGTTTGATTGAAGATGCTATACGACATAATTCACTTTTTAGAGCTTACAGACACCATCTTCACAATCGTCATCAGTGGACTTATTGTTATTTTGATCGTCACTCGAGCCATCTCTAGTAGTATGGTAGTAAAGTGTCTTTATGCCATATTTATAGGCCTTAAGAAGATCCATTAAGAAAAGTTTCATGGGAACCTTGCCCCCTTCAAATTGAGAAGGGTCATAGTGTGTATTAGTAGAAATAGATTGATCTACAAATTTTTGCATAATGGCACATAATTGTAGATAACCTTCGTTGTCTTTAATGTCCCATAGTAACTCATATTTTTTGTGAAATTTTTCATATTCAGGTACAACTTGTTTTAATATTCCATCTTTCGATTGCTTGACAGAAACAAATCCTCTAGGAGGTTCAATTCCGTTAGTTGAGTTAGAAATTTGAGATGAGCTTTCACAAGGCATTAGGGCTGTTAGAGTAGAGTTCCTAAGGCCTGTAGCTTTAATTTCTTTACGTAAAGAGTCCCAGTCTAGAACTAGTTTGGTATCACAAAACTCATCAATATCTTTTTTATAACTATCGACAGGCAGAATACCTTTGGCATATTGTGTTTCAGAAAAAAGAGGGCATGCGCCAAAATCATTAGCTAGTTTGTTTGAAGCTTTCAGGGAGTAAAATTGAAGAGCTTCAAAGGCTTTATGGATTAATTCATTACCAGAGCCGTCTGAATATTTAGCATTATTTTTGGCCAAATAATAGGCTAAATTGGTTACACCAATGCCCAGAGTGCGACGATTCTTGCTCGTTAACTCTGCCGCTTTGATAGGATAATCTTGATAATCAAGTAAAGAGTCCAGTGAGCGTACAATAATTTCAGTAATGTCTTCTAGTTCATCCAAACTATCTAATGCACCAAGGTTAACGGCTGAAAGAGTGCAAAGTGCAACTTCACCATTTTCATCTTGAACATCATAAAGCGGCTTAGTGGGAAGGGTGATTTCCATACACAGGTTAGATTGCTTAATTGGAGCAAGTTTGGCATCAAAGGCTCCATGTGTATTACAATGGTCTACGTTTTGAAGGTAGATACGGCCAGTATTGGCACGCTCCTTCATAAATTTAGAAAATAAGTCTCTAGCTTTTATCTTTTGTTTTCTAATAGTTTTGTCCTTCTCATATTTTTCATAAAGCTTCTTAAATTTAGTTTGATCAGCAAAGAATGCATCATACAAACCTGGAGCGTCATTTGGAGAGAATAGAGTTATATCACAATCAGCTAAAAAACGTTGATACATTAAACCATTAAACTGTACTCCATAATCTAGATGCCTGATTCTGTTTTCATCAGTACCGGTGTTGTTTTTTAGTACTAATAAACTCTCTACCTCCAAGTGCCACAAAGGATAGAAGAGGGTAGCTGCACCACCTCTAACTCCACCTTGTGAGCAGGATTTAACAGCTGTATGAAAATGTTTAAAGAAAGGAATACAGCCTGTATGAGTAGCCTCGCCGCCTCTTATAGGGCTGCCAAGTGCACGAATTCTACCACCATTAATGCCTATACCGGCACGCTGGGAAACATATTTAACAATTGCAGCTGAAGATGCGCTAATTGAGTCAAGATCATCATCAGTTTCTATCAAAACACAAGAAGAAAATTGCCGAGTAGGGGTGCGAACACCTGCCATAATTGGTGTTGGTAATGAGATTTTAAAGTTAGAGGTGGCGTCGTAAAAACGTTTTACAAAATCTAATCTTGCTTTTCCTTTGTAGTCTTGAAAGAGACACATTCCAGCTAACATATAAAGAAATTGTGGGGACTCAAAAATTTCTCCAGTTACACGATTTTGTACTAAATATTTACCTTCCAATTGCTTTACAGCGGCATAGGAAAAATTCATATCACGCCAATGATCAATATAATTGTCAAGTTCTTTAAACTCAGTTTTATTATATTTTTTTAAAATATCTTTGTCATAAATACCCAAATCAGTGAGATTTATTACGTGATGTATGAGTGACGGTGGGGTAAAAGATTTGAATGCTTTTTTTCTTAAATGAAATATAGCAAGTCTCGCAGCTAAATATTGATAGTCTGGAACATCTGTTGAAATTAAATCAGCTGCAGATTTAATAATTGTTTCATGAATGTCTTCAGTTTTAATACCATCAAAAAAGGCTAATTGAGAGTTAATTTCAACTTGAGAAACCGAAATATTTTCTAAATCTTGTGAAGCCCAATGTACAACACGGTGAATTTTTTCGAGATCAATAAATTCTCGAGTTCCATCTCTTTTAATTACTTGAATATCTTGATCAACTTTATTCTCCTTAATTGCATGTATATCTTGCTCCAAACTCCTCTCCTAGTTAGGTACTACATTTAGTGTTTCCGACAGTTAATATACACTAAATATAGTATATATTTAAAATAGATGCAAGAACAAAATTTAAATTAAAATTGAATAGCTAATTAAGAGATTGAAAAAAATGAAAAAAAAGGAAATAAAATATATAAATAAATTAAGAAAAAAAGAATATTTATAAAAAGGAAATTAGATGAATTAAATTCTAAGTCGTGAAATTACGATACCAGAAATAATAAGTAATAAAGCAAGTAGATTATGCCAAAAAATTGATTCACCTAATACTAAAGCACCAAGAAAAAAAGCAACTACAGGTATAAGATAATTTATATTTGAAAGGAAAGTAGCACCAGCACTATTGATAATATTAAAGTAAATTACCATCGCTATAGCAGTTGGAAATATTCCAAGCAACAAAATACTAAGAATACTAATTAGTGAAAGTTCAAGAAAATTAAGATAAAAAATATCAGGCCAAATTAAAAAAGAAATAACACTTGCAACAATAAGAACTCCTGAACTAGACACAAGGGGATCATAAGAAGGAAGACGAGTCGCAAAAATAGTATTTATAGCATAGCAGCAAGCAGCAGCAAGTACTAATAATATGCCAAAAACGGTATTATTATTGTCATTTAAGGATGGACCTAAAATAAAAAAAACGCCTGAAATACCCAATACAAAACCAATGATTTTGTAACGATTTAATTTGTCATTGGGTAAAAAGAAGTGAGCTAATATTAAAGTAACCAAAGGCATAATTGCCATAAGCAAACCCGCCATACCAGACGATATAGTTAACTGGCCTTTAGCTATAAGTAGAAATGGCAAGATATTACCAATAACTGCAAAGATAATGAAATGAAGCCAGGGAAGTAGAGTGCCAGGAAGAGATTTTCCTCTCAAAAAGGCAATAAATACCAAAACAATGGAAGCTATAAGAAGCCTATATCCAACAACTTGTTCAGGTGAAAAGGACAGAAGACTACGGTTAATCATTAAAAATGATGAACCCCAAATCAATACTAATAAAACTAGTAGGAAGTAATTTCGTTGATAAATATACAATTTTAGGAAATCCGGGACTAAGTAAGTAAATATAAAAAAATAACTAAAAAAAAAGGGACTAAGAATAACATTATCCATTGAATATGATATTTAACAATAGGGCAGTGAGAGAAAAAGATTAGAAAAGTCAAGAAATATAAATATTTAGTTTATATTTAACATAATATAAATTATACGAATAAAATATTAAAAAATATCTCAAAGATAGCAATAATATGAGCTAAATATGAATAAAAACAAGAAAAATCAATGGGTTATAAATTGGACTCGAAATTCTTGATTTTAGAGGATATTATTAAGCTAGGTAAGAAGTTATAAACAAAAACAACGAACGTAGGAAATAAGGGATTTATAAGAATAATTTAAATAATTGACACTAAGAAGGTCTCAAAAGATGTAATTTAGATGATTAATGACTATGATTTTATTCTACGTCTAACAAATTTGTTAGTTAGTCTGTATTTTTGCGTTGGACTTTTGGGTTTACCTGGATTAGTAAGTTCAAAAAAACCATTTTCAATTAATGGTTTAATAATTGCATCTTTAAATTTAGTTTTATTCGTCCTATTGAGAATTTCCATTAGTTCGATTGCACGGCTTTCATTTTTACAATTCTTTAAAATTATTAGATGATCCTTACTTAGTCCCTGCTTAGTCCCTAATATATGATTATCGCTGTTATTATCACTAAAAAATGATAATTGCTCAACCTCTTGGCCTATCTTTTGACTTCTCCTGATTTCTTTTGTCCAATCCTCAGATTGATTGATTTCCAGGGTTTCTATTGACTCTTCTTTTTTTAAAAACTTAAACATTCTAGGAATGCGATAATAATAATGTTTGAGCGAATTATATAGCTGATTGCCTATTTATGCTATGTATTATTCGAGAGAATTGCTAATATTTGTCACTTTTTATGGCTTTTTAACCAACACAATGCGATGTCAATTTTTTGTTCTTTGACTTTTAGTGTGTAAGTATCTGGCTTAAAAACAGCTGCAAACGGTCTGATTCTGGGTTCTTAAAGAAATTAATTGGATCATTTTCTTCAACTATTTGCCCTTCATCCATAAATATAATTCGATTTGCCACTTTTCTTGCAAAGCCCATTTCATGGGTAACACAGATCATAGTGATACCACCTTTAGCTAGCTCGACCATTACATCTAGCACTTCAGAGATCATTTCAGGGTCTAGAGCTGATGTAGGCTCATCAAATAGCATTATTTTTGGTGTTGTACACAATGACCTTGCTATTGCGACCCTTTGTTGTTGACCGCCACTAAGTTGGTTTGGATATTTTTCAGCTTGTTCCTTTATATCTACTCTTTCAAGGAATTTAAGAGCTTTTTCTCGAGCCTCTTCTTTGGTTTCATTATGAACCCAGATTGGAGCTAGAGAGAGATTGTCAACAATTGATAGATGTGGAAATAAATTAAAGTGCTGAAATACCATTGATACTTCACTTCTGATTTTTCTTATTTTTTGTGCGTCATCAGTTAGTTCTGTACCAGATACAACTATTGTTCCTTCTTGAAATTTTTCAAGGAAATTAACACACCTTATAAGTGTTGATTTTCCGCTACCTGATGGCCCGCAAACAACAATTATTTCTCCCTCTTTTACACTCATGTTGATGTTTTTTAGTGCATGAAAATCACCATACCATTTGTTTAAATCGCTTATTTCAATAATATTTGATGCGTTGTTTTCTGTTTCCATCTGTGATTACCCTTATTAATTTATATTTTCAGTGTTGAAGCGTATCTCTAGCTTTCTTGAGTAGCGAGACATTGAATATAGCATCACCCAAAACACCATTGTAACAGTTGCATACCCTTCCGTCTCTCTTCCCAGCCAGTAAATGTCTTGACTCGTCATGTTTACCATTGCAAGCATATCCAGCAAGCCAATGATGAGCACCAATGTTGTGTCCTTAAATAAGGAGATTGATGATCCGACAATGTTTGGTATCGAAATTTTCAGTGCTTGAGGCAATATAATGAGCGCATTTTTTTGAAAATAGCTCAGTCCAATAGCATCAGCAGCTTCATATTGGCCTTTTGGAATTGCCTGAAGGCCTCCTCGTACAACTTCTGCAAAATAAGCAGCCTGGAAAAGCGCTATTGCGATCAAGGCTCTCAAAAGTTTATCGAAATTAGTGCCTGAC
This sequence comes from uncultured Gammaproteobacteria bacterium, assembly GCA_902512485.1. GTDB lineage: Bacteria > Pseudomonadota > Gammaproteobacteria > PS1 > Pseudothioglobaceae > Pseudothioglobus. Next base: position 17,003 of record CABXJL010000002.1, read on the forward strand.
TCAAGAAATAACGGAAGCACAAATGAAGCCATAAAAAGAATCGTAATGAGTGGGACTCCACGTATAAATTCAATAAAAATCGTTGAAAAGAGCTTAATTACTTTTAAGTCAGACTGCCTTCCAAGCGCTAAAACAACTCCTATTGGGAAAGAAACAACAATTCCAACGGAAGCGATTATAAGAGTTAGCAGCAAACCACCCCATAGGTGTGTCTCAACAACCGGCAATAGACCAAAACCACCAGCAATTAATATATATGAAACAATAGGATAAGTTATGATCATTGACAGAATGACTTTGTTTTTGTATTTATAGTTTTTAACTAAACGAACAATCACAATCAACAATGCTGTTAAACCATAAAATACATCTGCACGCCAGACCTCTTCACGCGGATAAAAGCCATATATAAACATGTATATTTTTTCGTAAATAAATGGCCAACAGGCGGCCTCTCTACCACAATTATCATTGTCAGCCATGACCTCACTAAACTTAATATCAAATCCAAGGATATTGACAGTACCAAAATTAAAGTTAGCACTAAAGAACATCCAATCTAATAATGGTGGAATTGTGATGAAAAGTAAATACAATGACGCAAACGTTAGAAGCCCATTTATCCACGAAGAAAAGAGATTAGTCCTAAGCCATAGAACCGCACCAATTTGCGATATTGGCGGCTTTCTAGTTGTTTGTAGTTCGTTTACTGCCATAATTAACGCTCTGGTATAGCCATTCTTTTGTTAATGATATTCAATAATAATGAAATACTCAGCGAGATGAATAAATACACTAGCATTGCCATTCCAAGAATTTCAACTGCTTGCCCTACCTGGTTTAGAACAGTGCCTCCAAAAGCGCTCATTAATTCTGGATAGCCAATAGCTGTTGCCAGTGAGGAATTTTTGGTTAAGTTCAGGTACTGGTTGATGGTAGGTGGTATTGCAACCCTTAATGCCTGCGGCAGTATGATTAATTTAAGTGATTGTGTTTGAGTTAGTCCAATAGCCGCTGCAGCCTCTTTTTGACCCTTATCGACAGCCTCAATGCCTGACCTGATTGCCTCTGCTATATAGGTTGCTGTATAAACACTGAGTGCAAATGTGAGTGCTATGAATTCAGGCACAACTTGCATACCCCCTTTTAGGTTGAATTTACCCAGTACAGCAAGATCGAAACTTAGCGGTGACCCAAGCAATAAAAAGAACACTGCCGGGAGTCCGAGGATAAGCAACGTAGAGTAGCCTAATGTTCTTGTGTAAACGCCCGTTTCATCATGTTTTTTATTAAAGTAGCGTTTCATAAAAACAGTCAGAATAATGCCGACTACAAAGGCTATTATTACTAAAGAAAAGCCGCTTTCTAAAATAGGTTTAGGCAGGTAAAGACCGCGCTGATTAAGAAAAGCTATATCGAAGAACGAAAAACTCTTTTTTGGATGCGGGAAAATGTTTATGAAGATGTTATACCAAAAGAAAATTTGCAGAAGCACGGGGATGTTTCTGAAAAGCTCTATATAGCCCCCTGCTAGCTTGGCTACCAAGTAGTTATTTGAAAGTCTGGCAATACCAATAAAAAGACCAAGAAAAGTTGTGATAATTATGCCAACAAATGCAACAATTAAAGTATTTATAAGACCAACATAAAAAACAGTTAAATTGCTTGACTCAGGGGTATAGTCTTGCAAGTAATTACCAAGAAATGGAAGAATGTCAAAGCCAGCTCTGTTCTTCAAAAAAGAGAAACCTGTATGGATTCCTCTTGCTTCGATATTGTCAAACAAATTACCAATTATTGTATAAAAAAGGCCAGCAATTAGTAGAAAAGTAGCGACCTGGAAGAAAAAAGCCCTTACCTCGTTGTTATACAACAACTCCCTAAAAGTTAAGCCTTTGACCTGAGATAGAATGTTTTGTTGTTTCATGAACCTTGAAGCAATAAAAAATTAGAAATGTACCCTTATATTTTATTGAAATTTAAATTCAATAAAATAAAAAAATTTGTTTGAACCAAAAAAAAACCAGCCTGCTAAGTATAGCAGGCTGGTTTAAAGGTTAACTAGATAATTGCTTATCTAAATGGAGGCGAATAAAGAATACCGCCATCTGTCCATAATGCGTTAACACCACGAGCAATGCCAATCGGTGTATTAAGACCAATATTACGCTCGAAGCTTTCTGAGTAGTTACCTACCTGGCTAACGATGTTGTAAGTCCAGTCTGGAGTTAAACCCACATATTCATGTGTGTTTCCAGAGCGACCCATTAAGCGCTCACGCTCAGGGTTGTTAGTAACTTCATCAACAGTAGCGCTAGTAACGCCTACTTCTTCAGCTGTGATCATTGCATTTAAAGACCATCTAACGATGTTAAACCATTGATCATCTCCTTGACGTACTACAGGACCTAGAGGCTCCTTAGAGATGATTTCAGGCAATACAACATGCTCTGATGGATCATTAGAGGCTGCACGCATTGAGTACAAACCTGAAGCGTCAGTTGTTAATACATCACAACGTCCAGAATCATAGTTAGTCAAAGTTTGTGCATTTGTGTCTGAGACAACAGATTGGTAATCAATGCCATTTGATTTACCCCAGTCAGCTAGGTTTAGCTCAGTTGTTGTACCCGCTTGGATACAAACAGCCGCACCACCAAGCTCTAGAGCACTAGAAACGCCTAAAGAAGACTTAACCATAAAACCTTGACCGTCGTAATAGTTAACACCGGCAAAGTTTAATCCAAGAGATGCATCACGAGTGATTGTCCAAGTAGTGTTTCTAGACAACATATCGATTTCACCTGATTGAAGTGCAGTAAATCTTTCTTTAGCAGTTAATGGTACAAATTGAACTTTTGTTGCGTCACCAAGCGTTGCAGCAGCAACGGCACGGCAAACATCAACGTCAACGCCTGTCCAAGTACCAGAAGAGTCAGCAGCAGAGAATCCTGCAAGACCTTTGGAAACACCACAACTAACGTAGCCTTTACTTTGAACATCACTCAACGTAGACGCCTGCACAGCTAGTGCGCCGGCGACCAAGAATGAAGCGACAGACAATTTTAATAATTGTTTCATGTATTTCTCCTAATGAGTATAAAAAGTATATCAATCCATCACAATTGAATGAGGATTACAGAAATTTTATCACTAGTTTATAACTAAGTTGAAATTATTTTTAAAAAAAGCAGAAATAAATTCTAACCAAAATAGGCTTCCAAGGCTTCTCTCTATAGTCATATATAGAAAGTTTGACTCATTAAAATTAAAGACTAGTTAATTTAATTGAATTCAACTTTTACCCATCCATTTAATCAATTAGATTAACAATTCAGTCGTCATTATTAAATTAATTTGAACAATTTAGGTTATTTTTAATATATTTCATTATTTGCTGTTAAATCAATACGTTACGAGTTTAATAGTTATTAATTACAACTATTTTTATGTTACTTTTTAACTATATATAGTTATTAATTACCTGTAGTAGTATAAAATAACTAATATATACTTTAATTAATAATTAATGATGAATAAAAAAACAACTGAATACCTAGCAATGGTGCGAGATAAAACGGGTTTTTCGGACTATAAAATTTCTAAGAATTATGCTATTAATCAGTCAAATTTAAGTAAATATAGCTCTGGTAAGGCCGCTTTAAGCGAAACTCATGCCTGGTTATTCGCTAATATCCTTAATCTTGACCCTGCTGAAGTTGTTGCTCATACTAAATATGAGCATGCCGTTAATACTAGCAATAAAGAGAAGGCCATATTTTGGCAAGAGCAGCTCAATAAAATTTTTGCCTCAAATGAGCCTATTAAAATTCAAATTGCCCAATTTAATGCAATTGTTGGTGATATTAGAACAAATACTCAGAAAATGTTAAAGTTTGTTATAGAAGCTGCTGATGCTGGTGCTCACCTTATTGTCTTCCCTGAAATGGCTCTTACTGGCTATCCTCCCGAGGATCTTTTGTTTCGGGATGGATTTATGATTCAAGTTGAAGAACAGATAGATTTTTTGTGTGATTCAATTCCTTCTTCAATAAGTGTTTTGTTTGGAGCACCTTTTCGAAATGATGATTCCTTGTTCAACAGTGCCTATTGTATTCAAAACAATAGAATTTCACATGTTTATCATAAACAAGAATTGCCTAATTATGGTGTATTTGATGAAAAGCGCTATTTTTCATCTGGAAATCTTTCTTACGTATTTGAGTGTCAAAAAACTAAAATTGGTGTTTTGATTTGTGAAGACCAATGGATTGATGACCCTGTCTCTAAACTTTGCCAGCTTGATGTAGATATTGTAATTAGCCTTAATGCGTCACCTTTTCAAGCTGAAAAACATATTGATAGATTAAATATTTGTAAAAATTACGCTTCTGAGTTCGAAGTTTCATATATTTACGTAAACATGGTGGGTGGGCAGGATGAAGTTGTTTTTGATGGTAATTCTTTTGTTCTTGACTCTAAAGGAACTCTAGTTCAACAATTACCTGCATTTAAGGAACATTCCTGTCTTCACACAGACTCTATTCAAAACTTTTATCCTGTTATTTTAGAGGAATCAATATATTCGGCTTTAGTTTTAGCTACTCGTGACTATATTCAAAAAAATTCTTTTGATGGGGCTCTTATTGGTCTTTCTGGAGGCATTGATTCTGCATTAACACTCGCTATTGCTATTGATGCTGTTGGTTCAGAAAATGTTCATGCCGTAATGATGCCATATCAATTTACTTCTACTATGAGCCTAGAAGACTCTGAATTACAGGCTCTTAGTCAAGGTGTTACCTTTTCAAGTATCGATATTCACCCTATGGTTGAAGCATTTAATTTATCTTTAAAAGATTTGTTTGAGGATTCTTTGAGAGATATTACTGAGGAGAATATCCAAGCAAGAGTTCGTGGAGTGTTATTGATGGCTTTATCAAACAAACATCATAAAATTGTTTTGGCTACAGGCAACAAATCTGAAATGGCCGTTGGATATGCAACTCTTTATGGTGACATGTGTGGTGGCTTTGCTCCTCTTAAGGATATCTCGAAAACTATGGTTTATCAACTTGCGAATTACCGTAACACATTATCCAGGGTTATTCCTGACCGCGTTATAACAAGACCCCCTTCTGCTGAACTTTCACCCAATCAACTCGACCAAGACTCCCTGCCACCTTATGACATCTTGGATGATATATTAATTCGATTTGTTGAAAAGAAGCAATCTGTTAATCAAATATCTGAACAAGGGCATGATTTTGAGGTGGTTAACAAGATTACCTCAATGATTCTTAAAAATGAATACAAGCGTCGGCAGTCAGCTCCAGGTCCAAAAATAAGCAGCAATGCCTTCGGTAGAGAGAGGCGCTACCCCATGACATCAAAATTTCAACCCTAATCTTGCTTGCTGATTCAGTTGATATAAAACAACCTAATCTTGAAAAATCTTAACCAATCCAGCAGCTTTATGCTTAGTTTCTGCCAATTCTCTCTCAGGGATTGAGTCATATACAATTCCTGCTCCAGCACGAAAAGTCAGTTTCTTATCAGTATGCACAAAACTACGGATAAGTATATTAAAGTCCATTTTTCCATCCTGACTAAGATATCCGAGCGAACCTGTATAAACACCTCTTGGCATTTGTTCTAGCTCACTAATAATTTGCATACATCGTACTTTTGGACAGCCAGTAATAGTTCCACCAGGAAAAAGAGCCTGAACTATACCCTTTATAGTCACTTTCTCTTTAAGTTTTCCCTTTATATTGGAAACGATATGATGAACATAGGGATATGTTTCTAGCGTCATAACCTCATTAACAAAAACACTGCCATATTCGCACACCCTACTCATATCATTACGTTCTAGGTCAAGAAGCATGACATGCTCTGCTATCTCCTTTGGATGACTAATTAAACCTGATTTTTGAGCTTCATCTTCAGCGCCCTGTCCTCTTGGATGAGTTCCTGCAATGGGCCTGGTTTGCAAAACACCGTCTTGTAAACTAAAAAGTCGTTCCGGTGAAGATGACACTATACTGAAATTTTCATATTGAATAAGCGCTGAAAATGGAGCAGGATTTGATTTTTTTAAGACGTGATAGATAACTGCTGAATCTATTTCTTTGGTTAATTTGTATTGCCACTGTCTTGAGAGGTTCACCTGGAAGACATCACCAGCCACTATGTAGTCCAGACAAGCTTTTACACCGTTGATAAATTTATCTTCATTTTCTTGTGATAAATCTCCTAGAATACTTTTATCTGGAATTGGTTTAATTAACTCTATATCTTTGAGTATGGTATCAATACGATTTTGATTGCTATCTTGATCAATAAGATATGTATTGTTAAATTTGTGATCAATGATGATTGCAGAAGGTATTTCGACAGCATAAGCGATTGGTAGTTCAGAGGTGCGAAGCTCTTTAGATAGAATTGGTTCTATTTGACCAATAAGCTCATAAGAGAGATAAACAAACCAGCCGCCTGAAAAAGGCAGATTTGTTTTTAGGTTATTTGATTTAAATTGTTTCTCAAGTTCGCTTAGGAAGTCAAAGTCTGAAAAGTTCCGAAGAACAATGTTTTCTCCAGGAAAAGCAAACAAAATTGAATATCTATTGTTATCATTATGATTGACGCTTTCAAGTAAAAAAGGATAGCGATCTTTATTGAAATAACAAAAAGAAGCTAAATCAACTTTTTGTATTTCTAAAATTTTCACTTATTTAAAGATCTTGAAGTAATTGAGTGGCTTTTTTAGTTAGAGTATGTTCTGGATACTCTTGAATCATATTTGATAATAATAATTTTGCTTCATTAATTTCATTTAGCTTAATAAGAACTCGGGATAACTCATACAAGGAATCCGGATATTTTGGATGATCTTGATTATGGGGAAACTCACCGTTAGATTGGAAGTCTATGTATGCTGTCTTAGAGTTTAAATATGATTCATTCGCAAAGTATGCACGGCCAAGCCATAATTTTGAATCTTCGGTATTTGAAGAGTTTGGAAAATCCTCTAAGTAGCTTAAGAATAATTCTATAGCTTGCTCATAGTCTCCGATTGCAAATTGACTTTTTCCATCTAAGTATAATTTGAATGCGCTTTTTTCTTTATCTGTCTTTATTGTTTCTTCTGTTTTTTGTTTTTTTGTAGTATTTAATTCAATTATTTCGAATAATTCGTTGATTTTTTGAGTATTTAATCTTTGATCCTCTGTGAGCAATTCATATTGGTCTTTGAGTGCAAGAATGTCATCATTTAGAGAGTTAACTTTCGAATTAAGCTTAAAAAATGCCACCTCAAGGTCTAATCCTCCTTCTGATTCAGATTGTTCTTGGGTATTTGCTGCTTGCTCTTCTGAGAGCAAATTGTATTGATTTTTCAGAACGAGAATATCTTTATTTAGAGAGTCAACTTTTTTATTAAGTTCTATAAATTCCGTCTCAAGACCTAGCGTCTCTCCTACTTCAGATTTTTTTTCATTATTTAGTCTTTGTTGTTCTGTGAGCAATTCATATTGATCTTTTAACAATATAAGCTCATCCTCAAGACGCTCAATCTTGAAAAAATTTTTCTTTTCAAGATCATCCAACCCCTCTTCTGCAGATAGTTCAACAATAGAAAAAACACAGAAAATAAAAACAATAACTTTAAATAAAGTCTTTTTCATCAGACGTCATAAGGCATATATTGACACTTAGCATAGACATTAGTTTAATAGTATACGAACTCTACCCGGCGATTCTTTTCCCAAGCCTCTTCGTTATGTTCGATTGCGACAGGTCGTTCTTCGCCATAACTGACAACAACAACTCTATCCTCAAGGTTGTAGAGTCCGAGAACTTCCTTAACGCTCAGAGCACGATTTTCACCCAGTGCTAAATTATATTCCCGAGTACCTCTTTCATCTGCATGGCCTTCAAGGCGAAGTCTAACGGAAGGATTATTTTGCATAAAGTTGGCATGCTCAATGATCACTCTGGTTGCTGCCTCATCAATCTCAGTATCATCATAAGCAAAGTAAAGAACGAATGATCCGCCAACTTTTTCAAGTTCAGCAACGGCTGATTTGGTTTCTGCAGCACCCTCGACTAGGGCTTCAACCAGTTCATCTCTATTTTGAAGGTTACCATCTTCATCAAGAATTATTAAACTATCAGTCAGTGCCTTGATTACTGCATCTCTATTCAGAAGATTACCATCAGCATCTAGATCTAAAATATCCTCCATCCCTTTTTCTTTTGCAATCTGAATTAACTCATCGTTAGATAAATTCTCAAGTTCTTCTGAAATTGTAATACTATCTATGCCTTTTGCTTCAGCTATCTCAACTAGTGCATCATCGGATAATGTCTCAAGCTGCTGCGTTGCACTTTCTTTTAGAGCTTCACTCTCAGCCAGCGCCTTGATTACTTCATCTCTATTTTGAAGGTTGCCATCAGCATCTACAATCAATATGTCTTCCAAGCCTTTCTCTTTGGCAAGCTCGATTAATTCATCGTTCGATAAAATCTCAAGCTCTTCTTCAGTAAAGCCTCCACTTTCACCATCTAGAACCAATACCTGTTCGCTCAAATCAGCTACTTCTGCAGGGGCATCAGATGGATTAATCAAGTCTAAAAACTTATCACCCAACTCCTGGATATTAGTGGTTGCGCATGAACTTAAAAAAATTACACTTGTTATTAGAAGTATTTTTTTTGACATTTTTTTTTCCTTAATTTGAATAATTAGACCAGCTTGGCTCTCTAACCACACCGTCCTTTTGTGTGAGTTCAACTATTTGATTATTATGTAGTGAAATTATAGACAATATTCCTTTGTTATCGCGATTAGTTGCAAAAATAATCATACCACCATTTGGAGAAAAATAGGGTGACTCGTCTGATTTATTTTGCGTCAAAATGGTCAAGTCTCTAGTTGCAATATTCAGCAAAGCCAATCTGTAATCTTTTCCAACACGATGAATTAGAGCCAATTCTTTACCATCAGGAGAAAAAACTGGTTTTGCATTATATGTGCCCTTGAAAGTGGCTCGCTTTATTTTATCTGTTTCTAAATTTTTAATATAAATTTGAACCTGGCCTGTTCGATTCGAGGTGAAAGCGATACTTTTACCATCGGGTGAAAAGTTGGCTTCAGTGTCGATAGAAATATTTTTTGTCAACCTTTTAAGCTCTTTAGTTTTAAGATTATACAAATAGATGTCTTTGTTGCCTTTTTTTGAAATAGTTAGTGCAATGCTTTCTCCGTCTGGATGCCAACTCGGGGATGAAGCAATGCCATCAAATTTAGGTAACTTTATAGGTTTAATTTTTAAAAAAGGGTGAATAACAAAGACCTCTGAACGATTATTTTTAAATGAAACATAGGCTAGCTTGTTCTGGTCGAATGACCAGGAAGGAGACAAGATAGGATAAGCAGATTTTACGACCGTTTTTGGGTTATAGCCATCCGAGTCAGAAATTTGAAGTCTGTAGGTTCGACTACCTTTTTTGCTCTCAGAAACAGTGACGTAAGACAATCTAGTATTAAATGCTCCTTTTTGTCCAAGAAGAACAAAATAAATTCTATCACTTAAAGCATGGGCGATCTTTCTTAAGGCTCCATTTGTAAATGCTATTTTTTTCTGATAAAGAGCTTTTTGAGTTAATACATCATAAACATAAATTTCTGCATGGTTGACATTGTTAGTAACTTGTCGAATCTTTCCAAAAACAATGGCATCTTTTTTATGTTGTTGATAAAAATCAAAGTCGATTGCTCCGTTAATTAGTTTATCTGTACTATTAGCGTCGAAATGACCTGATCTATTTAAATTGTCTCTTATAATTTTTGCAAGATCAACATCTTCTTCAAAGTTACCAATCATCTCAAAAGGAGTAATAACTAAAGGAAACGCATCCTCTTTGGATTTAATAATATTTACTTCTAAAAGAGCGTTAGCTGAAAAAGATAATAAAATTGAAAATAGGATTAGTGTTTTACTAAATTTCATTATTTTTCGTCAATCCAACACATTTGAATGGCTTCTAATATCTTCTCTCCACACTGAGTATCACCTTCATCAAAGTCTGCAAGAGCCATCACGAGTTCGCGTAAATCAACAAAATTGATAGTTACTGGGTCAATATCAGGGTGAGTTTCTTCAAGTGAAATAGCAATTTCAAGTGAGTCGGTCCAGCTGATCATTTTGTTAAATGAGTGAAGTAAACGATAAACGCAATTTTAATCAATAGAGTAAGTGGTTAGGTAGAATTTTTTAATATTAATATCTTGATGCCGAAACGATATGAGGAAGTCCTTTTAATTTGTCTAGTACATTGTTAAGCTGAATAATATTAGCAACAACGATGACCATATCAATAAATGTTTTTGAATTGGGTTTATTGCGTTGTTCTATGTTTTCAATGTTTACTCCTAAATTTGCCAATATATTGGCGATAGTTGCCAAAGTGCCACTGCGGTTTTCTACCAAACAACTTATACTCACCTCGAATAACTCTCTATCATCTGACCTCCAGTCGATTTCCATCCATTGCGCATTTTTTTCCTTAATGTGAGCCAGGTTTGCACAATTTGAGCGATGCATTACCATCCCTTTGGAGATGGTTAAAACGCCTGTTACTTCGTCTCCGGGTATCGGATAACAGCAGTGTGCAAAGTTAATTGCCATGCCTTTTGTTTTATTAATTGTTATCGTATTTATTGTTTCTTTGCTAATATCTTTAAGAAGTTTGTTGATAACAACTGCAACAAATATTTCTGATAAACCAACTTTAATGTATAAATCATGGAAATTTGAACAATGAAACTCTTTAAGACACTCCTTCCATTTCTCTTTGGGAATATCATTAATGTCTATTTTTTGATATTTAAGGGCGTCAGAAATTAAATGCTTGCCTAGTTTGGATAACTCTACTTTGGAGTTTTCCTTAAGTTGCGCTTTTATCGCTGTTTTGGCCTTAGAGGTAACTACCATATCGAGCCAATTTGGTTTTGGTTTGACCAAACGACTAGTAATTATTTCTACAGTTTGACCAGACTTTAGTTCAGTAGCTAGTTCAGCTTCCTTTCCATTAATGGTTGCCTTCTGACTCCTCTTGCCAACGTTTGTATGGACTGCATAAGAAAAATCAAGTACAGTCGCTCTTTTCGGCAATTGTATGATTTTTCCTGCCGGAGTAAATAAAAAAACTTCATCCGGAAATAAATCGACCTTCGTACTTTCAAGAAAATCAATCGAGGAGTCTGAATTTTGTTGTATGTCGAGTAAGGAGCCAAGCCAATTTTGAGCAAGCTTTTTGTTAGGCTTGTCAGTACTTTTATAGTGCCAATGTGCAGCAATTCCATACTCTGAAATGAAATGCATCTCTTGAGAGCGAATTTGAACCTCAATAAACATTTTTCTTGGGCCTAATAAAACCGTATGAATTGATTGATAACCGTTAGGTTTTGGAGCCGCAATATAGTCTTTGAACTTCAATGGCAAAGGCTTGTATAGGCTGTGAAGTTGACCCAGTGCTTGATAACATGCACTAGTACTATCAACAATAACTCGAAAGGCGTGCATATCGAGTACTTCGGAAAACTTTAAAGATTTTGTTTTCATTTTGTTATAAACACTAAAAGGTTGTTTTTGACGACCTTCAACTTCAGCATTAATGCCCTCAAGTTTTAACCTGTTTTCAATTTCTGTTTGAGTGAGCGCGATCATTTTCTTTTGATTGCCGTATTGCTTTTTAATTTTTCTCTTAAGTATTAAGTATCTTCTAGGATGAAGCGTTTGAAAACACAAGTCATCCAACTCTACTCTAATGCTATGCAGGCCAAGTCGCCTTGCAATAGGTGCATGCAGTTCTGAAGTTTCTTTGGCTTTTTGAATCTTTTTTTCATGACTCATAGACTCAAGAGTGCGCATATTATGTAATCTATCTGCCAGCTTAATGACCATAACTCTCATATCTTTTGACATGGCAAAAACAAGTTTCTGAAAATTTTTAGCTTGTTTTTGTGAGCTCGAAGTAAACTCTAAATTTGTCAACTTTGATACTCCTTCAACGATATGAGCAACCTGACTTCCAAACTCTTGCTCTACCTCCTCTTTTGTTACTGACGTATCTTCGATACAGTCATGCAAAATTGCGGCAACAATACAGTAATAATCGAGTTTAAGGCCTGCAAGTATTAAAGCCACCGCTAAGGGATGGTGTATATAAGACTCACCAGATTGTCTAATTTGCCCTTCATGAGCCTTTTCCGCTAGTTTATGGGCCTTTTTGACAAGCGCAATTTCATCATCATCCAGATAATCTTTGAGCACTGAAATCAAATCTTCAATTTGGGTTTGTTTATGAAAGAAAGAGATTGCCATTTGATAAAAAATATAAATTAAGTTAGATAATTATAAGCAAGTTGTAATCCAAGCAAGGTAGTTTATACAAAGGTTTCTATTAACACTGCACCCAAGTATAATGCCCTTTTATAAAAAATAACCAAGCAACTTTATATGTTCAAGTCACCAATTTTATTTATCTCATTTACAATTCTCCTTTGTGGTTGTTCTCAATTTGGAAGTGATAAAGAGGCAAGAGGACCAGTTGCTGATGGGCTCACTCCAAAGGCTCTATATGAGCTTTCTGAAGATAAGTTTAGTGCTGGCTCCATTGAACAAGGAATCGACCAGTTGGAAGTTATACTCGCCGCCTACCCCGGTTCAAAGTATGCAATACAGGCACGTCTAGACATCGCATATAACTTGTTTAAGCGTAAAAAATATAACCGCGCTATACTTGAATTAAATGAATTTATTGAGCGATACCCTACCCTTCTCTCTACCCCATATGCTTACTACTTGAGAGGAGTTATCGCAGAAGAAAAGTCTGCATCAATTCTCGATGAAATCATCACAGATAGTGCACAGAGAGATGTTCAAAGTGTACGTGATGCTTATAGTTATTTCTCTTTGTTAATTGATACATTCCCTGATTCAAAATATTCTGAAGAAGCATCAAATAAACTAGTAGCACTTAAGAACGTACTTGCAAGACATGAATTCTATGTAGCACTATATTACACAAGCATCGGATCACATATAGCTGCAATTAATCGTTCAAAGTACATTATTGAGAATTATCCTAATAGCCCTTCTGTAGCTGATGGACTTCACCTAATGGCCCACAATTATGACGCTATCAATGCTGAAGAACTAGCCAAAGATACAAGAACTGTGCTTTATGCAAGTTATCCTAACTATTCTCCCAACTATAAAATAGATAAATAGTTTTTCTTTAGGTAAATATGAATTCAACTGAAAGACTTTTTACCTTCAAGGTTTCATTGATTATGGGAGTTAGAATGCTGGGGCTGTTTATGCTTTTTCCAGTAATGAGCGTTTATGCCAGTGAATACGATAATTCATCCCCACTTCTGATAGGACTAGCGATTGGAATATATGGCTTAACCCAGGCATTTTTTCAAATACCTTTTGGTTATTTATCTGATAGATATGGTCGAAAACCACTATTGATTTTAGGCTTGTGCATTTTTTTTATTGGAAGTGTTGTAGCGGCAAATACAACAAATATTATTTTTATAGTCATCGGTCGAGCACTTCAAGGTAGTGGTGCTATTTCAGCTGTATTGATGGCTTTTTTAGCTGATTCAGTTTCTGAACAGAGTCGTGTAAAAGCCAACGCCTTTGTCGGCTTTCAGATTGGTCTTGCATTTATGTTGTCGCTAATTATTGGACCTGTGATTGCATCATCGGCTGGGCTGTCTGGACTTTTTTGGGTTATTGGCTTGCTTTCAATTGTTGCTATTTTGATTGTTTTTACTCTGCCTTACGCTAAACCAAAAAAATATTACCGTTTATCAATTGCTGCTTTTAGAGAAGTTCTAAATCCTAAGTTATTACGCCTTGATTTCAGTGTTTTTAGTTTACACATGATACTCTCTAGTGGCTTTATTGTAATGCCACTGTTGATTGTAGAATATAACATTATCAACATGTTTGACAACTGGCAACTCTATCTTCCAGCGATATTACTTTCATTTATTGGCATGTTGCCATTAATCATTCTTTCTGAGAGATATAAAAAAACCAAACCTATATTGCTTTTTTGTATTGCTCTTTTGATAATGAGTCAGGGAATGTTTATTACCTTAAACTTAAACTTCTCAGTGTTTCTTGTAATTTTGACTATTTTCTTTGTTGCCTTTAATTCAATCGAAGCTATATTGCCTTCGCTTTTATCAAGAACTGCAAGCACTTCCAAGCGTGGACTTGCAATGGGAATTTTTTCAACTTCTCAGTTCTTAGGGACTTTTTTTGGTGGCGCTATTGGTGGTCTTATTTATAACATTTATGACTTAAATAGTGTATTCTTATTGACCATATTTGTGGCAATTATCTGGTGGTTGCTTATGACAACTTTGCCACAAAAAGTTGAAATATTAGAGGAGTAGATATGGCAGGCATTAATAAAGTAATACTAGTTGGAAATCTTGGCGCAAAACCAGAAGTAAAATACGCCTCTAATGGCAATGCAATTAGTAACTTATCTGTTGCTACAAGCGAATCTTGGACAGACAAAAGTACTGGCCAAAAACAAGAGAGAACTGAATGGCATCGTGTCAGTTTATTTGGCAAACTAGCAGAAATTGCGGGTCAATATTTAGATAAAGGTTCTAAAGTCTACGTCGAAGGAAAATTACAAACTCGGAAATGGCAAGACCAGAATGGCCAAGATCGTTACACTACAGAGGTTGTCGTTAGTGGTTTTAATGGAACTTTACAGATGCTTGACCGTCGTGACGATTCTAGTTCAAGTGCCCCAACTGAGGATGTAGCTGAAAAAAGTCAAATAGAACCAAGTATTACACCAGTTTCAAAAGATGAATTTGAGGATGACATACCTTTCTAGATTTAAGGTTCGATTTGTTTCCGAATGGTAAAGTCTTGGATTAATCTTGAGCTTAAACGTCAAGGGTCTCTAAAACTACAAATGCAATGGCATTATTACTCTCGTCAGAGATACTTAAATGAGCCTGTTTAATATTCTTTTCTACCAAGAACTGTCTTAATTTTTCACTTGGAATGAAGTATGGTTTTCCATTCTCATTATTTCGCACGGTCAAATCTTGAAAACTAACCACTCGCCCGATACCGGTTCCTAGGGCTTTTGCAAAGGCTTCTTTAGCTGCAAAACGCTTTGCACAATATGCTACACTTTCAGCCTTATTTGTAAACAAGGCCTGTTCATGTTCACTTAAAACTCTTTTAACAAAGCCATCTCGATTTTTTGAAAGAATCTTTTTTACTCTCTCAATGTCTACAATGTCTGTTCCTATTCCATAAATCATAAACCCCTAGCCTCCAACATTAAGGATTTCATCTCAGTTGTTGCATTTGCTAGACCTACAAAAACTGCCCTAGAGATAATTGAGTGGCCAATATTGAGTTCAACAATTGAATCAATTTTTGCAATAGTAAAAGTATTATTGAGCGTTAAGCCGTGTCCTGCATTAACCTGAAGACCCAGACTATGTGCATACTCACAGGCCTGTTTTATTTCATTATATTTCGATTCACGTTCGACAGAATCAACTGCATCAGCATAATGTCCTGTATGAATTTCAATTACAGGTGCGCCACAAGTCATTGCTGCATCTATTTGCTTCTTATCGGCATCTATAAAAAGTGAAACCCTTATATTGCTGTCATCTAGTTGAGCACAAACTTCCTTCATACGTGGTAATTGAGACGCGACATCTAGTCCACCTTCAGTCGTCAACTCTTCTCGTTTTTCAGGAACTAGACAGCAATCTTGAGGACTAATTTGAGAAGCAATTTTTAGCATTTCATCGGTTGAAGCCATCTCTAAGTTCATTTTTGTTTTTAGTGTTGTTTTTAGCTCCTCAACATCTTTATCTTGAATATGACGTCTATCTTCACGAAGATGTAGCGTAATGCTGTCTGCGCCTGATTTTTCACAAATTAGTGCTGCTTCTAATGGGCTAGGATATGTCGTTCCTCTTGCTTCTCTTAGTGTCGCAATGTGGTCAATATTAACGCCCAAATAAATACTCATAATTATTAAATTAGTTCACAAAAAATAATTCCCTACTTTTTAGTGGCTTTTCGCCAAGGATTGATCTTAGACGCTTTCGATTTATTTTTTTTAAGATAGCTAAATGATTGATACCTAAATAGTCATTTTTACCATCATCAACCACTAACAGAGCTTCACCGGGTATGTTGCCATCTGCTTTTACAACAAAACCTTTGTACTCCTGAAACTGATAGTCAAGTTCAGAGTCAATAGGACTTCCTTTAGAATCCTTATTAAATTCTATACCATAGCCAAGCTCTTCTAGCAAAAGGTTTTCAAACAATCTGAGGGAATATTCCTTTTCAGTATCAGACTGATCATTAATCGCTCCCAAGTAGTTCCAGTAGCCGTCAAATACTTTTTGATGTTTTTCACCTTCCGGTAATAGTCTTGAAAGAAGTTCATTTGTATACATAGCAAGAACTAAATCATTACCTAAAAGTCTGCGTGGCTGATCACTAGACTCCCAGTCAGTAAGATTTTTGAGTTCACTTCTGCCTTTAAAAGAAATGTTCAGACATTGAAACATTTGCAGTGAAGTCATATTGCTTCGAGCACCTCGTGCAACAAGACGAATTTTTCCATAGTGACGGGTAAAAAAATCCAACAAAAGTGAGCTGCCCTGATACATTCTCCGATGAATTAAAAACGCTGGTGTTAATTCTATTTTAGTCATAACCCAAAGAGGCTAAGGCTCTTTTGTCATCACTCCAGCCTTGTCGAACCTTAACCCACAGCTCTAAAAAAACTTTTCTTTCTAAAAAACCTTCAATACTGACACGAGACTCCTCGCCTATTTTCTTAAGCATTTTACCTTTGTCACCAATCACAATACTTTTTTGGGATGGTTTTTCAACAAAAATTCTAGCTGCAATTCGATACATTTGACCATCCAAATCAAATTTTTCAATCTCAACCGTCAGATCATATGGTAATTCGTTCGAAAGACTGCGTATCAATTTTTCACGAATAAACTCAGCAACTACAAATCGCTCTGATCGGTCGGTCACGTAATCAGACCCAAATAATGCTTCTTGTTGAGGTAAATACTTCAAAATTAGCTTTCTTAGTTCATTGATGTGATTTTTTTTAAATGCCGATAATGGGAAAACTTGATTGGCTTGGAATTTTTCTCCTAGATTTTCTAGGTAAGGAAGCACTTCATTTTTAGTATTTAAGATGTCAATCTTATTAACACAAAGAATAACTGGTACTTCGATTTTCGTTAAATGTTCCATTACACGTTCATCTTCTTTGGTCCATTTAAGGGCTTCAACTAACCAAAGTATCATATCCACTTCTAAAATGCTTGAGCTTGCGGCTTTATTCATATAGGAGTTGATTGCCTTTTTATTGCTAATATGAATCCCTGGAGTGTCAACAAAGATCATTTGGTAGTTGTCCTGAGTGTCTATGGCGTGGATGCAATGTCTAGTGGTTTGCGGTTTATGAGAAGTAATCGAAAGCTTTTGACCAATCAATTCATTAATGAGCGTTGATTTACCAACATTTGGCCGGCCTACGACTGCAATAAAACCTGACTGAAAGATCATGGTGAGGTCAGTCTTGTTATAAGAGATTCGGCACAGGCTTGCTCTGCCCTTTTAATGCTTTTTGCATTTTTTTCCACTTCAAGGTCATGCTCACTAATAATGCAGCGTACATGGAAAATTGCGTCATGGTCCTGGCCTTCTGTCTTAATTAGTTCGTATTGAGGAAGAGAATGCCCTTTTTTTTGCAATAATTCTTGAAGCTGAGTTTTAAAATCTTTTAATGAATCTTCAGGGCTAGCATCATTTAGTAAGTCTTCATAAAGCTTTAAAACAACATGGCTAACAGTCAAATAATCAGAATCAAGAAATATCGCTCCAAGAACTGCTTCAAAAGCGTCAGCCTGAATCGATTCACGTCGAAAGCCGCCACTTTTTAACTCGCCCTGACCCAAAACAAGAGTTTCAGACAATTTGATTGTTTTTGCTAGTTTTGCTAGAGTTTGACCTCTTACTAAGTAAGATCGAAGCCTTGACAGCTGACCTTCGTCAATTAGTGGGAAACGTTGATAGAGTTCACGAGAAATAACACAGCCAAGGATGCTATCCCCTAAAAACTCCAATCTTTCATTATTGTTTTTACTTACACTTCGGTGTGTCAAAGCCTGTTTAAGTAACTCAATATTATTAAATTGATATGCAATATTTTTTTGTAATTTATCCATACAGCTAATTCAAGGAATGATGATTAAATTGCAACTGGTGCCTTTATTGCGTCATCGTGAACATAATTATGAAACTCAAAATCATTAAATTGATAATCAAAGACGCTGTTAGGTTTTCTTTTCATAATAAGCCTCGGTAAAGGTTTTGGAGTTCTTCCTAATTGAATATTAACCTGTTCAAAATGGTTCGAATAAACATGACAGTCACCACCACTCCATACAAAGTCACCCACTTCAAGATTGCATTGTTGAGCAACCATGTGAGTTAAAAGTGCATAAGAGGCGATATTGAATGGAACTCCAAGAAAGATATCGGCACTTCTTTGATAGAGCTGGCATGATAACTGCCCGTTTGCTACATAAAATTGAAAAATCGCATGACAGGGTTGCAAAGCCATACTTTCAAGCTCTCCAACATTCCAACTAGAAACAAGAATTCGCCTAGAATCCGGTGAATTCTTGATTAATTCCATGGCCTCCGAGATTTGATCAATCACCTCACCATCAGCATTCTTCCAATTACGCCACTGTGCACCATAAACTGGCCCTAATTCACCATTTTCATCTGCCCATTCATTCCAAATATTAACCTTATTTTCCTGTAAATATTTAATATTAGTGTCACCACTCAAAAACCACAACAATTCATGGATTACTGAAGGAAGATGGATACGTTTAGTAGTAACCAAGGGGAATCCATCTTTAAGATTAAAACGCATCTGATGGCCGAAAATGCTTACCGTGCCTGTACCTGTTCTGTCGGTTTTAATAGACCCCTGATCCCTTACGAGCTTTAAAAAATCTAAATATTGTTTCATAATTGTTTCTCAGAATAGTAAGATTTATAATATAAATAGATACCAATAACGAACATCGGTAAGCTCAATAACTGACCCATCGTTAACCACTCGAAAGCTAAATATCCCAATTGTACGTCTGGTACTCTGATGAATTCAATTATAAATCTAAAGAATCCATAGAAAATCAAAAATAGGGAGGATGTAGACATCAATGGTCGATTTTTTTTGCTGAAAAACCACAAAATGACAAATAACACAACACCCTCGAGAAGGGCTTCGAAGAGTTGTGTCGGGTAGCGATGAGCCCAGACACCACTCTGGTCAGGTGAATATACTCCCCAAACACTGGTCGTAACCTTCCCCCAAAGCTCAGCATTTATATAATTTCCAATCCTTCCAAATGCCAAACCAAGCGGGACTAATGGAGCAATAAAGTCGGTTGTTTGAAAAAAACTTTTTTTTGACTTGCGATTAAATAAAATCATTGCAAGTAAAACGCCAAGAAAACCTCCATGAAAAGACATTCCACCATTTTGAAAGTCTAAAAAAATTAATGGGTTGGATAAAAAACTTGGCAAACTGTAAAACAACATATAACCTAGACGACCGCCTAAAACAGCACCCAAGGCTCCGTAAAAAATGAAATCATCAACTTGCTGAGCACTCCATTCTTGAGTCAAATTTGCTCTATATTTGGCGAGCAAATATGCCAACAGAAAAGCCAATAAATACATGACTCCATACCAATGTATTTTTACAATACCCAAATCCAGAATTACGGGGTCAATAACGATATATTTCATAATCTAGAAAATTTGATTAGCTTTAAATCTTTTTTTAAATACAAAGGATGAGCTGGCTGACCTGACTTGTTAACCTTCAAACACATAAGGTTTGGGACAAGGTTCAAAACTTGTTTACCCCTATTATAGAGATTTCCATTATTTCCCCATGCAGCGACAGTTATATCAGCTTTTTTTGATAGTGTCACAATATATTGATCATTTTCAATTCCAACAGGATATTTTACTTTTTTAAGGTTGGAAGCCAAGGTCGTTCTATAAGCAAAAAGATTCACCATCATAAAGCCACCGTACCCCCAGTTTTTTACATAATTAATACATCTTCGTATTGTAGGATCATCCACTTCTTCGTCAGCAGTAGATGGATTAAGCCCTATAAACAAAACACACTTTTTTTTCTTATCCCAAATACGGGAAAGTGAGTATCTATATGTACGACAATTTGAAAAGGTTGCATTTTTATAAATAATTGACTCTACCCCAGCATTTGAAATATTTGTTAAATTGGTGCGTCCGAGGTGATTTGAACACCCGACATTCGGCTTCGGAGGCCGACACTCTATCCAGCTGAGCTACGGACGCAATAAATCTATCAATGTATGATTTTAACAATTGCAAGAGATTGAATGAAAAAATCATTGATATTTCTCCACAAAAACTTTATTATTTATCCATAAATATTAAAATAAAACAAAGTACAATCTGACTCATCAAATATAACCTTATTGATTTCAATATTACAACATTAAATAATTTATCATGGCCTCTCTAAAAAATTTATTAAGAACTAATCTTCTATTTTCGTTTTTATTGTTTTCAAGCTTCTCGAATGTTTGTCTTGCAGATGACAATTATTCTCCTTTGGATTCACCAGAATTTTTTGAAGGGCTAAATACTTTTACTGCTGTCTATTCACAAATCAAACAACTATACGTCGACGAGATTGATGATGAAACAATGTTTAAAAATGCCATTCAGGGACTTGTTGAAGGGCTTGACCCGCATTCAAGCTTTCTTGATCCAGAAGACCAATCCGATTTAAGTGAAAGCACGATGGGCAGATTTGGTGGTGTGGGTATTGTTATAGGCGCTGAGGGTAGTTTTATTGAGATTATCTCTCCCATAGATGACACGCCGGCATATCGTGCGGGCCTTCAAGCCGGTGACATTATTCTAAAAATTGATGATCAAAATGTGAATCAAATCGACCTTGAAGAAGGCGTGAAACTAATGAGAGGCGCTCCTGGGACGAAAGTTAAGTTGACTATTGGGAGACCCGATATCGCACCATTTGTTGTTGAAATAACTCGAGAAATTATCACTATTGTTTCTGCCAAAGGTTTTCTTTTGGATGAAGGTATTGGATATATTCGAATCTCACAGTTTCAAAACCCTACCGCAGAATTAGTGGATGAAATCGTTTCAGAGCTTGTAACAGAGAATGAAACTAAACTTGACTCCTTAATTCTTGATTTAAGGAACAATCCAGGGGGTCTTCTGAACTCTTCAATTGATGTCGCCAATTTATTTATTGATAGCGATGGCATTGTCGTCTATACCGAAGGTAGGACCTCGAGTTCTAAAGTTTCCTTCCCAACTAAAGCAGGAGATATCTTAAATGGTGCCCCTATTGTTGTGTTGATGAATAAAGGCTCTGCATCGGCTTCAGAGATTGTCGCTGGAGCACTGCAAGACCACAAGCGAGCTATTGTTATGGGTCAAGAATCATTCGGTAAGGGCTCTGTGCAATCAATGTTAAGTTTACAGGATGGGTTTGGCCTCAAGTTAACTACAGCGCGTTACTATACACCTTCCGGAAGATCTATTCAGGCCAAAGGTATTGCCCCTGATATATATTTAAAGGATAACACTCTAAGCAGTTTTGAAGATGCTATTAACTTAAGCTCTCAAGAAAAAGACTTAAAAAATCATTTATCGTCAGAGAGTCCTTCTGAATTATCTGAAGAAGATATTCTTGAATTGCAGGATGAAATCACTGAGAATAGAGACAATGAGTATATAGATCTACTCAGGGAAGACTACTTTATTCACGAGGCCATCAATGTTTTAAAGGCTTTAAAAGTGATGAGCAGCAAATAAATAATCAGTCAACTAGTCGAACCCACCTATTCGGCTGAACTGCATGGTGCTATGGTTCCAATCCCAATGCATCCAGATACCCACTGCCCTACCAAGAATGTAATGTTCTGGCACATAACCCCAGAACCGAGAATCACTGCTATGAGATCTATTGTCGCCCATGACAAAGTAATGACCTTCGGGAACAATTGTTTTAGAGAGCTCTCTAGAGTGACCTAAAGGGTGAAGCAAAATGTCATGGTTGGCCTGATCGATTAGCTCTCTAACGTGACGATAACCGCTCATCGCTTTACCCGAATCAACGCCTTGATAAGCACCAATTTTTCTATAATCAACCGTCTCACCATTAACTGTTAGATGGTCTTTTTCATAGCTAATATTATCACCTGGAAGAGCAACCACTCTCTTAATGAAATCTACTCCAGAATAACTAGTGCTATGCTCATAATTGGGGTACCTGAATACAATAACATCACCCCTATCTGGCTTTGAAAAATCAATAATTTTAGAGTTAAGTATCGGTAATCTTAAGCCATAGTCAAACTTGTTAACTAAGATAAAATCACCAGTTAATAGAGTTGGCATCATTGAATTTGAAGGTACTCGAAACGGCTCAAAGATAAAGCCTCGAAAGACTAAAACCAAAAACAGCACAGGGAAGAGCTCAATTGACCACTGAACAACTTTAGGTCGATGCTTATATTTTTCAGATTTTGAAAACTTTAAGAAGATAAGAAAGTAACAAATTTTTCTAAAAGTTGTCCTATCTTCAGTTACCTTGACGTCACTTTCAGGACTAGTTTTTGAGAAAAATACTAGATCAATCAAGACAATGACAATTGCCAGCAGCATTGCCAAAAAAAGCCAACTCAATACATCAAAAGCAAAGAATGATTCGGCATTTTCAATTGTCATATTTTTTCTCTTTATAAAAAAAACGTATTATAGCAATCACCCTAAGTAAGGTTCTTAAGATTTATGCAAGATTGTAAATCGTCAACATTTTTCAATATTCATACCAATTTTGTTGGCCAATTCTACAAAATTTGGAAAGGATGTCTGAACATTATCGACATCTTCTATCTTGATATCATATTCAGATCTACTTGAGGCAATCGTAAATGACATTGAGATACGATGATCTTGATGAGATTTGATTATCGAATTTTGCTTACTAAATTCACCGCCCTGAATTCGAATTCCATCTTCAAGAACTTCATTTTTGATGCCTAGAGCTGTCAAACCATCAGCCATAACCTGAATACGGTCTGATTCTTTAACTCGCAATTCTTTTGCACCAGTTAATAGAGTTTCGCCTGTTGCACAGCTTGCAGCAATAAAAATAACTGGAAATTCATCAATCGCTATAGGTACAAGCTCCTGCGGTATATCGACTCCATGGAGTTCTGCTGAATAGACATGAATATCAGCAACCAGCTCACCGGCAATAATCCTTTCATTATTCAAAACAATATTGGCTCCCATCAATTCAAGAATATCAAGGATTCCAGTTCTTGTTGGGTTAATGTTTACCGCATTTAGTGTGATATCTGCCTCTTTAGCAATGCTGGCAGCAACAATAAAGAAAGCTGCTGAAGAAATATCACTCGGCACTTCTATATCACAAGCATTTAATTCGCCACCACCCATTAACGAAATTTGACCATTAGAAGAATTGACAGGGTAACCAAAACCTCTCAACATTCTCTCGGTGTGATCTCTCGTAGTACTATTCTCAACAATGCAAGTTTCTCCCTCTGCATATAGCCCTGCGAACAATAAGCACGATTTAATTTGGGCAGAGGCAATAGGAAGAGTGTAATTAATCGCCGATAATCTCTGATTGCCAGTTATAGATAAAGGTGGCTTTGATTTGTTGCTATCAATTACCGCTCCCATCATACTTAAGGGCTCAATTACCCTTTCCATCGGTCTTCTTGATAATGACGCGTCTCCGCAAAGTTGAGAATTAAAGCTTTGAGCACTGAGAAGGCCTGACATGAGTCGAATGGATGTCCCAGAATTGCCTAAATCAAGGGGTTTTGATGGAGATTTTAAGCCGTGCTTGCCTACACCATGAATAGCAATATTAGAGCCCGTTCTCTCAATCTGGACACCCATCTGTTGAAACGCTCTCAAAGTGGTAAGACTATCTTCACCTTCTAAAAAACCTGACACATTGGTAACGCCATTAGCAATTGATCCCAGCATAATTGATCGATGAGAAATTGACTTATCGCCAGGTACTTTGATTGAGCCATTTAATGAGTGGCAGGAAGAAGCCTTAAAACTAGTCATCAAGATGCCTCAATCTATCCATGAATCGCGGGTATTTTTCGCCTCACGAAACAACGACTCAAGTTGATCTTTATTTTGACTATCGATGGCCTCAACTAGAGTATTCAATGATTCTTGATAGGCCTTAATGTGTGTAACGATTGCATCTCGATTGTGAAGACAAATATCTCGCCACATAATTGCATCGCCTGAAGCTATTCTTGAGAAGTCTTTAAAACCACCGGCTGCATATACGGAGGCTTCAGGATGTTGACTGATTAGGTAATTAACTAAAGAAAAAGCCAACATATGAGGTAAATGTGAAGTCATACCTAGCAAGTCGTCGTGTGATTGTGGAGTCATAAAATCAACTTCAGCACCAACCCCTTCCCACATCTTCGCAAGTATTTTTATTGATTCAGGATTGTTGTTTTCTAGAGGGGTGATAATAACTTTTCTATTGACAAATAAATCCTCATCACTCACTTCAAAACCAACCTTCTCTTTGCCAGAAATCGGGTGTGCTGGGATAAAGTTATCAAGAGCACCGTCAAATACTGATTTAACGGCTTCAATAACACTAACTTTAGTGCTACCAACATCACTAATAACCATTCCTTCAACTATATGAGGTTTCATTTCCTTAAGTATTGACTCGTAACTTCCAACTGGTGTGGCAATAATTACCATATTCGCACCATTCAACGCTTCACCTATATCTGTTGAATATTGGTCAATAACGTTGCTCTTTTGTGCTTTTTCAAGGCGAGACTTATCTCTTCCAAAACCAAAGACAATTTCTGACTGTTGAGTTTTATTAATCGCCTTCGCTAGTGAACCACCAATCAACCCTATGCCAATTATGCAAACCTTTTTCATCATAATATTTTTTCCAGGGCTTGAAGCAAGTAAGTATTTTCTTCAGTAGTGCCTATCGAAATTCTAAGAAAATTATCCATCTCTACAGGGCGTACAATCACACCCTCTTTAAGTAGACTGTTATATATTTCCATTGCATTAGAAAATTTAACAGCAATAAAATTAGCGTGTGAAGGAATATACCTTAATTTAAGGCGTTTAAGGCCCTCTTCTAGCTGACTTAAGCCGGTATCATTCACCTTTCTCGATTCCTTTAAATAGTCCAAATCTGACAAGGCACAAATTGCAGCTATTTGAGCTGTATGATTAACATTAAACGGCTCCCTAACTCGGTTAATAAAATCCGCAATTATTGGACTGCAAATTGAGTATCCAACTCTTAAACCAGCCAAGCCATAAGCTTTTGAAAAGGTACGAGTTATAATTAAATTATCAAACTCTTTTAACCAGTCAATAGATTGATCATTAATATTTAAATATTCAAAGTATGCTTGATCCAAAACCACTGGTATATGTCTAGGCACTTTAATTAAAAAGTTATATATTTCATCATCGCTTACTAGTGTTCCAGTAGGGTTATTGGGATTGGCAACAAAGATGAGTTTCGTGTTATCGTTAATTAACTCAAGCATAGCATTTAAATCGTGGCCGTATTCTTTTGCTGGAGCTACTTTTGCAGTAGCACCCAAGGCTTGAGTAACCAATGGATAAACAACAAACGCATACTGTGAAAAAATCACTTCGTCTGTGTTTTTACAAACAAACACTCTAGCGACTAATTCCAATAACTCATTAGAGCCGTTTCCCAATGAAATCATTTCCATAGCTACATCTAAGTGATTACTTATACTTTTTTTTAATTCATAGCCATTTCCGTCTGGGTATCTATGAACTTCTTTGAGTGATTGCTTTATGGCCTCAACTACTTTAAGGCTAGCACCTAAAGGATTTTCGTTTGAAGCGAGCTTTATTACGTTTTTTATTCCTAATTCACGCTCAAGCTCTTCAATCGGCTTGCCTCCTTGATATGGACTCAAGCCAAGAATAGATTCACATGCATTCATAAAATTGCGACAGGATAGGATCCAAGTATATTTAGTTTTGAAGCTTGTTTTTCAACTTCAGAGATAGCTTCCCTAATGTTTTCGTCAGTTTGGTGACCTTCAATATCGATAAAGAACAAGTATTCCCATTTCACCCCGGGAATTGGATGTCTGGCCAACTGCAACATATTTATATTACGGTTCTTAAATGGCTCCAACAAATCAAACAAGGCTCCAGGTTTATGTTTTGTAACAACCAATAAGGAAGTCTTGTCTTCGGCTCCAGGAGGGACATCATCTTTACCAATGGCTATGAAACGGGTAATGTTGCCAGCTCTGTCCTCAATATTTTTTGCCACCCGCTGGAGAGCATAAAGATTCAGCGCAGCCTTAGAGGCTATAGCCGCAGCATTAGGTTCATCTTTTACCATTCGGGCAGCAAGTGCATTTGAAGCCACAGGACGAAGCTCTGTATGGGGATAATGATTTGACAACCATCTATGGCATTGGTCAAATGCTTGTTGATGAGCATAAATTATATTGATTTCTTGAGACTGATCTTGCATCATTAAGTGATGGGCAACAGCAATTTCAACTTCACCACAAATATTGAGGTCATGACTGTAGAGCATATCAAGAGAGGTTCCTATGACACCGTTTGACGAGTTTTCGATAGGCACGACGCCATAGTGAACATTGTCTGTCTCTACTTGATGAAAAATCTCATCAATAGTTCCACAGTCTAGAGTTGACACTCCATGACCAAAATGTTTTAAGGCTGCCTCTTGTGTGAAGGTGCCTTCAGGTCCAAGAAAGGCAATCTTGAGAGGCTGTTCAATTGCTAGGCAGGCAGACATTATTTCTCTAAAAATAAGTGCAATATCTTTATCTTTTAGTAAACTTTGGTTTCTTTCAATAACGCGACTCAGAACCTGAGCCTCCCTTTCAGGTCGATAAAAGGCGCTTTGAGTGTTTGATTCTTTTTTCACTTTGGCTACCTGAGCTGCTAGATCAGCACGCGAAGCTATAAGCAATTGGATCTTATTATCCAAAGCGTCAATTTCTGATCTTAGATTTTTTAGTGTTTTCTCTTTCATTCTAATTGTAAATTTTATTAGATTTAGTGACTTAGAGGTCAATCATTAAGATTACTAATGTTTCTAACCAGAATTTTTTTCAAAATCAACCATAAATGACACTAAAGATTCAACTCCTTTCATACTCATTGCATTATATATGCTAGCCCGAATTCCACCAATAGCTCTGTGTCCTTTAAGGGCCAAGAGGTTTTCATTCAAAGCATCTTGAATAAACACTCTGTCCAGTTCAGGGTCAGGTGTAAAAAAAGGTACATTCATTCTAGAGCGAAACCTGTTGGCTACATTGTTAGAATAAAAATCACTTGAATCAATCGCTTTGTAGAGTAACTGTGATTTATTCTTGTTATGTTGAGAAATTGATTCTATACCACCAAGCTCTTTTAACCACTCAAAGACAAGCGCCGCTGAGTACCAAGCAAAAGTGCAAGGGGTGTTATACATAGAGTCTTTATTTGATTGAGTTGAGTAATCAAACAAAACTGGCTGGTGTTCAACAACTTTCCCTATTAAATCCCCTCTGACAATCACGACAGTCAAACCAGAGACACCAATATTTTTTTGAGCACCAGCATAGATCACGCCAAACTTTGAAACATCAATCGGCCTAGAAAGAATAGATGAAGACATGTCTGCGACTAGCGGCATACCAACCTCAGGAATATAATCAAACTCTAGTCCAGCAATAGTTTCGTTGGGAGTGTAGTGAAGATAGGCGCCATCAGGGTCAATTTTCCAACTTGAATAGTCTTCAATATCAGTAAAGCCATTTTTTGTACTATCTGTACACACGTTAACCTCACAATACCTTGACCCTTCAAGGATAGCTTTCTCGGACCAATGACCTGTGTTAGCGTAATTAGCAATTTTTTTACCCCTTAAAAGGTTTATTGGAACCATAGAAAACTGCTGGGAAGCACCACCTTGCAAGAACAAAACTTTGTAATCATCTGGAATACTCATTAAGTCTCTGAGGTCTTGTTCAGCTTTTTTTGCTAGCGCCATGAAATCTGCCCCTCTATGAGAGATTTCCATAACAGATGCCTTGGCATCTCTAAATTCTGGTAAATCACTTTTAAAACGCTCTAGTACAGCACTCGGCAAAGCTGCAGGACCTGCACTAAAGTTATAAACTTTGTTCATCGAATTAATCTAAATTGTGAAAATTGACAACATTTTACCTAAGACTCCCAATTTCAACTGAATAATGCATTGAATAGCTTGTTATAAAAAGATTTAATTTAATTTCAAATTAGTTTAAAAGTTGAATAGCTTTATAATGATATTTATGAACATAACCAAATACTAGTTATGGAAAACTCTTACAAAAAACGCATGCAACGTAAAAAAGCATATATCGATTCTCGTATTGAGGCTGCAGATATTGACAAAGGAATCATTGTCTTGTTAACAGGAAATGGTAAGGGTAAATCATCCTCCGCTATGGGGATGATTTGCAGATCTCTAGGTTATGACATGAAGGTAGGGATAGTACGTTTTTTAAAAGGTGAACAAGCTACAGGTGAAGATATCTTCTTAGATAGGCATGAAGATGTTTCTACGGTAATCATGGAAACGGGCTTTACTTGGGACACTCAAGATCAAGAATTGGATAAAAGAAAGGCGCTTGAGGCATGGAGCGAGGCTGAAAAATTCCTTTCTAATCCTGAGTTTAATCTTGTCGTCCTTGATGAAATCACCTACATGATTAGTTATAAATATCTTGAAGAAAAATCAATCCTCAAAGCCCTAACTAATCGACCTGCAAACCAACACGTCGTCATTACAGGCAGAGCAGCTAGTGATAATTTAATTGAAGTTGCAGATACTGTTAGCGAAATACTAGATATTAAGCATGCATTTAGAGCCAATATAAAGGCTCAAAAAGGCTTAGATTTATAAGCTTTAAGTGCTTTCGACTAAATACCGAATTGCTTGGTTTAGAAACTCTATTGGGACAATCTTGATACCTTTATCTGCTTTTTTAGGGGCATTTGATTTAGGGATTATAGCTACCTTAAATCCTTGTTTTTGGGCTTCAGATAGGCGCTCTGATGCATTAAATACTGGACGAACCTCACCACTTAATCCAACTTCACCAAAAGCTATCCAATCTTTTGGAATGACTTTATCTCTCAAACTAGAGGCGATTGCCATCATAACCGCTAGATCAGAAGCTGTTTCACTTACTTTAATACCACCAACAACATTTACAAAAACATCCTGATCAAAGGTCGCAATTCCACCATGTTTATGAAGAATTGCCAATTGTAGAGAAAGTCGATTTTGATCTAAACCTACACTCACTCGCTTTGCTGGACCATTTGCTTGATCAACTAAAGCTTGAATTTCTATAAGTAACGGCCTGGTAGCTTCACGCACAACCATAACCATCGAACCTGGTGATGGTGTTTTTTGATTTGAAAGGAAAATAGAAGATGGATTACTGACTTGCTGCAAACCCTTTTCACTCATTGCAAAAACACTAATTTCATTGATCGAACCGTAACGATTTTTTACTGCCCTAATAATTCTGTAACGACCGCCTGCATCGCCTTCGAAATAAAGAACAGTATCAACCATATGTTCTAAGATGCGTGGCCCTGCCAGAGCGCCACCTTTTGTTACATGGCCAATCATGATAAGAATTGTATGAGTCTGTTTTGTGTACTGAGTTAGTTGAGCTGCACAGTCTCTTACTTGAGAGACTGAACCTGGTGCAGAAGCAGAAAGATCAGTGACCATGGTTTGAATTGAATCAATAACAATAACTTTGGGTTGAACCTTTTTTGAAAGCTTAAGAATCTTTTCTAAATGGGTTTCACTAATAAATAAAATATCTTCTTTAATGCCTAATCGAATTGCCCTCTCACTGACCTGCTCAGCTGACTCTTCTCCACTGACATATAATGTCGTGTTTAATTGATTAATAGCAGCTAGAGCCTGCAAAATAAGGGTAGATTTACCGATACCTGGGTCACCACCAATAAGAACTACTGAGCCATCAACTAAACCACCGCCCAAGGTACGGTCAAGTTCCTTTAAACCTGTCGTTAATCTTTTATTATTTTCGGTTGTTATTTCAGATAAATTTTTTACTTTTGATGCCGGCAAGTCTTTTAGACTTTCAGGCTTAGATGAAGTGACTTGAGAGACCACAATTTCTTCTAATGTATTCCAAGCCTTGCACTCTAAACACTGGCCCACCCACTGATGATGGGATGCTCCACACTCTCTGCAAACAAATTCAATTTTAGTTTTGGGCATAATTATCTATTAATACATAACTCTTAAGGGGCTAAAAAAATTCATTGCTTCGAAGAATCTATTGGAAAAAGCAAGAAGGGAAACCTAGTAAAATATTATGCCTAGCTATTAAGCTGCAATTCTATTTTTTCATCAGTTTGTCAATTTCGCTTTTGAACGCTTCAATGTCTTGAAATTGTCGGTAAACGGAGGCAAATCGAATATAGGCAACTTCATCCAAAGCGCGTAACTCTTCCATCACCCACTCACCAAGAACGGAAGATGAAACTTCTCGTTCGTTTTGTGCCATCAACTTGCGCTGAATTTTTTGAATGGCTGTTTCAATATCTGAAATGGAAACAGGCCTTTTCTCAAAAGCCTTGAGTAATCCTGAACGCAGCTTATCTTCGCTAAAAGTTTGCCTAGATTCGTCACTTTTTATCAGTCTTGGAAGGTTTAAATCTACAGTTTCACGAGTTGAATGTCTCTCACCGCATGCGATACATTCACGCCGACGGCGAACTTGAGATCCGTCATCAAGGAGCCTTGTGTCCAGTACCTTGGTGTCATCTGACTGACAGAATGGACAGCGCATACAATTTAACTATAAACGGGAAATTTTGCACAAAGTTCTTCAACTTTTACCCTGACATCATCCACAACAGATCCATTCTCAATGTCATCACAAATATCGCAAATCCAATTAGTGAGGTCGATGCATTCTGATTCACCGAAACCTCTGGTTGTTGCAGCTGGAGTACCGACACGTATACCGCTGGTAATGAAAGGAGATTGCGGATCATTGGGTACGGCATTTTTGTTGACTGTAATATGAGCCGAGCCCAAAGCAGCATCAACATCTTTCCCTGTCAATCCTTGTGAAATAAAGCTAACTAAAAACAAATGGTCATCGGTGCCGCCGGAAATGACTTCATAGCCACGATTCATGAAAACATTGGCCATAGCTCTTGCGTTCACGACAACCTGCTTTTGGTATGCTTTGAAATCATCACTCATCGCCTCTTTAAAAGCTATCGCTTTAGCGGCAATAATGTGCATCAGTGGTCCTCCCTGAATTCCCGGGAAAATAGCAGAATTAAGTTTCTTTTCAATCTCTTCATTGGCTCTCGCTAAAATCAAACCGCCACGAGGACCCCTTAAAGTTTTATGAGTAGTTGTTGTCACTACATCTGCAATTTTAATGGGGGAAGGATAATCACCAGTTGCAATAAGACCTGCAACATGCGCCATATCAACAAACAAGTACGCACCAACGTCGTCTGCAATAGATCTAAAACGATCCCAATCAACAATACGTGAATATGCAGAAAATCCGGCAATGATCATTTTCGGCTTGTGCTCCTGAGCTAATCGATCTACCTCATCATAGTCAATTTCACCAGTATCTGCATTAAGGCCATACTGAATTGCATTAAAATTTTTGCCTGAAAATGATGGTGCAGCACCATGAGTTAAATGACCCCCATGCGCTAAACTCATACCCAATATAGTATCACCTGGAACTAGCAAGGCTTGAAAAACTGCAGCATTTGCTTGTGAACCAGAGTGTGGTTGTACATTTGCATAATCAGCATCAAATAAAGCTTTTGCACGATCTATTGCAAGCTGCTCTACGACATCAACATGTTCACAGCCTCCATAATAACGCTTATAAGGGTAGCCCTCTGCGTATTTATTAGTAAGTTGAGAGCCTTGAGCAATCATTACTGCAGTTGATGTATAGTTTTCAGAAGCTATTAATTCAATATGAGCTTCCTGGCGAGCTTCTTCAGCAGTAATTGCATTTGCAATATCAGAATCAACTTCGGCCAAAGTTAGAGATTTTTCAAACATAATTTCTTCCTAAATATAGACAAAAGGGATAATTTTAACCCACAATAATTTATTGAGTTAAATTCTTAGTATTAACAGATACAAATAATACCAAGATAATTCATAAAATGATTTTCATTAGAGACAATCTATAGTTTTTTATATTATTAGAAGATTTTTTTTTGATTAGCTCTATCGTTGTAAAGTTTTATCATTTATGTGAATGGTAAAATTCTGCTTTCTTAAGATTTATAATCGTGTAAATGAGAACATTAATTTTAGGAAGTGGCATTATTGGAACCACTTCAGCTTACTATTTAGCAAAACAAGGGCATGATGTCACTGTCGTTGATCGCCAAAACAGTGTTGCCCTTGAGACAAGCCATGCTAATGCAGGTCAACTTTCTTATTCATTCTCCTCGCCATGGGCCACCCCAGGACTTCCATTAAGTTTAATAAAATGGATGCTTAGCAAATACCCTCCTTTAATCGTTAATCCAAATCTAAATTCTGAAACTGTCAAATTTCTTTATCAAATGCTCAAGAACTGTAATTCAAAAAGTTATGAGATTAACAAAGGCCGCATGGTTAGAGTGTGTAACTTTTCTAAAAAATGCCTATTAGAGTTAGAAAAAGATGTAGATATCTTTTATGAACAGCGTAAACAGGGTTCTCTGCTCCTTTTTAAGAGCGCTAAACAGTTTGAAATCATTAAAAAAGATCTTTCTCTTTTAGAGAAACTTAATATTCAACACGAACTCCTAGATTTAAATGGATGTATTCAGGCAGAACCTGGCCTTCATCATGTTAAGAGCGAATTTACTGCTGGCCTTCGATTTGCTAATGATTGCACAGGTAATTGTTATCTTTTTACAAATCAGCTTTACAAAAAATGCCTTGAAATGGGCGTTAAATTTGAGTTTAATACTCACATTGAAGAAATTCTAATTGAAAAAGAAAGAATCTCTTCAATAAAGACAAATCGGGGTGAATTTGATTCTGATAGTTATGTAGTAGCTTTAGGAAGCTACTCATCAAAAATCCTCTCAAAAGTAGGTATTAATATTCCTGTATACCCAGTTAAGGGCTATTCAATTACATTACCAGTTCTGAATAATGAAGATGCGCCACAATCAACAATTATTGATGACACTTTCAAAATTGGTATTACCAGACTTGGTAACAACATTAGAGTTGCTGGTACAGCCCATTTAACGGGCTATAACTTAGAGTTAAGGAAAAAGTCACTATCTTTATTGAAATATGGATTAAACAGGCTTTTTCCATATGCAACCGAAGAAAGTGATGACGTGAAGTTTTGGACAGGACTACGCCCAAATACTCCTGATGGTCCTCCTATCATTGGGTCAACGCCCTACTCAAATTTATATCTGAATACAGGACATGGCACTTTAGGATGGACAATGTCTCTCGGCTCTGGCAAACTGTTGGCAGACATCATTTCAGGCATTGAGCCTGAAATCTCTTTGGAAGGTATAGATATGAGTCGCTTTAATTACGCTAACAAAACTTTCTTAAATTATGGCTAGAAAGTGTACCTCTTCTATTAATCTTAGCGCAATTAAGGAAAACTATTTATACGCAAAATCTTTAGCACCTAGTTCAAAAGCCATCGCAATTATTAAAGCTGATGCTTATGGTCATGGTGCTATTAAAGTTGCCAAAGAGTTAAACGAAGTTGCTGATGCTTATGGAGTGGCTTGCATCGAAGAAGCTATTGCATTAATAAACTCTGGAATAGATAAAACCCCAATACTATTATTGGAGGGAGTTTTTGAAAAATCCGAACTCATTCTTGTTGAAAAATATAGTCTAATTATTACAGTATGTAATTCAATACAACTTCAATGGCTTGTAGATGCTGATCTAAATGGGCCTATTGATGTATTTGTTAAATATGATTCTGGCATGGGACGCTTGGGCTTTCAAGACGATTCATTTATCCAAGCAATAGATCAGCTTGAAAAAAGCAACAATATTGGAGAAATAACTCTAATGACGCATTTTTCAAGTGCCGATGACCTGGGCAGTACTTTAACTAACAAACAAATCAGCAACTTTGATAACACTCTTTACTCAGAAAAATACCCGGGCTCACTTGCAAATTCGGCTGCAATTTTGAAGTGGAGTGAATCTCATAGAGAATATATCCGTGCAGGTATCATGCTTTATGGGTCTTCACCATTTTTAGAAAAAACCCCTCTAAATAAACTAACACCAGCAATGACACTGTCCTCAGTCCTTATATCAATTAAAAGCTTTAAAACAGGACAATCGATTGGCTATGGTAGCCGCTATGTCTGTAAAAAAGACATGCAAATTGGTGTTGTGGCTATTGGCTATGCTGATGGTTATCCACGCAGTGCTATAGATGGCACACCTGTTTTCATAAATGGAGTTAAAAGTAAAATTGCTGGAAGGGTTTCAATGGACATGATAACGATAGATTTAACTGGTGTCCAGAATCCTCAAATAGGCGATCGCGTTGAGCTTTTTGGTGAAAACGTCTCTGTAGATGAAGTTGCTAAATATTGCAACACAATCTCTTATGAAATCTTTACTAAAATTACAAAAAGAGTTTACAAATCCTACGTTTAATTATTAGTAATGTTAATATAGTATATTCAATTAATTCTTGATTTATTTTTCTCTTGACTCATGCTTTCATCAATTCAAATAGAAAACTTTGAAAAAAATGGCTATCTAGTTATAGAAGACTTTATTGACCAAAGACAAAGAAATCTTTTAATGCAGCGAGCAGAAGAATTAATAGATGCATTTCAACCACCTTCGAAGCATTCAGTGTTCTCTACTGATGAACAAGAAAGAACGAGTGACGATTATTTTTTAAACTCAGGCGATAAAATAAGATTTTTCTTTGAAGAAAAGGCTATTGATCAAAACGGTAACTTCACTGTTCCTAAGCAAAAATCTATCAATAAAATAGGTCATGCTCAGCACATTCTAGATCCCGTATACAAAGAAGTGATTAATGAATTAAACTTTCCAAAATTAGGTAGACAGTTGGGTATCAAAACGCCAAGAGCTTTGCAGTCAATGCATATCTTTAAACAGCCTAGTATTGGAGGCGAAGTAGGCCTCCATCAAGACTCCAGTTTTTTGTATACTGAACCGATGAGTTGTATTGGTTTTTGGTTTGCACTAGAGGATGCAAACAAAGAAAATGGCTGCTTACAAGCAATGACTGGTGGACATAAAATTCCTCTCAAAAAACGATTTCGTTTATCAGAAAATGGAGGTACGGAGTTTGAGCTTTTAGATGATAATCCTTGGCCTGAAAAACCTCTTGATATGTTGGAAGTCGAGGCAGGTACTTTGATTATATTGCACGGCCAGTTGCCACATTATAGTGCCGCCAATAAATCAACCAAGTCTAGACAAGCTTTTAGTCTTCATCTGGTGGACCAGAACTGTCATTATGCAAAAGACAACTGGCTTCAATCAGAACTTTAAAAGAACTCCCTGTATTATGAAAAATAGAAAGATAACTGATATTTATAAGGTAGATTTTTTACCTTTCGACCGATACGGTCCTGTCGTACCAAAGATGAGTTGGTACAAGATTAGCTTTGACGAAAAAACTAATTTTGGTAGCTTTATACTAAAGATGGATCCCGGTGCAAGAAGCACTCCACATACTCATATTGGTTTTGAAGAGTTTTTAGTGATAGAGGGCGAACTGATTGATGCAGATAATACGGTTTTTAAAAAAGGTGACTTTGTTACCTTTGAACCTGGCAGTAAGCATTCTTCCTATTCAGAAAAAGGTGCTCTATTAATGGTTTTCCAAAGAGGTATAAATAAACCAATCAAGTAGCACTTTGTTCTGATTGAGATTCCAATGCCTCTTCTGCAATAACTTCCATAGCAACGACACTTGGTCTCTGTGCCATGACCTGGAAGTCTGTTTGTTCAAACTCGTCAACGTTTTGGTTAATCATCATCATGATTAGCACTGTAACAGCAATAACCAAATGAACAATACCCATATAGAGCATAAACCCAAACATTTCAAAGAGTTCAAGAAAATAACTCATTGTAAAGGGACCTAGTGCTGCAAAAACACTAAACACAAGAACGATAGTTCCACTCGCACTGATCATTTGTTTTGGTTCCAGGCGATCATTGGATTGTGCTACGCCAAGGGAATATAGCGGTAAAGTGAAAGCACCTACTAGAGCGCTTAATATTAGAAGAATTTTGCTAGTAAATTCGAATGATGCTAAAACTGTGCAAATACAAATAACACTGGCACAACAAAATATAATAACTTTTCTTCGATCAATTTTGTCTGACAACCAGCCCAAGGGCCATTGAGAAGCTGCTCCAAAGCCAATAAAAAGTGTCATAAAAAGTGCTGTTTCAGACACTGATAAACCTGCCTTGACAGCATAAATCGTTCCAACTCCAAAAAAAACCGGCAGAGGCAAGTCCAGATAAACCAATCGTTGCCACACCCGATGGTGAAGCTTTCCATAAAGCTCGAAGGCCCAGAGATTCTTGTACATCCGATTCTGGTGCTTTAATTTCTGTTAGGAGGATCGGTATTAATGAAATTGATAGCAATATAGAGGCCAACAAGAAAAGGCTTACACCTGCAGGATCATCGACGGCAAATAAGCCTTGAGCAAGTGCCAATCCCCCCCAAACAACAATCATGTGAATTGAAAAAATTTGACCTCGATTTTCGTTTGAAGAAATCGAATTTAACCATCCTTCAACTATAATCATAATACCCGCAATACAAAAGCCAGACAAGAATCGAGCTACAAACCATACTGGCGGCTCAATAAACAAAATTTGAATCAAAATTGCGGTGGAAGCTATAGACGCATATGCAGCATATGTTCGAATCTGACCGGTCTTTTTAATTTGTTTAGGCGAGAAAATAGAACTGGCTAATTGTCCGATAAAATACCCTGACATTATAAGACCTGTGGTCAAAACCGAAAAACCCTCAAAGTCTGCACGCCAGCTACTTAAAGTTCCTTGAAGACCGTTTCCTAATCCTATAAAAAGTATCCCTAGAAATAGTGGCCAAGTTGTACGAATTACACTACCTAACATATCAATTTCTTTTTGAGTTAAATGTAGACAATAATCATAAAAAAATAGCTCAGTTTATCACGATATATTTTTTTAAAAACGCGCATTTTAATATATTTCATAACCAAAATAAATAAACATGGTAAAAAGTTTTTTATGGGTACAACAAGCCAAAATAATTGGCTGATTTATATACTTGAATGTGTTGATGGTAGTCTTTATTGTGGAATTACAAATAACCTAGAAAAACGACTCAAACAACACAAAGGAGAGATCAAAGGTGGCGCTAAATATACTCGCTCACATTGGCCTTGTAAATTAGTTTATGAAGAAAAATCAAAAAGTCGAAGTGAAGCTTCACAAAGAGAGATAGTTATAAAAAAAATGTCGAGAAATGAAAAACGGGCTCTTATTAATTTAACCAGTGAAAATATTAGTTAGACTCAGTCTTGTTGCCTACTTTTTGAAGGCTATTTAAGTCATTCAAGACCATCTCTGAGTGGGTTTTTGGATTAACAGATAAATATATTTTGGCAATATTCCCTTCAGGGTCGACGATAAAGGTATTTCTTTTTGCTACCTTAAAAAAGTTGCTTAATGAATCATATAACTCAGAAACTTCTCCTGTTTCATCAGCAAGCAATGAGAACGGCAAGTTGTACTTTTCAGCAAAAAGTTTATGTGATGCAACACTATCAAGGCTCAGACCAAAAACCACAGATTTACTAGCAATAATACGTTTCACGGCATCTCTAAAATCACAAGCTTGGGTTGTGCAGCCAGGTGTGTCGTCTTTGGGATAAAAATACAATACAAGCCACTGACCTTCATAATCGCTTAAAGTATGAGTTATGTTATTTTGATCTTGCAAAGCAAAGTTTGGCGCCTTATCACCAACCTTGAGTCCAGCAATCGAAGATGAAGAGAACGCCAGAAGAAATACTATTAATGACGCTGTTGTGATTGATTTGAGTTGCATGATCTTGACAACATCATACCTTATCAAAAAACTACATTAATAAGGAAACAAATTGAGAGAATAAAACTAAAAGAACTTTTAGTGCTTACTTTTATCTTTTTTCGAACTTTGTATAGCGCTGTGATACCAGGCTAAAGCCTTTTTAAATTGATATTCATTAATGTTATTCCTTTTGCAATAAGCACTAGTTCTAATATCGTTTAGATCCTTGGAAACAGATTGATTTTGTATTTGATTCATTTATTATTCCAGTAAAAAAGCTTTAGCTGGAGGGTAGGAGCAACCCACCAGCTATAAGCCGCTACCTCTGTTACCAAACGGAGAGTGAATGGCAAGGGTATCGAGGTTCTTAATAAAATCAAAATCATGCTCTAAATGTAATTATTAATCTCAACATGCTGAGCTTCAATAGTATTGTTTTTAGTCATTAGAGAAATTTTCGGCACACGTGTTGTGATATCATCGCTCGTAACGTCCTCGAGCATTACTAACCCAGCACTGGCATTTGCAACTTTAAGGGGTAGACGTCGCATTTTTTCTCTAATTAACTAAAAACAATGACACCATAATATGACATAGAAGTAGAAGTCAAATGTTTTATAAGTGAAGTTTTGGTGAAGATTGTGTGAAGATTGTTTTTTTTATTGAATTTTAAATTACAATAATATCTTTTCTTATAGGGGTTTACTTGCATGCGACATATTCTAATAGTTGAAGACGATAGAACGATTGCTGAAAGTATAGCTTTCATCCTTGAACAGGATTCTTTCAGCTGTCAATGGTTTGATAACGGTACTGATGCTCTAGACTACTTAGATAACAATCCAGTAGACTTGATGCTCCTTGACGTAGGCTTACCTGACATGAGTGGTTTTGATGTTCTGAGAAAAGTTCGCGTTAAATCAGACCTACCTGTTGTCATCATTACTGCCAGGGATGATGAATCTGACCAAGTATTAGCTCTAGAGGGGTTAGGTGCCAATGGATACATAACCAAACCCTTTAGTCCCAGATTAGTTGTTGCTCATGTGCGCTCACAACTAAGACGTGATCGTACGGATACAAACCCTGAATCAAAATTCAGCATTAATCAAGCCATGCAAAAAATATTATTCCATAATCAAGAACTCACCTTAACTCAGACTGAATTCAAAATTCTATCTCACCTCATACACCACCCTAATCGAGTTCATACAAGGGAATATTTGATGAAAAATATATGGGATAACCCGGTCTCAGATGAAAAGACAATCAATACGCACATCAAGTCTATACGTAAATGTTTAAAGAAAATTGATGAATCGTGCGACCCTCAGAAAATAATATTAACCAACAGAGGTATCGGCTACAGTCTTATTGAATGAAATACTTCAAATTAAATATTGGCACCAAACTGTTTATTCTTTACTTTTTAGTCAGTAGCACCTTGGTCTGGGCTTTTGCTCATCGTACAAGTATAGAGTCTGCAAAAGAGGTCATGGTCGAGGTAGCAACCATGTTTAGTAAAATCGCCTCTCAAAATATCATAGACAATGAAATTGATCTCACTACTTTTGGAGGTATTATTTTTGACTACTTCCAGTCACCACATGGTGATGAAAGATTACAGAATCTGGCGATTTACATTACTGATAAGGATGGCTTTCTTATCCTAGACTCTCGTGGTTTAAGTCTAGGAACAGACATGAAATCTCATTCAGTGGTTGGTTCAGCATTGTCAGGACATCAAGGTATAACTAGAATTTCTACCGAATCTGTACGCAGCCCCTGGAAAGCAAGAGGTTTAAACATGGAATATTTTTTTAAACCTGAATTCTTACATGTCTCAAGCTCCATTTACGACAACAGGCAAGAAGTTCAAGGAGTTCTTGTTCTAGTAGCTCCGATGCTAGATTTAATGGATAGAACCCGTTTATGGAGGTTCATCTTCTATATATTTCTCCTCGCTTTGTTTTTTGGTGCCTTAGGTAGTTACAGAATTTCAAGAAACATTCGTCGAGTGGAGAAATATACGAGAGAGCTTTTCAAGGGTGAAGATGTATCGATCCCTAATGTAAATGTTCAGTTTAATAAACTTGCTGTGGCCATAGAGCAAGCTCGAACTGAAGTAGAGCTTAAGGATGACGTTGAAGAATACATTGATACTCTTGCTCATGAATTAAGAACTCCCATTACCGGGATTCGCTTAACTGCAGAAAATCTTTTAACACCGATGGGTGTTGAAAATTATCTTCTAGAAGAGCAAGATGATAAAAAAAGTAAAGTTTTCATCAAAGAAATCAAGAAGAGACGAGAATTTATTCGAAGTATTCTTGATTCAAACAGCCAAATGGATTCTCTTGTATCACGGTTACTTGCTCTCTCAAGAATTGAAAGACGTGACAAACTAACCAACACAGAAAGACTCAAAATCTTACCCATAATAGAAAATGTATTAAAAGTGCATGGCACCCATAATCGTTTAATTGTCAGTAAAAATATCACTATAAATCTTGACGGTATAGATAAGAAAAGCACAGTTTTTGCTGAAAAATTACTCCTAGAACAAGCCTTGGGGAATGTCTTAAAGAATGCACTAGATTTCAGTCCCAAAGATGGTACGATTACGATAAAAGCCTCAGAATCTAATACTGCTACAAGAATTGTTGTACTTGATGAAGGACCAGGTATACCACCACACGTTTCAAGCAAACTGTTTACGCGCTTCTTCTCAGTTGCAAGGCCGGATACAGGTAGGCGAGGTACTGGACTAGGTCTAAGATTCGTGAGAAAGATTATGCAACTTCACGGTGGTGAAATAACTTTAAAAAACCGGTTATTGCAGAATGGCGCTGAAGCTAAGTTACGGTTCCCACTAGGTTAATATTAAAAGTTTACAAAAAAATAAAATTAATCTCAATATGGTATTCTAATTTTGTTTTTTCTATCTCTAGACAAAACTAATTTATATGGTATTATCGCGAGATTTTTAACGATAAACTTAACCGAGTATGAAAATAATTATCCCAATTAAACGAGTACTTGATCCCTACACTCAGGCGCGAGTTAACAAACAAACCCAGTTAGTTGATTTGACTAATGCAAAAATGGCAATGAACCCTTTTTGTGAAATCGCTGTTGAAGAAGCTTTAAAGATTAAAGAGAGCGGTGCTGCTAGCGAAACCATAGCTGTCAGTATTGGCTCCGAAAAAACAATAGATACCCTGAGGACTGCTTTAGCAATGGGTGTGGACCGTGCTATTTTTGTCAATACAGAGTCGAACCTTGACCTACAACCCCTTCATCTTGGCAAGATTTTGGCAAATATTGTTAAACGCGAAGAAGCTCAACTTGTCATTATGGGAAAACAAGCTGTAGACAATGACAACAACCAAACCGGGCAAATTCTCTCTGGCCTTTTGGATTATTCTCTGGGAACTTTTATCTCTAAGTTCCAACTAAGTGATGATGGAAAAAGCGCAGAAGTTTGTCGAGAAATTGACTCGGGAATCGAAACTAGACTGCTAAATTTACCAGCAATTGTCACTGTCGATTTGAGGCTTAATGAACCAAGATACGCCTCTTTACCTAATATAATGAAAGCTAGATCAAAGCCTCTAGAAACAATTGCAATATCAAGCTTTGATATTGATATCAGACCTAGAGTCAAAGTTATCAGTGTTGAAGAGTCTGGATCCAAGGACAGAGCTTCAAAACAGATCCAATCAGCTGAAGAGCTATTTTTCGAACTAAGCCACTTGGGGGTTCTGTAATGTCAGCACTAATTTTGATCGAACTAAACGGATCTGAAGTAAGCTCTAACAGTCGCGCTGCAATAACA
This sequence comes from uncultured Gammaproteobacteria bacterium, assembly GCA_902512485.1. GTDB lineage: Bacteria > Pseudomonadota > Gammaproteobacteria > PS1 > Pseudothioglobaceae > Pseudothioglobus. The sequence continues at coordinate 59,314 of CABXJL010000002.1, forward strand.
GCTGCAACTCAACTTTCAGATGCAATTGATGCACTAGTGCTCACAGATGATTCGGCTAATGCTGCCTCGGTTGCTTCTCTAAGTAATATTAATACCGTAAAAATTATCGCTGACTCAAATTTAGAGCATATAAGTGTCGGGGTTGCCAGTAAATTAGTGGCAGAGGTGATGGCTGGTTATAAATACCTGATTTCTGGGTCTTCCACCTATAGTAAAAATATTTTACCAACGGTAGGCGCCCTACTAGACGTTCAACCTATATCTGATGTATGTGAAATCAAATCAAATAATACCTTTGTGAGACCACTTTACGCGGGCAATATTATGGCGACAGTTGAGTCGAGCGATGACACTATCTTAATGACAGTTAGAGCCACTGCATTCGAACATTCTGGTGATGAAGGTTCTGCCGCCATCGAGGAGTTATCATTACCCATACCTGAACAAAAATCAAACTTCATTTCTCTTCAGGAGTCTCAATCAGAACGACCTGAACTAACAACAGCAGACAGAATTGTTTCAGGTGGTCGCGGTCTCGGATCAAAGGAAAATTTTGCTTTAATTGAGCAATTAGCCGACAAACTTGATGCGGCAGTTGGCGCATCAAGGGCTGCGGTTGATGCTGGATTTATTTCAAACGATTATCAAGTCGGCCAGACTGGTAAAGTTGTAGCACCTAAACTATACTTAGCTGTTGGAATATCGGGTGCTATTCAACACCTTGCAGGCATGAAAGACTCTCAGGTGATTGTGGTCATTAACAATGACCCAGACGCACCAATGGCTAGAATGGCTGATTTGGTATGGGAGACTGATCTATTTGGCGCCTTACAAGAGTTGAATGAGCATTCCTTATAACTTCTTTTGGAGTTTGTTTAAATGGAAAGAGAGTCAATTGAATATGACGTTGTAGTTGTTGGCGGAGGGCCATCAGGCCTGGCATCAGCATGCAAACTAAAGCAACTCAATCAAAATCTTTCTGTTTGTTTATTAGAAAAAGGCTCTGAAATAGGCTCCCACATTATTTCGGGAGCTGTTTTTGAACCCAAAA
>CABXJL010000003.1:0-42825 GCA_902512485.1 uncultured Gammaproteobacteria bacterium
AGGTCAACAATGCATTCGTGAGCAACCCTGCCATTCTCATCACTATAGAGTATAGGATAATGCTTTGACAAACGAGTTGCTATGTAATTTGCATTCAATATTGCATTTGTGGTCGCCTCGTAAAGACCATTCTTACCAAGCATAGCAACATACATCCAGCTAATTGGCAAAATACTGCCCGAACCCCAAGGCGCGCCAGCAATACTACCGACACCAGTATTGTTTAATGGTGTTGTCGGTAAAAAATCTACCAAATGCTCCTTAACTCCGATAGGACCAACTCCTGGACCTCCGCCTCCGTGGGGTATGGCAAATGTTTTGTGTAAGTTCAGATGAGAAACGTCACCACCAAATTCACCAGGAGCTGAAATTCCAACCATCGCATTCATGTTAGCTCCATCGATGTATACCTGACCTCCGGCTTTATGAACAACCTTACAAACCTCTTTAACATCTTTTTCAAACACTCCGTGAGTAGAGGGATAGGTAATCATAATGGCTGCCAAATTATCTGCATTTTCTTTGCACTTAGACTTTAAATCTGACATGTCGATGTAGCCATTATCTGCAGTCTTAACTACGACCACTTTCATCCCTGCCATTTGTGCAGAGGCCGGATTGGTTCCATGGGCCGATGCGGGAATTAAACAAATATTTCGATTCTCCTCGCCGTTACTTCGATGAAAAGCACGAATTGCTATAAGTCCTGCATATTCACCTTGGGCTCCCGAGTTAGGTTGCAAAGAGATTGCCGCGTATCCAGTTGCTTCGCATAGCATCTCTTCAAGCTCACTGATCATTTGTTGATATCCTATTACCTGATTCATTGGCACTGCAGGGTGGATTTGAGAAAATTCTGGCCAAGTAACGGGTATCAATTCAGCTGCAGCATTCAATTTCATAGTACATGATCCAAGCGGTATCATTGCTCGGTCAAGCGCGAGATCTTTATCGCCTAGATATCGAATATAACGCATCATATTGGTTTCTGAGCGATAGGTATTGAAGACATCATGGGTCATGAATTCTGAATTTCTCTTTAGGTTTTTACTGATTTGAGATTTATTTTTTTCAAACAATAATTGTGCGCTTTGCTTAGATTCTGTATTAAATATCTTCCATAAATACTCTATATCCTCTGGAGTGCTGAGCTCATCAAATGAAACTGAAACGAGGGTTTTACTAAAAACATTTATGTTGTATCCATTTTTTTCAGCCTGCATGACAACTGCGTCGGAGTTTTTAACTTCTATCGTTAATGTATCAAAAAATGTTTCGTTAACAATACGAAAACCCATTTCAGAAATACCATCTGCAAAAACAGCCGCGTAACGAAAAATTCTTTCAGCAATCTTTTTAAGACCTTTAGGGCCATGATAAACGGCATACATGCTCGCCATAACAGCCAAAAGAGCTTGCGCCGTGCATATATTGCTGGTGGCTTTTTCACGTCGAATGTGTTGTTCACGGGTTTGTAGGGCTAGTCGATACGCCAACCTACCTTTACTATCAACCGTAGCACCAATAATTCTTCCGGGCATAGAGCGTTTATGTTTTTCCTTGATTGACATATAGGCTGCGTGAGGTCCGCCATAGCCGATTGGCACTCCAAATCTTTGTGTATTACCAATCACCACATCGGCGCCCATTTCACCAGGGGGCTTTAAAAGCGTTAACGATAATAAATCTGCACTAACAGCAGCTAAGGCTTGCTTTTCATGTATTGAATCTATTAGTTTTGAGTAATCGCTAAAGTTGCCATAAGTATTCGGATATTGCAGCAATACACCAAAACAATCATGTTTTTCTAGTTCTACTAATGGGTCGCCGATTACCACTTCAATGCCTAATGGCTCAGCTCTTGTTAGCACTACTTCAATATTCTGAGGGTAGCAATCATTTGCAACAAAAAAAACTTTGCTCTTCGATTTACTTACTCTCTGGCAGAAACTCATAGCCTCGGCACAAGCACTTGCCTCATCTAGCATTGATGCATTTGCTAACTCCATTCCCGTTAAATCGGTAACCATTGTTTGGAAGTTCATTAATGCCTCTAAACGGCCTTGAGATATTTCTGGTTGATATGGAGTATAGGCCGAATACCAGGCAGGATTTTCCTGGATATTGCGCTGTATCACTGGCGGTGTAATTGAATTGTAATAGCCCTGTCCAATGAATGACTTATAGCGGATATTCATTCTCGCTAAATTTCTTAACTGTTTAAGTGCCGCTAATTCTGAAATACCATCAGCTATATTCATCGGCTTTTTACGACGAATAATATCTGGCACAATTTCTTCAATCAAATCATCTAAGTTATCAAAACCAAGATAATCAAGCATCTTTTTTTTCTGAGTACTGGAGGAACCAATATGCCTATTGGTAAAAACGTCGTTATTTAATAAATCTTCTATCTTAGTGGCCATTTATTTTTCAGTTTAATCTTCGATAAAAGTTTGATAGGCATCGTCATCCATTAGGTCATCCAACTCAGACACATTGGAAAGTTTGACTTGAATAAACCAGCCATCGCCCATCGAGTCTTCTGAAACAAGTTCCGGCTCATCTACCAACCTGTCATTTACCTCAACGATCTCTCCAGAAACAGGAGCAACCAAATCTGAAGCCGCCTTAACCGACTCAATCACAGAAATGTTATCTCCTCGACTACACTCATCACCGACCTCTGGTAGTTCAATAAAAACCAAATCGCCCAATTGTTCTTGAGCAAAATCGGTTATTCCTATAATAACTAGATCTTCTTCTTGTACCTTAACCCATTCATGATCTTCGGAATATTTAATACTCATTACTGCCCCCTATTTTGTTTTTTCTAACCTCTAAAATAATTTTGTTTAACGAAAGGTAATTTTACTACACTTACAGGAATCTTCTTATCGCGAACCAATGCAAATAAGTTGGATTTATTATCAATATAGCTCACTTCAATTCTTGCAATAGCTACAGGTTTTCCTGCACTCGGACCAAAGCCACCGCTGGTAACTTGTCCTACTCGATTACCCTCACCATCCTCAATCAGAGCGCCATCACGAACCGGCACCCTGCCCTCAGGTTGCAATCCAACTATCTTTACTTTAGTGCCTTCAGAAAGATGACTCATAACAATTACATCCCCAGGATAGCCGCCAGGACTCTTACCGCCGAGTCTTCTCGTTTTCGATAACGCCCAAGTCAACGAAGACTCCACTGGAGTATGTTGTTCGTCTAGTTCATGACCATATAGCGACAGGCCAGCCTCCAAGCGAAGCGAATCTCTTGCTCCAAGTCCAACCCATTCAACCGTCTCATCTGATATTAAAAGTTTGGCAATACGTTCAGCCTGATGCCCTGGTATTGAAATTTCAAATCCATCCTCTCCGCTATAACCAGACCTTGTCGTTAAGCATTCAACTCCATCAATCTTTAATTTCTTAGCCGTCATAAAGGTCATCTCAATACAAGAAGGTGCAAATTTCGCCAACACTTCACATGACTTTGGGCCTTGCAAAGCCAACAGCGCAACATCTTCAAGAAGCTCAACTTCACAACCAATATCAACTAAACTCTTCAAGTGTTCAAAATCTGCAACCTTGCATGCAGCATTGACTACTAAGAACAAGTTATCATCACCAATATTCGTCACCATCAAGTCATCCATTACACCGCCATTGCTATTTGTAAAGATAGCATAACGTTGTTTCATTAGAGGTAAATCAACTATATCGACTGGAACTAGGGTCTCCAAAGCTTGTTTTACGTTCTGACCTGTAAGCTTGATTTGACCCATATGAGAAACATCAAAAAGACCAGCGTTTTCGCGTGTATGCAGATGCTCCTTTTTAATCCCTAACGGATACTGAAGAGGCATTTCATAGCCCGCAAACGGCACCATTTTTGCATCAGCATCAAGATGCATTTGATGCAGTGGAGTAGTTAGTATTCGGTCAACTGATGACATTAAAATAATTACTTAAAAACTCATTTTGATCTACTGAAAAATGAAGTCAAAACTAGCGATAAATGAGAAGCATTATTATATTCTCTTATTTTAATTTGATTCAATTTATTGAATTAAATTATCTTCAAACGGATAATGACTTATCTGATAGTTTTGTCGCGGGTATTATTTGGGTTAGATCGTTCATCTGATTGTTATTCTATTTAGTAACCTTTGACACTATCATAAACCGGAAACGGCCGTTTTCCATCCTCCATTCGGCGAATATTTTCAGCAATCGTTTTTGCTGAAGATTGCGGATTGCTTTGTCCTGCAATATGAGGTGTAATGTAGACGGACGGGTGAATCCAGAGAGGACTATGTACAGACAAAGGCTCTTGTTCAAACACATCCATAGCCGCGGCAGTAATGTGTCCTTCATCTAGTAGAGAGCATAAATCTGCCTCGTTGACAATGCCCCCTCTACCCATATTTATAATAAATGCACCTCTAGGCAAACGTTGAAGCTCTTGTTTTCTGAGTATATTAGTTGTGCCTTCAGTTAAAGGCAGGACGTTAATTAATATATTTGTCGTACCCAAGAAATCGCCTAACTGCTCATCTCCAAAAAAAAATTTGATATCACCCAAAGATGATTTTTGATGGGCACCCCATCCCAAAACCTTAAAACCTTGATTAACTAGTGAATCGCCAATACCTCTTCCAATATTGCCCAAACCCATTATTCCAACTGTCCTATCTTCGGGCTGTATGGAACCTTTCTGTTGCCATTTTTTGTCCTTCTGTTGTTTCATGTACAGAAAGTGGTCACTATGAAAATGCAACACCCAATGAAGAGCATGAAAACACATCTCGTGCGTTAATTTAGGGTCAACTAAACGAACAATTGGTAAATCCTCTGGTAAATCGGGATCACTGAGAATATGATCCACTCCTGCGCCTAAAGATAGAATTGCCTTTAAATTTGGGTATTTCTTTAAAATTCCATGGGGATGCTTCCATACCGCTATGTACTTAATTTCATTAACATCACCATCATCAGGATGCACTCGAACATCCATCTCGGGCAACTCCGCCTGAACGAATTGACGCCAAACCTTTTCATCTTCCCAAAATTCGCTGACCGAAATTAATAATGCCAAAACTGACTCCTAAAGGACTTAAATAAATCAAGGTGTATACTAAAGTAAGGTAGCTATAATAACCTTTTTCATTATATGACTCTAATTTTAATTTGAGTTGACATTAGGTTTTAACATGTTTATTAGTGTTTTAGATTTATTTAAAGTAGGAATTGGCCCATCAAGCTCTCACACTATGGGTCCAATGGTTGCTGCTAATGACTTTATGCAACATGTGAGAAAATTTGCAAAGGCCAATCCAGAAATCAATCATTACCAGATTAGATGCACTCTAAAAGACTCTTTGGCATACACAGGTGTGGGACATGGTACAGATCGAGCAGTAACGCTTGGTTTGCATGGCTATTTACCAAATACAATTATCAATGAGAAAATAGGTGAAGTGATTGAGCGTGTTTGGGCGGCAAAAATTGTGCCTATCAATGTTAAACAAAATGCATCTTTCTTCTCAGAAAACGACATAATTTTTGATACCACAAATTCATTAAAACAAAACCCAAATGGATTGATTTTTGATCTCCTTGATAATACAAATAGAACACTCATATCTCATACGTATTTTTCTATCGGTGGTGGCTTTATATCAACTTTGGAAGAAATAGATAATATTGAAGCTCCGATTGCTTATGAGCCAAGCGAGTCTTACCCTTTCCCTTTTGACAACTCAAACGAGATGCTGGAAATGTCAGCAAAGAGCAACAAAACAATCTGGGAAATGAAAAAAGCCAACGAGCTGCAAAATATTTCCGAGAAAGAACTCAATGATAAACTTGATCATATTTGGGACGCAATGAAGAATTGTATTGAAAGTGGGCTTTCAGCAGAAGGCATCTTGCCAGGTGGCCTAAACACAAAAAGACGTGCAAAAAAATTACATGAAAACCTTCAAAGCGACCCAGAAAATACCATCTTTAACGATTGGCTTTGCGCCTATGCAATGGCAGTTAATGAAGAGAATGCTGCTGGTCATTTAGTTGTCACAGCCCCCACTAATGGGGCAGCTGGTGTCGTTCCTGCAGTTCTCTATTTTTGCTATAAACACAAATCAGCAACTGCCGAACAAATTCGCCAATTCTTATTAACAGCTTCCGCAATAGGAGGTCTGATTAAAGACAACAGCTCAATATCAGGTGCAGAAGTTGGCTGTCAGGGTGAAGTAGGTTCAGCTTCATCAATGGCTGCTGCAGGCCTCTGTTCAATAAGAGGAGGCACAAGCGCTCAAATTGAAAATGCTGCTGAAATGGCGCTCGAACACCACTTAGGTATGACTTGTGACCCAGTCAAGGGTCTAGTACAAGCCCCTTGCATCGAACGCAATGGCTTCGGAGCGGTTAAAGCCTACACTGCGAGTTCCCTCTCACTTAGAGAAAGTGGCGAACATTTGATTTCTCTTGACCAATGTATATCAGCCATGAAGAAAACAGGCCTTGACATGTCACATAAATATAAAGAAACCTCTCTGGGTGGATTAGCGGTAAGCTTTATTGAGTGCTAAATGACTTCTTATTTTTTCAATTAACGCAGAATTCACCTCAAAAAAAATTAATCTGTGTCAACCATTCCTGCGCCCGCACCTGAGGCACGAGACTCGGCAGTTGATTTCACCAAACAACGAGAAAAATAGTCGTAAATGCCTGGCCAGTGCTCTCCTACCTTGACTCCGGTTTGGAGTATTTTTTCTTTTTTTTCAATTGTAACAAATTTCTTTAAAACCGCATTGGCGGGGTATTTTTTTGTTTCAACTAGGGGACGAATAATCATACTACCTCCCTTACTTGACTCTATCGGCTGCGTATTTGAACTAACCATTTCCCAAACTCCGGGCTCAGTAAAGTTTACTAAATACTCGTAATTACTCTCATCCAACCAGATTGCCTGCCAACCACTACATTGATTTGCTCCCATTGCTGCAATAACCAGTAGCGGTGAATCTACATTTTTAACAATCAATTCAACATCTCGAGATCCGATATTAATCCAATCGACGACACTTACAGAGGCAATAAGAGAAGATAAATACACATTATTTGGATTAACGAAATGAACCTGCGAATCAGACTTTTTCAACTCTACAGCCAAATCACTTGCATGACTGTCAAGATTATTAAGCGCTTCTATACTGCAACTAGAAGGATCAAAACCGTTTGCTGCTATCCACATATTACTGCTTGCAAAATCCTCGGAAATACCGATCGGAGCATTCACCCCAAATCCAGCACGAGTGAAGAAAAACAACACCTCATTAAGTGAAATAGTTAATTGTTCTGTTGCCACCTAAATTACCTGCTTTGGTGTAACAGGGAAGAACCAATTGTCGCAATCAGGATTAGATAACTGATCTGGCATTGGAGCCCCTTGATACATTGAGATTCTAGTCCATAGGTCTGACTTGGGGTCAAATTTAGAAGCACCAAAAAACGCCAACTTGAAGCGCAACAAATCCAACGGCCTCATAGACTCATCCAATAAATTATCCTGAACTTCGGAATAAGGTCTTTGAAGAGTGTTTTGGATACGACGGATAATATGTCTAAACTTTGGGAAGGATAGTACAAACTCACCTACCAACGTTTCATCACTTGCTGAAAACAAGGCGTGGTTAAGTTCATGTGCATCTCGACCTATAGCCAAGGGCATTTCTTGTTCCGAACCTTCATCAACATCACGAGAGCCAAAACGTGGTTCTAATTTATCTTCTGAGTAATACCAAAAATGATGCTGTGACTCTGTGAGCGTGAAATCAATTGAAGTTGCCCAAACATAGTAATCTTTAACGATCCCTTTTAATTGACTTAGCGGCATTTCAGCTACCAACTTTGGAGTAGAGGCTGAAGACATTGTTTCAGCCAAATCATCCACCAAAGATCCATGAGGTTCGATGATTAAAGACACAACCATTTCTTGGCATTCTAAGGAAAAACGATCTTCAACATACTGATAGATTCCATTCCATGGGTAGGGCTTAAATAAGTTAATTTGATCACCGCACCAATGACTAAGTGATTCAATTTCATCCTTAAGACGATCAATTCTTGTTGTTTGCACTTCATCCTCTACAGACCACTCTCTAAGGTGTTGGCTCACTTGGATCAGTGACTTCGTAAATTTTTCAAGCGTACCTTTGAGAGGAGTTTCCATACTTCTGACTCTTGCTAATGCGCTTTCTTTGGCCATGACCAGATTATGAATTAAAACAGGATGTTTTAACAAAAAGGGAGCCATACCTAAACCAGTAGCATTACCAACACCGATAAATTGACGAATATGTGGTTCAAACTTAACTGCCTTGTCACCACCTCTTTTTCTCGCCAAATGCTCAGCCAAATCTATCGTGAACCAACGAATTAAGTATACGGCTAGAAGTTCAATTTGAAATGCACCCTTACACTCTTCACGGTCAGCAATTTTAGCTCTATCAGCGCAACCAAATTTACCACTACCATAAACTGCTGTAGTGCGCATCAAGTAACCTACTGAAGACAGCAATTCAATATCTGGTTGATTGCCTTTCGCTAGTGTAGATATAACGTGCTCGAAAACTCTCAAACTTTTATTAGCTCTCGCTAAAACAAGTTCACTGGGGCGATATCTACCTCCTTCCTGTTTAGGGGTATTGTTCGCCAAATAATCTATATCTGCTTGAGTTGGAATACCATCAAACAGATTAAAAGTAGCATCCCAAACCTCTGCTATAACCCTGTCGGTACGTTTTTTTGGAGGGATATCCTGAGTAAAAGCAATCAATGAGTATGTTCTTAACGGCGTAGTTACAGCATAAACACTTACACCAAAACCGTCATTATCAATATCACGTCGAAGACATTCAAATTTCCAATTCTGCTTAGACATGCGTCTAATCAGAGAGCGCATAAAGCTTAGCCTAGTTTGATGAGAAGATCCCATTCTATCTAAACGCATAACCTGTTCAGGCGGGCGCATAAATTCCACGCTAAGATTAGACAAGTTTGAATCAGATATCATAATTAATTAGCTAATTAACTATAGGCCCGAAAGATGATTCAAAAAAGTTCAGCCAATTATTTCCCATCAAAGCAGCAACTTCATCATCAGAAAAGCCAACATCTTTTAGACCCAAGGCAATGTTTGAAAAATCGCGGTTATCTCGAAACCATGAAGGCTGATCAGGAAAGCCGGCAGAGTTAGCAGAACCTTCACCGAAGTCGCGCTCCTTAGTCCAAGTACCATTTCTCATCCATTCAACAACACTATCAGGTTGGTTTTGACATAGATCACTACCAATCCCAATATGCCCAATACCCATCAACTCAGCTGTACTGGCAATCATTTCACAAAAACTTTCTAGTGTGCAGTTTGAGCTGTCCTTTAAGTGATGTGGATACATTGAAAAACCCAACATGCCGCCACTCTCGCCCAACGCTTTGAGAACTTCATTAGATTTATTTCTCAATGCCGGATGCCAAAAACTTGGATTGGCATGCGAGATTACAATAGGGCGTTCGGAAATTTCTATAGCGTCCAGTGTTGAACGTTCAGCTGAGTGACTCATGTCAACAACCAAACCTACTCTATTCATTTCCTTAATAACTTGCCTTCCCATTCTCGTAACCCCAGAATCATTCTGTTCATAGCAACCAGTTGCTAACAGGCTTTGGTTGTTATAGGTAAGCTGCATGAATCGCGCCCCTAGTTCATAGCATGCCTCTACTAACTCAATGTCGTCTTCAATTGGCGAACAGTTTTGGAATCCAAAAAATATCGCTGTACGTCCCTCTTTTTGCGCCTTCCGCACATCACTTGCAGTTCGGCCTAAGAAAATTTTATCTGTATATAGCTCAAATCGATCGTTCCAATCATTCACATTTCGCAACATTTCATCAAAATCCTCGTGGTAGCAAATAGTGACATGAATTGCGCTCAGACCACCATCTTGAATTTGTTGGAATATTTCCTCACTCCAGTTGTTGTATTGCAGTGCGTCAATAAATAGAGATGGATGTGGCATTACGGGGTTCCTGCCAGGATATAAGATGTTTTGACTTGGGTATAGAGCTCTTTTGCATACTGTCCTTGCTCTCTTGGACCAAAACTGGAATTTTTTCTACCGCCAAAAGGCACATGATAATCCGTTCCAGCAGTTGGCAGATTTATCATGACACATCCGCTCTCTGAATTTCTTCTAAAATGATTAGCTCGTGAAAGTGACTGAGTAATAATTCCCGATACTAGGCCAAAATCAGTGTCGTTTGCAATTTCAAGTGCTTCATCATAGTCGCTAACTTTTATTACACATGCAATTGGCGCAAACAACTCTTCACGATTGACTCTCATTGAATTATTTCCTCCAGCCAATAAAGAAGGCTGCATATAAAATCCAGGATTATCGAGCTCAAGTTTTTGGCCACCACAGATTACTTCGCAACCCTCTTCTTGAGCCAACTTCATATAACTAAGGTTCGAATCTAATTGTTGTTGGCTAACCGCTGGTCCAATTTGTGTTCCTTCAACAAGTGCATGACCAACTTGAAGAGCAGATGTTGATTCACTCATCCGATCTACAAATTCATCATGAATTGCTGAATGAACAATTAACCTTGACGAGGCTGTGCATTTTTGTCCAGTAGAGCCAAATGCTCCTGCAGTCGCTGCAGCAACAGCAACACCCATATCAGCATCATCCATAACGACTAGTGGATTTTTTGACCCTAGTTCTAGTTGGAATTTAGTTAAATTTTTTGCTGCTGAACTTGCAATTTGGAGTCCAACATCGTATGACCCTGTAAAACTTATCGCATGTACTTTAGGACTTTCAGCTAAAGCTTCGCCAATAGAGGGACCAGAACCCATCACTAAATTAAACAAACCTTTCGGAATATCTTGCTTAGAAATTATTTCTGTCAAAGCTACTGCACTTGCTGGTGTTAGGTTTGCTGGCTTCCAAATTACCGCATTACCAAATGCTAAAGCGGGGGCAATTTTCCAACTTGCGGTAGCTGTCGGGAAATTCCATGGTGAAATAATTGCGACAGTGCCCATTGGCTCTCGACGAACATCAATCTCAATTCCAGGTCTTACAGAATCAGCAGTATCTCCACTTTGTCGAAGGACTTCAGCTGCATAATATGTAAAAAACTGGCCTGCTCTATACACCTCTCCTTTGCCTTCAGCAATTGGCTTGCCTTCCTCGCGAGACAACAATTCGCCTAGCTCAGCACTACGAGCCATCATCTCCTCACCAATCTTCATTAATACGGCTTGACGCTGTTCTAAACCGGTAGCAGCCCATTTCTTTTGTGCAATTTGAGCCGAGTTAAGTGCGTCCTCTAGTTGCGACTTGCTTGCTTGAGCATATTCACCAATAACATCATTAGTATCGGAGGGATTAATGTTTGATATAGTACTAGGACCTGCAATCCAATCACCAGCAATAAAATTATTTGATAAATTTGACATATAAAGTTTTGAAGATTTTAAAGGACTGAATTTTACTCTGTGTTTGTGATTTTTCAACGGATTAAGGCATTTAATGGCCAAATAATACACTTTTGCACTAAATCAAGACTATTTTTGTGCTCACTTCAACTATAACTTAGGCGGCACCAAAACCAGTTTTCCGACATATGTTTTCGCCAAGAAGTCTTTCTGCGCTCGGACAATATCTATCAGAGGATAGCTCTTTGCGACTAAAGGTTTAATTTCATTTCTTTCAATATAACCAATCAAATTTTCAAAAACCTTGCTGCTCTGAAAAGTACATCCCATAAACGTTAAATCCTTTAAATACAGAGTCCTAAGGTCCAATTCAACGATTGGTCCAGCAATCGCCCCTGATGTTGCATAGCGACCGCCTTTCTTAAGAACCTCAAGTAATTCTCCCCATTGACTACCAGCAACAAGATCAACCACTACGTCAACGCACTCCTTGCCCAGAATGTCAATTAAATTGTCTTCTCTTTTTACGACATGATCGGCACCAATACTTTTGACGTCGGTGATTTTTTGTTCGCTAGTGACCGCGATAACTGTAGCGCCACGCCTCTTAGCTAACTGGATTGCAGCCGATCCAACGCCGCCAGAAGATCCCGTAATCAAAACAGTTTCACCCTTACTAACATTTGAGCGCTCCAAGAGATTTTCAGCTGTTGAGTAGGCGCAAGGAATAGAGGCTAATTCAATATCACTCCAGTCACTCTCGATTTTAAAACTTTCATCACTAAAAGCGACCATATATTGAGCAAAGGCGCCGTTACATTCTGAGCCCACGGTCCAGCACTCAAAGGGTTGGTAGTCAACTGCATGTTGTTGCATAGTGCGCACTAAAATACGCTCGCCTATTCGCTTAGCATCGACCTGTTCACCAACTGCAACAATTTCACCACAGCAGTCTGCTCCCTGAATGATGGGAAAACTGAGAGGAACGCCTGACCAACTTCCGTCATTGCTCTTGGCATTATCAAAACCCTCAGCACCTCCGGCGCTTGTTTCACCTTTCACCGATTTTGAATACCAGGCTGTACGAGTATTGATGTCGGTATTGTTAATTCCTGCAGCCAAAACCTTAATGAGCACCTGATTTGAATTTGGATTAGGAACCTCAATATCAGTACGGAAATCCAAAACATCAAAACCGCCATGACCGGTCGTCAAGACTGCACTCATTATTTTTGGAATACTCATCATTCCTTCTCGCTAAAGCACTATTCACTTAGCATTACAGTATCAAGTCAGCCTCGAAAGGGTACTTTGATAGCACCTCGTTACCCTTTTCAGTCATCAAAACCTGCTCCTCTAGTTTGACTCCTGGTCCACCATCACGGCGTCCGACATAGCTCTCAACACATAAAACCATACCCGGTCTTATGGTGCCGTCACAAGTGTTTTCATTCCACTCCCATGTGTAGGAAATGGCGGGAAATTCATCACACAACCCGACTCCATGATACGAACACGAATAATGCCGAAACTCAATTTTCGGATACTCCCTGGAGGAAAATGCCAGCTCTTTAAAGGTGAGACCTGGTCGTAATATCTCTAAATTTTGTTGAACCTGTTCGTAAGCCATAGTGTAGATTTCTTTTTGTGCTGAAGTTGCCGACTTGTCGCCACACATCCAGGTTCGAGAAATGTCGGTACAGTAACCGTATGAACCAACCAAATCAGTATCAAACGCCATTAATTCACCACTTTGTATTGGACGAGAAGAGCATTCCTGATACCATGGGTTTGCCCTAGGTCCAGCAGCCAGAAGTCTAGTTTCGATCCATTCTGCACCTCTGGAAATAGCCTCCATTTGAAACCGGCTCCAAAGCTCTTGTTCTGTTATCCCGGGCTTAAAATGATTGCGCATCAACTCGATTGATTTTTCACATGCAAAGATAGAGCGCCTCATCGCAACGATCTCTTCTTCCGACTTGATCAACCTTGCCAACTCCATCACCTCTTCGCCATTAGCAATCTCCAAGCCCTGCTCTTCAAGCTGATGGAGACCTTCAGGTGCACAATGATCGAGTGCTAATCTTTTGTTTCCTTTGCCATACTCTTTAACGATATCAACAATTTCAGATGCCCATATTTTGGCCCTCTGTTTACTCTTATCTCCGGCTTTAAAGTATAAATAGCCAAAAGCAGCTCTTACTTCAGTTATTAAAGGGTTGTGATTTGATAGAAATTCATACGCATCAAACTCAAAAATAATGACAGGACCATCAGTCATTACAAGTGCATACCTAGTAGCGTTATGGGAAGTCCATAAAGACATATTAGTACTGTCTGTTGCATAGCGAATATTTAATGGGTCGTAAAGTAGAATTCCTGCACAGTCAAATTCAACGAGTTTTTCTCGAACTCTTTTTAATCTATACTCTCTAATTTTTGTCATGTCTGGATCTGCCAAACCTGCATCTAGCCATTCAGACTCAGCAAGCTCTCCAGGTCCAAGTGCGTGCATATTAAGACTATAGATATCCTCTTCACCTTTTAAATGAGAGCCAATTTTTGCTTGATGCCTTTTAGTTGCTGTAAAACTCATTTTATGCTCCTTGTTTATTAATCTATTAACGCATTTTAGATCCGGCTGGATCATAAAGAGGCTTCATTACTACAGAGGCCTTATAAAACTGACCCAATATCTCCACTTCAAGCTCAGTATCCTTGTCAATCAATTCAACTGGAAGATAGGTCATCGCAAGAGATTTTTCAACTGAATGACCATAACCACCTGACGTTATATAGGAGATGCATTTGCCATTATGCATCACTGCCTCGTCCCCACTAACATCAGTTTCTGTTTCAATCTCAATGACAGATAAATGTTTACTTGGGCCATTCTTTTTTTCTTCCAAGGCAGCATCTTTCCCAATAAAGTCTTTGTTCCAGTTCACGAAAAAATCAAGGCCAGATTCCATTAAAGTAAAGTCAGGCCTAAAGTCCATTGTCCAAGCGCCCCAACTCTTTTCTAGCCTCATTGACATTAATGCCCTTCCACCAAACCACTTCACATCTAAATCTTTTCCGGCCTCTTCAATCTCTTCAAATAGCTTCAACTGATATTGAGGAGCTACATATATTTCATAACCAAGCTCGCCTGTAAAGGAGAGTCTGACACATAAGGCTGGAACACCTCCTATAAATGTGTCTCTAATATCACGGAACTTGAAAGCATCAGAGCTAACATCCTCTCGAGTCAGTCTTGACAATAATTCTCTAGAATTGGGCCCAGAAATTGCAATGCCATGAAAATCATCTGTCATGTTTTTATAAATAACATCATCAACTCCTTCTAGGTGTTTTTCAAACCAACGAAGATGCATATTTTGGGCGACACTTGAACCAAACAAATAGTAAGTTTCATCATCAATACATGCAACCGTTAGATCGCCATTCAATTTACCACTCTCCAGAAGCATTGGTGAAAGGTTGACTCGTCCGCGCTCAGGCATATGGCCTGCAAGAATACGATCCAAGAAAGCCCGAGCCCCACTACCAGTAAATTTATGATTGGCGAAACTAGCAACCTCGCTTGCTCCAAGGTTTTCACGAACAGCCTTGACTTCTTGTGCAACATAGTCATGTGACCTTGACCTATGAAAAGTTGGATCTTCATAAGCATCCTCAGGGGAATCGGCAAACCAAAGCACATTTTCTAATCCGAAGGTATCTTGCCATACTGCGCCTTTTTGAGCCAAACGGTCATATATCGAAGTTGTTTTTTGGCGTCTACCTTTTGGCAAAGTTTCGTTAGGAAAGGTCATTACAAAGCGACGCTCGTAATTTTCAGAAGACTTGATGACACCCCATTGAGGCGTTGCAAAGTCACCAAAGCGTGCAATGTCCATCGCCCAAATATCCACTGAAGGTTCACCTTCAATCATCCATTCAGCCAATGTTTTACCGACACCTCCTGCTTGACAAAAACCTGCCATAACACCGACAGCTGCCCAGTAGTTTTTAACACCCGGAACAGGTCCAACCATCGGACTACCGTCAGGTGAAAAGACAAATGGGCCATTAATTATATTCTTAATTCCTGCTGTTCCTAGTACTGGAATTCGTTCAAAAGCCAACTCTAAACGGTCCGCAATGCGATCCAAGTCTGGTTCTAGTAGATCGTGTCCGAAAGTTTGTGGCGTACCATCCAACGACCACGGCGTCGAACGAGGCTCATAGGTTCCCAATAACATCCCAGTATTTTCTTGACGAAAATAAATATTTGCTTCAAAGTCAATGCAATGCGGCAAACGACGACCGTCAGGTAGATTGGCAATTTGATCGATTTCATCTGTAATCAAATAGTGATGCTCCATGGGAACAACAGGCAAATGAATTCCAGACATTCGGCCAAGCTCACGAGCCCAAAGTCCGCCAGCATTTACAATATGCTCTGCATGAATATTACCTTTTTCAGTAATAACATCCCAAGAACCATCAGACCTTTGATTGGTCTCTATGACTGGCGTATGAGTGAAGAACTCTGCACCATGAACACGTGCTGATTTTGCATAAGCATAAACAACACCAGAGGGGTCAAGATCACCATCAGCTGGATCCCAAAGTGCGGCAACATAATGTTCAGGATCGATTAATGGATGCTTGTCTACAACTTCATCTAATGTCACGAATTCTTGATCCAATCCTATCGATCTAGCTTTTGAGCGTTCTCGCTTCAGGTAGTCATGCCAATTTTGATTAGAGGCTAAGTAGTAACCGCCAGTTTTGTGCATGCTGATTGAATGACCTGAAGTTTCTTCAATTTCTTTATATAAATTGATTGTGTAATCTTGAAGCATGGACACATTAGGGTCAGAACTAATTGTATGAAATCCGCCAGCAGCATGCCAACTAGAGCCAGAAGTTAATTCATCCCTTTCCAGTAAAACGACATCTTTCCAACCCATCTTTGCAAGGTGAAATAGTATAGAACAACCAACAACTCCACCACCAATAACAACAACTCTTGCATGATCTTTCATAATGGATTCCTAAATAAAAAAATGAAAATTAAAACGTTAATTCAAAAAATAACTAAACTCAAGTGAAAAAAATTGGGCCCTTATAAAAGGGGGGCTCCACCCTCTGAAACCCTCTTGTCAACATAACTTGTAAGCTCTTCTTCCACCTCTTGGCTAAGCTTAGGCTCTTTATAGTCAACTAAAAGCTGCTTCCATATTTTGTTAGCCCTTTGGGCTGCTGTGATTGAGCCTGCATCTCTCCATGATTCAAAGTTGCGCCAATCAGAAAGCATTGGTTTGTAGTGTTCGGTTTCGTACCGCTCCATGGTTTGAGCTGCAGCAAAAAAATGACTTGCAGGCCCAACCTCAGCTATTGCCTCTACACCAAGAGTGTCTTTGTTGACTTTTGATGGTATGAGAAAAGCTTCCATCATTTGATTCATTTCAGCATCTAATATAACTTTCTCGTAAGATGCGCACAACCCCCCTTCAATCCAACCATGGCCATGCAAGATAAAATTCACCTGGCCTAGAAGACAGGCCCAGAGAGACATTTGAGACTCATACACTGACTGCTCGTCAGGTGCATTGGACGCATTGGCATTGGAAGCTCTGAGCGGTATCTTGTATTTTCTGGCCAGTTGGCCACTAGCAATTGTGGCTTGAGCATACTCAGGGGTTCCGAATGCCGGAGACCCTGACTTCATGTCAACATTTGAGGTAAAGCTTCCATACAATGCAGGGGCTCCAGGCTTAACACATTGATGAAAAGCAAGTCCAGCCAGCGCTTCAGCATTTTGCTGCACCAGTGCGCCTGCAACTGTGATAGGTGCCATAGCCCCTGCAAGGGTAAAAGGGGTGTAGATAACCGGCTGATTATGCTCAGCCATTTCAATAGCTCCTTCCAATAGAGCTTTATCATAAACCAGTGGTGAGTTGGCATTTACAACGGTTGTAATCGAGGGCTCTTTTAATAGAGTCTCAGTGTCAATTCCTCTTCCAATTCGAACAATTTCAATAGCATCTAACATTCTCTCGCTGCCGATAGCATACCCAAAGAGTGGCTTTGTACACAATCGAGCTGCCGCTGACACGGCATGCAAATGACGTACTTGAACGTCAATATCACAGGGCTCAACTGGGTAGCCTTTAATAGCGTGCACAGTGTTTAGGATTTCTCCTAGCTTTATCATATTAGAGTAATCTTCAAAGTTGCCTAACCTCCTACCTCTGTCTAGGTCGGACACATTCGGAGCACTCGACACCATACTATTGACAACAAATTGTCCACCAACATGAACATGTCTTTCTTTGTGTCTTCCATGGAGTGTGAATTCGCTCGGAGTAGTGGAAATTTTTTCCATGATAAAGTCAGGATCAAATCTTACTCTCTGACCATCACCATCAATCATGGCCCCTTCGCGCTTGAGAATTTCAACAGCTCGAGGAGACTGAATATCCATTCCAGTATCACATAATACTTTTAACGAGGCCTCATGAATCGATTCAACCTCATCCTCTGAAAAGATATTCATCGGTTGAAAAGGATTCTTTTTTTGACCGTAAGGTGCCTGTTGAAAGCTTGTGACCTCTCTGGTGGTTTTCCCTCTTCCTCTTCTCATTTATCGGCATCCGCTTTTCTGTAATATTCTATGCCTGATGTAATAAAATATCAATACCCTCCTCATTTAATATTTAAGAGAGGCCTGTTGAATAGTTTCTAGCTAGTCCTCCGAAAGAATCCCAGTCGGTTGATACACCACCTCTCTCATATATATTAAGACTTTCAACAGGGAGTGGGGAGTCTACTTTCAATCTGTTATGTATTAATATAACCTCCCCACACATCAAAGAGGATTCAAACCCTCTCGTCCCGACCAAAATAGGCTTATAATCGCACTAAAATAATCCTTACTCAAAAGAAGAGCCTCTTCAATTGGTAGTAAATTTGGAAGATTAATATGAGCGATGACAGGCGTGGTATTTATTTAATCCTTCTAGGTATGTCGTGTTTCAGTACCCAGGACGTTTTCATCCGACAGCTTTCTGATTATGCATCTTTGACACAAATAATATTTATTCGGGGAATAATTGGTGGCCTCATACTTCTGTTTTTTCTTAAATTAACCAAACGAAGTATTTCTTTTAGTTCTGCTTACCCATTGCTTGCAATCTCTAGAGTCTTACTCTTTTTTACGGGGTTTTTGTGTTTCTATTTTGCCTTGGGAAAAATGGAGTTGGCGGAAGCAAGCAGCTTATTCTTTGTCTCTCCATTATTTATAACAATATTGTCAAAATTTATGTTTAAGTCTGAAATTGGCGCCTACCGTATTTGCGCCATCATTGTTGGCTTTGTTGGCGTTTTGTTCATTGTAAAACCAAACCCCGATGAATTAAATATAATTGCACTGCTTCCAATTATTTCTGCTTTTACGTATTCAGTATCAATGATGATTGCGAAATATACACGTGAAAAGGACAGTGTTTTTCAACAGATGTTGTATATGTATTTTGGGAGTGCAGTACTTGCTTTTGTCGCTTGGTTGATAATACCATTAATTGAATTTGAACCCTCTCAAGCTAAAAATCTAGAATACCTTATTAGGGATTGGAGTATTTATAGCAGTTCTGTCCTTTTAATGCTTCTTGGAATTGCTGTTATTGGAAGTGCCGGGATGTTGTTACTTACATCAGCGTACCGAGTTGGTTCTCCTCCAGTTATTGCGCCTTTTGAGTATATTATGTTGATTTTTGCTATTGGAAACGGTTTCTTGTTTTTCAGCGAGGTACCTGATATATATTCAATATTGGGAATACTGCTTATTACTAGCAGCGGCCTCTTTATTTTTATTCGAGAAGGGGCAAAGAAAGAATCAATAGCTTTGAAAACAAGTTTGCGCTCTTAATTAATAAACTCTCCCTTCCAAGTTGTAAAAGATTGGGAGCCTGTTTCTGACTTTAAATCATTAAAAAAAATGCCAATCTAGTCCCTTAGGTTGTGTGGATTTTCGGTAGCGATTTCATTACCATCGTCTGTAATAGTAACCGTATCATCTGTAGCTTCAAACTTAGCTTCAATGATATTTTCTTTCTCATTTTTTTCTGCCACTTCATTTTCCTTTAAGTCTTCTTTGGTTTGTGGGGTTAATTCAGGAGACTTGTCAATTTCCTGTTTGTATTTATCAACACTAGTCTTAACATCGCCTAATACTTGTGACAGAGTTGATTTTTCATCCTTAATAGAGAGCTGCTCTTTGAGCTCATCTGCCTGTAACTCATCATTAATATCTGTTTTAATTTTTCTGACAAATTTATTAAACTTACCTACGTATAGTCCGGCCTTGCGAGCGAGCGCTGGCATTTTGTCGGGACCAACCACGATAAGCGTGATAATAGCGATAATAGAAATTTCCCAAAAACCGAAGTCAAACATATAGCTCTTTAATGGAAGGGTAGTTTAGTTTACTTTTCAACTCTAGATTCAATGGCGTCATCGATTTCTTCTTCGGAACTCTTCATAGATGACTTAAAGCCCTTAACTGCACTTCCAAGGTCACCACCAAGATTCTTTAGGCGCTTAGCACCAAAAATTAGTATTACGATGATTAAAATAATAATTAGTTCAAATGGTCCTGGCATTCCCATGTGTATACTCCTTAGTTAGTTAGTTAGTTAGTTAGTTGGTTGGTTAGTTAGTTAAGCTTTTCTCATTTGTTAGTTTCTTTCATGAATGAGTCGAATGTTACTCACTTTTTGTAGGTCAAGTCAATATATATTATTTAGTGATAAGTTCGTGGTCAATAACTTGGAGTGTTGATTATTAACAGTTTCTGCTAATTTAGTACCACAAATTCCACTAGTATTAATTTTGTATTATTCTAATAGAACAAGCAAACTGGTTTGTAAATTAAAGTTATAATAATCAAAGATGTATTAATTGCATTCAGTTCCGCAGGGCGTTCCTAAAAGTTGCCCAAAGGCGGAATATTTAGAATTTGACATAGTTTAAATAATGCCATAATAATATCTGGGTTTTATGAAAAAGGCGTTTTAGTGGTGTTGTCATCAATTGCTGATGGCGAATCTACAAAGAACTACAATTTGAAATATTAAATTCTAGATAATTTATATTTGTTTTTTGTTTCACAATTTTTTTTTTAAAAAAGGAGAGTTCATATGAGTAAGGAAACTATTAACGGCTTGCCGTTACATCCAGCAATCTCGATGTACAAGGAAGAGGTGTTGGATAATAAACTTACGCGCCGTGAGTTTCTGGCGCGTGCAACTGCCTTAGGGGCAACAAGTGTGGCTGCATACAGCATGCTCGGTTTGGTAGCACCATCAGCGGCCATGGCAGCAACACCAAAACAAGGAGGAACGGTTAAAATACAAATGCACGTTCTGGGACTTAAAGAACCGCGTACTTATGATTGGAACGAACTTAGTAACTTTTCCCGTGGCTGGCTAGAGTATTTGGTACAGTACAATCCTGACGGTACTTTTGAGGGGCGTTTACTGGAAAGCTGGTCATCGAATGCTGATGCTACTCAATACATACTGAATGTCCGAAAAGGCGTTAGATGGAATAATGGGCTTAAATTTACTGCGAACGATGTTGCACGCAATATCGAAGGCTGGTGTGATAAGAGCGTTGACGGTAATTCTATGGCCGCTCGAATGAATAGCTTGATTGACCCAGATACAGGTAAGGCAGCTGCAGGAGCCATTGTAGTTCTGGATCGTGATACAGTTCAATTAAATTTAAATGCTGCAGATATTGCTATTATTCCTGGTATGGCAGAGTACACATCAGCGATTACACCTGCATCGTACAGTCTAGAGACAATGTTGAGCAATCCAGTCGGTACGGGACCTTACTTGCCTGATGGGCACGAGGTAGGCGTTAAGGCTGCATTGGTTCGAAACACTAGCCACAGCTGGTGGGGTGAGGGCGCTTACTTGGATCGTGTCGAGTTTATCGATTACGGTACTGAGCAATCTGCCTCTGTTGCCGGTGCAGAGTCCGACGAGATTGACATGGTGTATGAATCTACTGGTGACTATATTGATATCCTTGACGGTGTTTCTGGTTGGCAGAGATCTTCTGCTGTGACTGCCTCAACAATTGTTATTCGTTGCAATCAAGAAGCAGAAGTTTACAAGGACAAAAACGTTCGTCGCGCTTTAGCGATGGCTGTTAATAACTCGGATGTTTTGGAGTTGGGCTATGACGGTAGGGGTACGCCGGCGGAGAATCACCATGTGTGTCCAATTCATCCAGAATATGCTGAATTGCCAGCCCAAGTAGTTGATCGTGATAAAGCGCTCGCTATGATGTCCACGGCCGGCCTCGGTGATTATGAGCACGAGTTAATCTCGATTGATGATGACTGGCGCCGTAATACAACAGACGCTGTTGCGGCCCAGATTCGTAAATCGGGCATTAAGGTTAAGCGTACGATTCTTCCAGGTTCTACTTTCTGGAATGACTGGGTCAAATACCCATTTTCTTCAACCAACTGGAACATGAGACCATTAGGTGTCCAAGTTCTGGCGCTTGCCTATCGCTCCGGTGAGGCTTGGAATGAGGCCGCTTTTAGCAATGCTGAATTTGATGAGACGCTGGCTAAAGCGTTGTCAGTTGCCAACGCAGATGAGCGTCGAGTTTTGATGAAGCGTTTAGAACAAATCATGCAAGACGAGGGTGTGGTTATACAACCGTACTGGCGCTCTTTGTACCGTCATCATAAAGAGGGCTTGTTGGGTGCCGCGATGGACCCAGTTTTTCAGATACATCCTCATTTGTTGGCCTGGTCGTAAACTACCAACAACAGAGAAGTCATACGCTTGTCTTCTCTTCCATAAAAGAGGTCGCATTAGTGACCTCTTTTAATTAGTGACCTCTTTTAATTAGTGACCTCTTTTAATTAGTGACCTCTTTTATAGATTAGTTGGTATGATTCAGTTGTAATTTCCTCTTCACTAATAAACAATCTTAAGACAGCATATGTGGCAATTTATATGTAGACGACTTGGACTGATGTTTTTAACTGCATTGTCTCTGACTTTTATTGTTTTCTTTCTCACCAATTTACAACCTAATCTAGAAAAATTAGCAAAAACTGAAGGCAATCAGCGCATGAGCGATACTCAGGTGGAATCCTGGCTGGATGACCGTGGTTATAATCAACCACTATTATTGAGATATGGTGAGTGGCTTGGTATTGTCCCAGGATATGTCCGTACCGATGAAGAAGGTAAGACGCGTGGACGTTGTATTAGACATGGAATAAAAGATACACCCAGTTACTGTGGTCTTTTACAAGGAAGCTTTGGTTATTCCACGACTTTTGATGAACCTGTGGGTGGAGTCGTAAGCACACGTTTGGGGTTGACAGGTATTTTGATGTTCTGGGTGATGATTGTTATGGTGCCTATGGCACTTATTATTGGCATACTTGCCGGCATTCGTGAAGGCTCTAAGACTGACCGAACCCTTTCAACTGTTGCGATTGGTTTAACTGCGACACCTGAATACATCTCGGGCGTTATTTTGTCTGTTATTTTTGCCAGTACCATTGTATTTGGCGAAAGATTATTATTGCCATCCTCGCAAACTGCGATGGAGAATATAACCTTTAGTAACTTTACTTTACCGGTGATGACGATGGTGCTTTATGGGATGGGTTATATTGCCAGAATGACACGGGCCTCGATGGCTGAAGTGATGACAGCACAATACATTCGCACAGCTCGGTTAAAGGGCGTTAGTTTTGCAAATATTGTTGTTAAGCACGCGCTTAGAAATGCATTAATAGCTCCATTTACTGTCATTATGTTGCAATTTCCTTGGCTGTTAACAGGTGTTGTAATTGTTGAAACATTATTTAATTACAAAGGATTTGGCTGGTTATTAGTCAAAGCAGCTGACACTAACGATATTGAATTACTACTGTCTTGTTCAGTGGTGGCGGTTGTAGTCGTTTTGGTGACACAGTTAATATCAGATATTGGTTATGTCTTTTTAAATCCAAGAATACGAGTGAATTCTTAAAACATTATTATGGCGACATTGAGCTGGCTAGAAATAATCATCCAAATATTCCTGCAATTTATGCCGGTGTGGATTGCAATGGTGTTGACTTTTGCTGTTTCTTATTTTTTCCGCGACAGATTAGGGCTTTACGGCCGTTTATTCGATACTTTTACCGGTAGTATTGGTTTTGCTTTGGTCGTATTTTGGCTCTTTACTGCAATCTTCGCAGATCAAATTATAACTTTTGATCCGATTGATCAACTGGCAGGAATGCGTAAAAAAATCCCAGGAACGTTAGTGCCTGACACTCTTACTGCCTATTTATTTGGGGGTGATCTGTTGGGTCGAGACATCTTTTCGAGAATGGTGATGGGATCTCGTACTGTGCTTTCAATTGCCCCAGCTGCCACCATTTTTGCCTTTATGACAGGCATTACACTTGGCTTACCGGCTGGATTTTATGGCAAAAAACTTGATACTATTTTGTCATTTATCGCGAATTTGGTTTTAGCCTTTCCGGTTATTCTTTTGTTTTATCTGTTGGTAACTCCCGCCGTCCGTTCAACTGGTATTCCAGTGATTGTGGCAGCTGTGCTTTTTTTATTTCCGATTATCTTTTTTGTCGTTCTTTTCCAGTCGAGATACTATGTTCAACCCAGAAAGCGCAATGTTTATGTTGGACTAACCTTAATACTAGGGTTTTGGGCTTATTCAGGTTTGGCGTTTAACCAAGATCCATTGCAATTATTGGGACTGAAACCTGTGTTCTATATGGATTCTAATTTGCTTAATATTTTTGTTTCAGTGGTTTTTGTTAATTCACCAACAGTGTTTCGAATTGTTCGAGGCCTAACGATGGACATAAAGACACGAGACTATGTTGCGGCGGCTCAAACCCGTGGAGAGGGTGCCTGGTTTATAATGCTTTGGGAAATCCTACCAAATGCGAGAGGCCCGCTGATTGTTGATTTCTGTCTGAGAATTGGTTATACGACCATCCTTTTGGGCACCTTAGGCTTTTTTGGACTGGGTGTCAGTCCCGAAAGTCCGGACTGGGGTATGACGATTAATGAAGGTCGCAAACTGTTGGCATACTTTCCACATATGGCAATTCCTCCTGCATTGGCATTATTGTCTTTGGTATTGGGGCTAAATTTATTAGGTGACGGCTTGAGAGAGCAGTCATTAAAGGACTAAACAATGTCTAAATCGAATACTCAAAGTCCTATTTTAGAAATTGATAATCTTTCGATTAGTTTTTTCACGCGCTTGGGTGAAATTCCTGCGGTAATGAATTTTTCTTGTGTTCTTGAGCAAGGAAAGGCTTTAGGGCTTGTAGGAGAGTCAGGCTGTGGCAAATCAACTGTTGCTCTCGGCATCATGCAAGATTTAGGTGTCAATGGCTCCATCGTTGGTGGCTCCATCAAGTTTAAAGGTCGTGAGTTAAACAACATGCCTCAGAACGAGCTGGCCAAACTAAGGGGCTCAGAAATCGCAATGATATATCAGGAACCTATGGCTTCACTGAACCCAGCAATGAAGATTTCTAAGCAGCTTATGGAAGTGCCAATGATTCACGCAAACGCCAGCGAACTAGAGGCTTGGGATTTGGCACTTGAGGTTGTAAAAGACGTAGGCCTGCCTGACCCAGAGCGCATTTTAAACAGCTACCCGCACCAGCTTTCAGGTGGCCAGCAACAACGTATTGTTATTGCGATGGCGCTGATGGCAGAGCCTGCCTTATTGATTTTAGATGAGCCTACAACTGCATTGGATGTTACTGTTGAGGCGGGAATTGTTGATTTGGTCAAAGGCTTGGGTGAGAAGTATGGCACATCGATGTTATTCATCTCACACAACCTTGGTTTAATTCTAGATACCTGCAACGATATATGTGTAATGTATTCAGGTGAAGCTGTTGAAACCGGCTCCATACACGATGTTTTTGATCGAATGCGACACCCCTATACTCAGGCATTGTTTCGCTCGATACCTCTACCAGGGGCTGACAAAAATCAGAGACCATTGATTGCCATTCCAGGCAATTTTCCGCTACCGCACGAACGTCCTCAAGGCTGCAATTTTGGACCACGCTGTAACTATTTTGAGAGCGGCGAGTGTGATGAAAAAAATATCGAAATGCAAGAGATGGGTGACAATCGCCATCATGCCTCTCGTTGTATAAAAATGAATACCATCGATTGGCAGGCAGATGTTGTAACAACAACCGATTACAAACCGTTATTACCTGGTGCGATAGTCGTAGAGATTGAGGACTTAAAAAAATATTATGAAATCTCGGCTAATGAGTTATTAAGCGGCAAAGAAAAAAGTGTTGTAAAGGCTAACGAGGCATTGTCCTGTTATGCAAGAGAATCTGAAACATTGGCAATTGTTGGTGAGTCTGGCTGTGGCAAGTCGACTCTCGCCAAAGTTCTAATGGGGCTCGAAACGGCTACTTCAGGTAAAGTTTCTGTTAATGGACAATCTGTCGGTGAGAAGGCGATTGGCGACCGTTCCAGGGAGACGGTTTCCTCAATTCAAATGGTATTTCAAAACCCATTTGATACACTTAACCCTTCGATGAGCGTTGGCAGGCAAATTATTCGTGCCCTTGAAGTTTTTGGGGTTGGTAAGACTGAGCCTGAACATCACAATAGAATGTTGGAATTACTAGACTTAGTCAAACTCCCCAGAGAATTTGCCATTAGAAAACCTAGACAATTATCTGGCGGACAAAAACAACGCGTAGGTATTGCACGCGCTTTTGCTGGCGACGCGCAAATTGTTATTGCTGATGAGCCGGTTTCCGCGCTGGATGTATCTGTACAAGCAGCTGTAACTGATCTGTTGATGGAGCTGCAGCGTAAAAATGGCACTACGATGTTGTTTATTAGTCATGATTTATCTATTGTGCGCTATATAGCTGATCGTGTTTTGGTGATGTATCTGGGTCATGTTGTTGAAACTGGCAGCACAGACCAAGTATTTGCGCCACCATATCATCCATATACAGAGGCTCTATTATCTGCTGTGCCAATTGCAGATACCAGCGTGGAGCGTAACAACATTATACTTAAAGGGGATATTCCTTCTGCCGTCAACCCGCCTTCTGGCTGCCCATTTCAAACTCGATGCCAACACAAGCATTTGGTAGATGGCAATCTTTGTGAGCAAGAACTGCCAGATATGATTGATGTTGCAAACGGCCATCAGTTAAGATGTCATTTGTCAAGCGAACATTTGGCGGCAATGAAGCCGGTAATTAAACTGGCTGGAAATCCTAAAGTAGTTGGCGACAACCATGATTTATCCAAAGTAATCGCTGCAGATAAACCTGTAAATCCAGCACCATAAAAGGAAATAATGATGACAAAAATACTAATTATCGAGAGCGATCCACCCAAGTGAAAAAAATTAATTAATTAAAGTGTTGTATTTTCAAATTATATAAAGCAATCTATACTCTTTAGCTTTCTTTCATTCTTGTCAAAATATCCACACCCTGTTGATTCCAGAAATGTAAAAAATCGATAAATATCCAATTCTCGGATAACTTATCACCTTCCCGTCGATACATATCTATAACACGCATATCTCCAGGTTTTTCAGTTGCAGGCATACCCATAAATCCACCAGATGGAGTAAGGGTCAAGTTAGGCCATCCAAAGAAACCGCCAAATTTTCCTTCTGCAAACTTACAAAGATGGCCATTAGATTTACGATCTTTGAATCCCGCTCTAAATGGTCCCGAATGCTGTTCAGCGTACCTTTCTATTGAATAGGTAGCGCCGATGCCTGCTGGCCCCCACCAGATCATATCTTCATTCCAGCTTCTTCTTAGCTCGTCAACTAGGGGTAGTGTTTTTGAGTGCTTCCAATCTCTCATATCTTCAATCATAAAATTTATTGCAGCAAGAGTTTTTTCACCCTCAGCACTATCTTGCTCTTCAAACATTAAACCTTTATGTGTCATTGGTCCAGGTTGAACAAGGTGGGCCGCAGTTTGAGGAGGAAAAGGATTTAACCCAACCTGCATCATGATATGAGGAATATCAAAAAACATTGCAGTTTCAGTTATCTTTCCACCTTCTATCTTATTAAATTCACAGTAACGTAAAAAAGCCATCTTTCTTGATGGTCTAATACCAAGCCATTCATTGTCAAATAGACCCATCAAGTGACCCATTGAGGTGACCCAAACAGATTCAAAACCATCAATTTCATTACGACCTGCCATGAAAATATCCATACGTCTTTGCATATTCGTAAATGCATGTCGAAATGGCTGCCAAAAGATTTCTGAAACTTCTTTAGCGCCTGATAATTCATTAAAGGGATGAAACCCTCGCCAGATATAATGATCATCTAAGTATTTTTCCATAACCTTAGAAATGTTATTTTCTGTTACTGAATCTAGCTCTTGATAATAATTTAAAATTAACTGTTTCTCAACCTGATAGCTACTCATTTATTGGTTTACCTCGTCAAAATTATCCCTTAACGGCTCCAGCCGTTAAGCCACTAACAAGCTGTCTCTGAAAGAACAACACTAGAAGAAATAAAGGGATTATAGCTGAAACAACTGCTGCTACTGCAAACATAACATTACCCTCTGTTTGAGTTGTACCCATAAAACTAGCAATTTTAGGAACCATGGTTTGGTTTTCTTGAGATAAAAGAATTGCAGTGACAGCAAAATCATTATAAGCCAAAAGAAATGAGAAGAGTCCAGCTGTAATAACTCCTGGCCACATTACTGGAATAATGACATGTCGAAATGCCTGAAACTGAGTACAGCCATCAACCATTGCACTTTCATCAAGCTCTTTCGGTATTGTTTGAAAAAATGAGTGAAGCATCCACAAGGTAAATGGCTGATTTATTGCCACTAGCACAATGATGGTGGTGGGCAATAAACCCCAAACATTCCACGCATAGAAAGGAGGAAGATATCCTGATACCAAAGTAATTGGCGGTAAAGCACGAAAAACAAGAGCAACTATTAATAACCAAAATGAATAACGAAAGCCAGACCGTGAAAGGGCGTACCCTCCTAAGGTCGCAATAGTTAATGAGGTGAGTACGGTAAAAAAACAGACTATCGCTGTATTGCTAAAAGCCCGCCAGAACTCTTCTTGTATCCAAGCGCCTTCATAACCTGCACCTGTAAAAGACTCTCCATATACTGCCTGCGTCCTAACACCTGAGATAGCATGAGTCCAGTCTCCCTTTGAGAAAAAATCTAACTCTACCTTAAAAGAACCCCACATTGTCCAAAAAAATGGAAAGGCTGCCAAAATGAACCAAAGCAATACAAATCCATAAATTAATAGCTGAAGTCCAAATGGTCTCTTTATTTGATTTGAAGTCATATTACTTCTCTGGATTAAATTCACGCCATGTTCTTATCAAAACTGGCAGTAGTAGAATAACAACCCCAATTATTGTAAGAACTGATGTCGTTGCTGCAGACGAAAGAAGTCTGATCTCTTGACCAATATCATTCCATATAATCCATGAAAGTGAGGTCGCATGAGCTTCGGCACTAAAGCCAACTATTGGTTCAAATACTCGAAAATTATCCATCAGCTGAATTAAAGCCACAAAAGCAACTAGTGGTGCCAAATGAGGAATTACAACATGCATAATTTGTTGAAAACGTGTAGCTCCATCAATCATTGCTGACTCTAAAGTTTCTTTCGGAACCGTTTGAAGTCCAGCGTAAAAAACAATAAAGGCAAAAGGTGCAGAATGCCATACACCATAAACAATAAGTGTTATCCAGGTTAATCCAGTTGATGCCTTTAATGACAGAGTAGGATCTGCAAATAACTCTTGGAGTCCTGAACCAATAATTCCTCGCGCATCAATCATCCAAAATAGAATTAAAGAACCAACCAGAGGGGTTACAATCATTGGTAGCAATGAAAAGAACACCATAAGCCCTTTAAGGTGTCGATGCAGCGAGTTAACTGCAAGTGCAATTATCAATCCAAATAATATAACCAATGGTGTTACCACTATGACATAAGTTAACGTGAATCCCATTGCTCGATAAAATGGAAGATTATTAAGACTAGAAAGAAAACCAGTAAAGCTTGACTTACTCTGCCAAAACTTAGCTACCTCATTAAAAGCTAGATGATTTCTATCAGAATAGATTTGAAATCCAACCCACTTACCTAGTGGCTGTGAATCTTTTAGGCTTTGTGTTGCCTCATGGTCAATAGTCGTTTCAATCTCGCAACCAAACGGATCACAGATTTCAGCAACTAGCAATACTTCTTCATGTGGTGCGTGAAATGACTGACTCACAATCGAAGTTAGGGGCAAAGCAATAAACAAAATCATTGCCAAAGCTGTTGGAAAAAAGAACCAGAAAAAAGTCTTATGATTCATAAGAAGTTAATTAAGTTTTTAACAGTATATTACACAAAAAAAAGGGGCACGTTCAATACATGCCCCTTCTTAGAAGATTAAAACATTAAAGGTTAAAGATAACCTTTCTCTTTAGCAGCCGTTGTATAAGCTGCCTCTAAGTCAGCTAGTGCTTGACTAGCAGTTTCTTTTCCTTGCATAAAATCAACAAGCTCTGCACCTGCTGCTGAATGCATTAAACCAGCATACGGCAACATTGGATATGGTGTAGTTCCCATTGCTGCTGCAGCAAATACGCCTTTAGCGGCATCAGTTGGCTGATAACCATCAATTAGCCATACAGCTAGAGGTGAAGTTTCGTCATTTAACATTTCAGGACGAATTGCATGCATCATGGCAATAAAAGTAGCTTCAGCATCGGCATCTGAGATGTTCTTAGAAACAGTCCATCCATCCCACCATAGAGTTGAAGCTGGAGTTGAACCTCCACCGACTGTCATTGGACCTGCAATATCAGTATTGTTTGCAACTGCTGGATCTACTTCATCACTCTTAAGTGGTCCAACACGTGATCCCCACATATTCATGAGCGCAACATTACCAGCTTTCCATTCGGCACTGGTTGCGTTTGAGTCATGAGTTAGGAAGTCAGGGTTCATAAAGTTTGATAATGCTCTCATCATGTGAAGTGCATCAACACCATGCTGATTATTGACCGCAACTTTTGCTGAACCTGGCTCAAAGAACTGGCCGCCTTGACCAATATACATATTAACAAATTCTTCAGCTAAGTTCCAACCGGCTTTGTAAGCTCCACCAACAGGATTATCCATTAAACCACTAGCACGTATATTTGCAGCAGCAACTAACATCTCTTCATATGTTGTTGGAGGTGCAATACCTAGTTGATCTAGAATATCTGCTCTGAAAACTAAGTGCTGAGCGTTCGCCATAAATGCAACACCCATGATATTTCCATTAACTGTGATTAACTGGCTCTTCTTAAGTCCTTGACCATGCTTTGCAACAAGGTCATCAAGAGGTCTGATCACATCGTTATTCATTAGTGCAACGATAGACGAATTAGCAACAATAGCTGTAGTAAATTCAGCTGGGTTACCCTGCATACCTGGTACGTTAATTTTTTGGTGATCAGCGGTTAAGTTTTTTTCAACTGTAACACCTCCACCAGCACATTCCATAGCACCAGCACCAACTGTTTGGATCGCTGGAAACTCATTACCAACAATACTTACACGACCTTCGGATATTCCACAGCCCGCCCAAACACTGGAAGCAATTGTCGTTAAAGCTACAACTGTAGCAATTTTTCTTAAAAACATACTTTACTCCTTTATTATTTTTAATTAAAAATCCATAATATAAACATCATATGCAATAAATCATTATTGCATACGATTGCAAATTATTATAACACAGCCAATTACTTTTGCAAGAACTTTGTGCAATCGTATGCAACAAAAACTAGCTACACTAATAAATGCATTTTTAAAGCCGTACTAATTCTCCCAAGTTGGCAATGGGTCATATCCCAACTGCAATAAAACATGTGGAACATCGACGAACACCCAATTTTCCACTAAAAGCTCATTTTCACGCCGCCACCAATCACAGACGCGCATTAAAACCCGTTCGTAGGTTGGACCTTGTCCTAGGAAGGGTTTGACGTTAATACCGGTCAAGGATGGCCAGCCTCCTGAGCAGGTGTAATTACCCTCACCAAATCTTGTGAAGTGTTCTGTGAAGCCGTTATTTTTAGATCCGCCTGACCACCCTTCAAACTGGGATTCAAACGGAACCTGAAATGAAGCGAATTCGTCCACACCAACAAAGGAACCAAACGCACCCGGTCCATACCACATCATGTTCCTATGCCAATAGGGTCGCCACGCCTCATCCTTTGTCGCTAATTTGGCAAGCATGTCAGTAACAATTTGATAACTTAGCTGCCCCTCAGCAGGGTCAGCGGCCCCGATGAGGACACCGTCCCGTGATGCAGGCCCCTGTATTAGCCCTGTGTAACCGCGCGAATGGCCGGGACCCATATCCAAAGGCCATTGATTACAGGCAATCATCAGTTCTGGAATGTCGAGATATATATAGCTTTCTACAGCCTGACTATTCTGGATGCGGTGGAATTCGCCATAGCGTAAATAACACAGTGTTTTCGTCGCGCTAAGACCAATCCAATCTCTTGCAAATTGCCCGACATAATAGCCCATTGAGCTGATCCAATTTTGTCCCTCGAACTCTCCAACCATGAAGATATCATCACGCCGATAAAGCCTTTCGAATGAATGTTGCAGCGGTAAGAGAAATTCATTGAGGTAGGCATCTGCACCTGTCAGCTGATTGAACGGATGGACAACATTAATGTCGGCATCCTGAGCGAAAAAACTCGCGGCATTAGAAGAGAAATCGTCCGGATGGCTCAAGGCATCTGCATATGTTAAATAGAGTGAACGATCATATATCGACATGATTTTTACCTTTTAAATTGAATAAATTTTAGAGCATCTCAGGAAATAAATCACTTATAACTAGGTACGGGACTTTTCAAAATCCTCCCATGCGCTTTTAAAATCATCAAAACTAAATCCTGTTTTTTCTGCTGGATCTAATATGAGCCTTTCTGAAGCAAACAACTTGTGAACTGCATCTTTCAAAATAGGTATTACTTCATTAGGAATTACAACAGCTCCATGACGATCTGCATGCACTAGGTCTCCTGGTGAGACTTTAATACCAAAGACACTAACAGGCGTATCTATCTCACGAACATGAACAAAGCCATGGCTGGGGCCAATTGAACCAGCGACAACTGGAAAGTCTTCTGCAAGACCTCCGAGATCTCTAACTACACCATTAGTCAAAACTCCTGATAGCCCAAAACCTTTATGAATTTTGGTATTTATCTCACCCCAGTATGCGCCAATACATTCAGGATAATCCACATCCTCAATGACAACTACAGCTGGACCATCAACTTCTGACATGTAACGATAGTAATTCATTCTGCGCTCTTTAATTATGTCTTGGTTTTCTTTTGGAGGTTCTAAGGCTGCAATTTTTGCTGTTTTAGCAAAACCAACCATAGCGCTGCCCCCTGGGTCTGAACACACCATAGTGCCTCTTGTAAATTGTGAAAAACCACGCTTACCTTGTGCTACTTCTATAGCATTACACACTGTTGGAGTGTCTACTGATCGAAGAAGCGCAAGTAATTCAGAATCTATCAATTCATGAGCCATG
Source organism: uncultured Gammaproteobacteria bacterium (assembly GCA_902512485.1). Taxonomy (GTDB): domain Bacteria; phylum Pseudomonadota; class Gammaproteobacteria; order PS1; family Pseudothioglobaceae; genus Pseudothioglobus. The sequence goes on from CABXJL010000003.1 coordinate 33,217, forward strand.
TTTTCAATACCTCCGTGGTTTTTGCTGGTTGCTCTAATGTAGGCAAATGGCCAGCATTCTTGATTACCTCTAACTTTGAATTGCTAATCATATTATGCATCAATTCATGCTTCTCTATGGGACATAATTTGTCTTCTGAGCCACACATTATGAGTACAGGCATATCCAGAACTTTAAGGTTGTTTTGTTGATCACTCCTCCCTTGAAGAGCTCTTGATTGATTAATAAAGACTCTAGGACCTAAAGAAAGTGCCATCTCCATACAGATATTTAGAATAATATCTTGATTTTCACTACTCGCTAAATAGTTGGGTTTCATCTCATCACGAATAACATTTACTAATTTTCCTGACAAAGCATCACTAATTTGAGGCTCACGTTTAAGTTTTACTTCCTCTAATTCAGCTAGTGGATTAGTATCAATTAGCACTAATTTTTCAATACGCTTTGGATCTTGTGCACATATCTCCATAGCAACAATACCACCCATTGAATGCCCAACAAGACAAAATTTTGGCGGTGCATTACTTAAGACATCCGCTGCCAAATCACTAATATTGTCATGTTTAGAAATATCTGCAATATGCACTGATCTCTTTGAGACAAACTCTTCTATTTGTGGAGCGAAAATGCGTTCATCACACATCATTCCAGGAATCATTACCAGAGGTGTCATAGTCGATTACTTACAAGCGTAGCACCTTCTGATAGTGACTTTAATTTAGCAAAAGCAATGTCTGGATCTACGGCACCAAAACCAGCAAAAGTTCCAAATCCGCAGTCAGAGCCAGCAATCACTCGATCCACTCCAACTATATCGACAAACTTCTCAATACGTTGCGCAACAAGCTCTGGATGTTCAACAAAATTTGTTGTGGTGTCAACAACACCAGGTACGAGTATTTTGTCATCTGGAATTTCATTCTTTCGATTACGAAAAACCGTCCATTCGTGAGCATGGCGTGGATTAGAAGTTTCAAATAGAGTGTAGCGAGCGTTCGCTTTCATTAATGTTCCAAAAACCTTGTCCATGCCAATATCACAACAATGTGGTCCTTCATAATTTCCCCAACATATGTGAATCCTCACTTTTTCTTTTGGAATATTCTTTAATGCGTGGTTAAGTGCCTCCATGTGAGATTCTGCGATTTTCAGAAATTCTGTATCTGACAGATCATTGAACAACATGTGTCTGGAGAGCGCTAAATCTGGGCAGTCTAGTTGCAAATCTAGTCCCGATGCAACAATAGTTTCATATTCATCTCGCATTGCATCTGCAAGAGCAGCGAGATAAGCATCTCTTGTTGAATAAAAATCATTTTGCAGAAAAAGAGAGATGACACCTGGAGAGGCTGCGTTCATAAAACCTCTTTTAATACCATGAGTCTCCATTGCTGATTTCAAATTAGCAATGTCTTTTTCCAGTTCACCTTGACCTTTTGAACGTACTTCAGAGGTACACATTGGACGAACATATTGTGGGGTGCCGCCATCATCAGCTAACCGTTGTAGAAAGCTTGGAAACATTTTCAAGTCTTCCGGTGGGTTGCGAGGGCTATCACCTGAAAATCCTGAATATCTGTCTTTGACATAAGTTGCATAGGATATTTTGGAAGTTTCACCATCACTCACAATGTCTATACCCGCGTTTTTTTGTTTTTCAGCGGTATCCGATACATTTTTTTTCATGCATACATCAAACTCAGTTTTATCATATTCATGGTTATTTTCTCTGGAAAAAATAAAGTCTACAACCTCTTGAGAGCGAGGCAGTGAGCCTACGTGTGTTGTTAAAATTCTACTCATTTATTGCTCCTTGAATAAAGTATTAGAATGTCTATCCTCTCCAAGTCGAACCCGCAGGATCATCAGTGTTGGTGACACGGAAAAGACTTGATTTTTTAGAATTAGCGGGGAAGAGTTGATGCTCTAAACTAGGTGGCACAGAACAAGTGTCGCCGGGTCCAAGGACAGTATTGCCTCCATCCCAAATTAGATTCCAGTGTCCTTTCATGATCATGAGTACTTCATGGCGACTGGTTGAATACATATTTTTTGTACTTGAATCACCACTCAGAAATTCAACCTCAAAACCAGGACGATCCTTTAATAAACCTTCTTCTCCAATCACTTTTACTAGCGAAGACTCAGCTAATCCTGTTAAAACAGAATATCGAGCAACATAATTTCGAACAACGTCTTCAGAAGGAATTTCAGGAAAGCTCTTCAACTCCTCTTCCGTTAATAATGGAACTGGATTAACATTTTCAGGGAGAGATTCACCTTTTTTCATATCATACAATAAGCCATTTTCGCCCAAAATGAGTCCATATTTTTTTGCCTCTTCAATTACCTGTGGTGCCCATGTCACACCACCACCAGCATCATCGCCACCGAGTATCGCCATCAGCATTCCGTAATCACTTCCAATATTTTCAAAAGCCCGGAACATTCCTGTAGGAATATTAAATATATCTCCTTCTTCAACAATTACTTCTCCCGCGGTACCCCATCTACCCCAAAAAAAACGCCAGCGACCATTTAAAACAAAAAATACCTCTGCTGTTGTATGTGAATGCAATGAGTTAATACATTTAGGTGGTTGTCCAGCTGCGCCAATATTAAAGCCGGGTGTTTGAGAAATATGTACATATTGATCAGGACTTTCTGATACCCCTGATCCGATAATAGTAAAGTTATCTTTTTCATCAGAACCAGGAGTATGAGCATCAATAAATGCTGTTTTACAAGGCTTTAATTCACTAAAGCGAACTACTTGTGGTTCCATTTGGGTCATATTGAGCCCATTTTTAGAATGATTTGTTTCCATATTGCAGTCTCATCAAATACAACGTATTCACGACGTAGACCCCAAGGGCCAAATTCTGCATGGGAAATTCCCATCAAATATATTTCTGCACCGGTTGGCTCTCCAAACAAACCCAAACCATCATGTTTTCCTTTTAAAGTCCATCTGACTGCAGCTCTTGGAGGCATCATTGAATCTTCAAGTCCTATCTGGTGTTCAATCTCAAAAGATGCACTTGGAAAAGATGATCTTAGGCCCGCCCAAAAGGCTTCAGCATCGGCATAAGAGTGTCCTGTAACGCCACTTGGATACTCCAATTGACAGGCACGATCATATTCTTTATGAATAATTGATATGTCAGAATTCATAAGACGATTAAGAATATCACTGTACTTTTGACCCCATTCATTTCTATTTCCTTTTCCGTTATAAGGTCCGGGTTGATCAATTGATGGTGAAAATGGCCGTACACACTTATCCGGACCACCCTCACGATCAATTTCCTGTCTAGCAAAATCCTCAGGTGTCCATCCTATTTGACGGACCATATAACCACGGTCGCGTGTAAGCCACTCGTCGTTTATTTGATTATTAATTGCATGACAGTCTGCAATAACTCGATAGGTCAATTTTTTACCGGTTGCTTTACCGAACTGACCGTCACCAAAATGCGTTGCTGTGGATATAATACGATGCGAAGATAACATGCCTTCTTCAGGGGTGCCTGACCAGATAACATCTTCACCAAAAAGTTTCCTATCTGGAAACTCTGTTAATGTGGATTCAGTTGCAGCAATGACAGCCTCATTGCCAATAGTTATGGACGAAGGCGTTCTCATTACAACATCGGAAGCATAATACTCGTGCAACTTTTCTACACCAGATTCCTCTTCCCAGATCTCATAGGTAATACCGTTTATATAATCAGGAAAATTTTCAAATTTTGGATTAAAACCTTTCATTCTTAATTTTCCATAGATGCGTTATTTGAAATTCTTGTTGAACCGCGCATGATAAGTGGACCATCTATTTGTATTCGACGTGGTTTCGTGTCTGGATCTTCAATACTCTCAAGAATAATTGAGACAGTTTCTGCTACCATACGATTAGCAGGCTGTCTAACAGTTGTTAAATCATAAGCAGGCCATGATGCAATAGGAACATCGTCATAACCAACAACCGAAACCTGTTCTGGTATTTTTAACCCCAGTTCATAACGAATAACATCCATTACTGCAAATGCCATATCATCACTTGCTACAAAAACTGCATCGGGTATTTCGTCATTGGTAAACATTTTGCGTGCAGCCTGTCGTGCATCATCTTGAATATAATTACCAACCTCGCGAGCATAAAGAGATCTGCCTTGCTGTTTCAACTCATCTACAAAGCCATCTTCTCTATCACGCTGAGTTGAAGCACCTTCCCAACCAGCAATATAAGCTATACGTTTGTGACCACCAGCAATCAAGAATTTCGCAACTTTACCTCCACCCAGCAAGTTATCTGAGGTTACAGTTGATAGCCTATTGTCATCTTGGGTGCGGTTAAATAAAATTACATGAACTCCTGCAGCAGCACATCTGCTGGCAAGATTTGACGACATTGCAACAGAAGCTAGAATAATACCGTCAACCTGATAATCGAGAATTTCATCCACAATATCATCAATGTTTCCTGCTGTTTTTGTGGCCATAAATACTAATACATGGTAACCTTTTTTTTGCAAAGCATTGGAGAGGAGCTCTAACGCTTCCGGATAAAAATAATTATCAAGATGTGCAACCACTAAACCAATAATCCTTGATTTTCCTGTAATCAATGATCGGGCTAAGATATTTGGACGATATCCGAGCTTTGTGGCAGCACTGCGAACTTTCTCCTTAGTTTTGTTAGCAACTGAAGCACCAGGCGTGAAAACGCGAGAAACCGCAGACTGACTTACGCCAGCTAATTTTGCCACTTCTAATGAGGTTATTTTTTTAGTTATCATCAATCTGCTGTCCAACCCCCATCAACCATCAATGCAGTCCCTGTAATCATCGCAGAAGCTTCAGAGGCAAGAAATACCACTGCACCCATAATATCTTCCACTTCGCAAATCCGACCAAGTTTAATCTTTTCTTCAATCCATCTTTTACGCTCGACATTATCAAATGTAGACTGTGTTAGAGCAGTCCGAACAAATGTTGGACAAATAGTATTAACACGAATTTGATGTGGTCCCCACTCAATCGCCATGGCCTTAGTAAAACCTTCTACTGCATGTTTGGATGCAGAATAAACAGCCCTATCGATACCTCCTACATGGCCCATTTGAGATGAAATATTGATTAAAGAACCGGACTTTTTACTACCGATTAAACCATTTGCTACTGCCTGTGTCACGAAATAAGCTCCACGAAGGTTTACATTCATAACTTCATCAAAATCTTCAACGGTAGTTTCCTGAGATGGCGCATGACGACCCAAACCAGCACTATTAACCAAGATATCAAAAGGGCCTTTATTTGCAATTGATTCTTGTGTAGACTCAATCTTAGAAATATCCAAAACCATCGCTTCAGCACTATAGCCTTTTGCTTGAATAGAATTAACCACCTGATCAAGGTGTTTCTCGTTTCTAGCTGATAAGCAGACATGTGCACCTGCTTCCGCCAAAGCTACAGCACAACCCAAACCAATACCGGATGAAGCTCCAGTGATAAGAGCGTTACGACCATTAAGCGACATGGAAGGTGTTTTAGGCAACTCTGTCACTCTGCAGCTTCTCCATATGGCACATCTATTCCACCATAACGTCGTACCCTAATATTGGCTTGTTCTGCATGCCCAACAAATGATTCTAAGATGCAAAGACGAGAACAGTATTCGCCAATATGGGTGGCTGCTTCATCAGTAGTTATTTCTTGATAGCTGTGAGTTTTAAGGAATTTACCAACCCATAGTCCACCTGTATAGCGGCCCGCCTTCTTGGTTGGCAAAGTATGATTGGTTCCAATTACTTTATCACCATTCGATACGTTGGTTCTGGCTCCTAAAAACAGTGCTCCATATGAATGCATATTATCCAAAAACCAATGGTCTCGATCAGTCATAACTTGAACATGCTCTGAAGCAATATCATTGGCGACATCGAGCATCTCTTCATAACTATCACAGAGAATAACCTCACCGTATACTTCCCAACTAACTGCAGCAGTGTTCGCTGTTGGAAGTATCTTTAAGAGTCTGTCTATCTCAGCAATCGTGTCTTCTGCAAGTTTTTGGCTATTAGTCACCAAAACGGCTGGAGAATCATATCCATGTTCTGCCTGGCCAAGTAAATCAGTGGCACATAATTCAGCATCAACTGTCTCATCAGCGATCACCATAGTTTCAGTTGGACCGGCAAGTAGATCTATACCTACGCGTCCAAATAATTGCCTTTTGGCTTCAGCAACATAGGCATTGCCAGGACCAACAAGCATATCAACTGAGTTAATGGTTTCAGTACCAAGAGCCATTGCGCCGACTGCCTGAATCCCACCAATGACATAAATCTCATGCGCCCCACCGAGGTGCATAGCAGCAATCACTGCTGGATTTGGCTCACCTTCAAATGGCGGAGTGCAAGCAATGATTCTGGGTACATTTGCAACACTTGCTGTTACAATCGACATATGCGCTGAGGCTACCATTGGAAACTTGCCCCCAGGAACATAGCAACCTACAGATTGTACCGGTATGTTTTTATGCCCAAGGGTAACGCCAGGCATGGTTTCAATTTCTATATCTTGCATTGAATCTCGCTGAGCTTGAGCAAATCTTCTTATTTGTGACTGAGCAAACTTTATGTCTTCCAAGTCACGTTTTGGCACTTTTTTCACTAAACTGTCTATTTCAGTAAGATTTAACTTATATGATTCTGGCGTGTAATTATCAAACTTTTGAGAGAACTCTCTAACAGCTTTATCGCCTCTCTCTTCAATCGCCTTGAGAGTATCTTCAACGACTCCTCTGACTTTCGCATCATCGACCGCTCGGTCTGCTTCATTTTTTCCTTTCTTTAAATATTGAATAGCCATAATGTCCTCATTTATTCAGGTTTTGGCGGTTTTGTTTCGCCACGATCATAGGCTTCCCAACCTTGACCATTAAATACGTCAATACCAAGCTGTGCCAAAATACTTGGAAAGTCAACCGTTACCCAGTTGTCAGTGATAAGTCCTTCTTTAACTTCCCAAAAATCAGTGTAGTGAATTTTCACTCGTTTATTGGTTGGCACAATACCCATAAATTCACCGCTATGGATTGCGTCAATATGACCAAAGCATGCAGCCCACTCACCATCCGCTAAAAACTTATCTGTTTTGTATATGCGGTCAGTAAAAGCAGCTCTAAGAGGTAACTGCCAATTATTTCGAAACTCTTTAAGGTTTTTTTTAGTGCCACAACCCTGGTTCCCCATCCAGCGAAACTCTTCATGGAAATACTTGCCCATATCATTCGAACCAGATGCTAAAGCATCCTCCATAGCTTTAACTACAGAGTATGTTTCTTTTGATTTTTCTTCATAATTCATATTCAAGTTTTAATATTTATATATATTTTTAGTTGTCAATCATTTCTCCTGTTTCCTTGCTAAATAGCAAGCAAAGATTTGCAGGAATATGTGCCATAACCATAGACCCTATTTCTACATAGTAATTTTTATCAGACTTTATAGAAATAATCTCACCACCAGCTCTTACAGAGACCATAGTCATATCCCCTAATAATTCCATTGAAAATGCAGGGGCAGAAATCGCACCTTTGCTGTTAACAATAGAAGCGTCTTCAGCACGAAATCCAAGTGTGATATTGCCAGAATGTTTTTTATTTAACCCTTCAATTTTTACACCATCACCTGTAAATACTCCATCATTTATAGAGCCATGCATTAAGTTCATTGCTGGTGATCCAATAAAGCTTGCAACAAAACTATTAGCTGGCTTGTTGTAAATATCATTAGGAGTTCCAACTTGCTGAATGACTCCATCTTTCATTACAACAACTCGATCTGCAAGGGTCATGGCTTCAATTTGGTCATGAGTAACATAAATAGTTGTAACTTGTAATTTATGTTGGAGGTTTTTAATTTGTGCTCTAGTAGAGACACGTAATTTAGCATCTAGGTTTGATAGTGGTTCATCCATCAAAAAGACGGTAGGCTCACGAACAATAGCCCTAGCTAATGCTACTCTCTGTCTTTGACCGCCAGAAAGCTCTGCTGGTTTACGATGCAAAAAATCATTAAGTTCAACCATCTCAGATGCTCGCATTACTCTTTCTTCATGGAGAGCTTTATCAATTTTTCTAACTTTTAATGGAAAACGAATATTTTCATATACTGTCATATTTGGATATAGTGCATATGATTGGAAAACCATAGCAACATCACGGTCCTTTGGTTCTAAAGCATTGATTTTCTTTCCATCAATAATTATTTCCCCTTCAGTTACTTCCTCCAGCCCCGCAATCATTCTCATTGTGGTCGTTTTTCCACAACCCGATGGACCAAGCAACACTAAGAATTCTTGATCTAGAATAGTAAGATTAAAGTTATCTACACCAACAAAACTACCCCAACGCTTTGTAAGATTTTTTAATTGAATTTCAGCCATAGTTTCTCTGAGTGTTATGCGCCTGAAGCATTAGATATAAAATTATGCATACGATTGCAAACAATTATAGCACAGGCCTTATTTATTATAGTAAGTATTTGCATTCGTATGCAAAAAATATTTAGAGTTGCTAGTTGACTACGGCAAAATTACTTCTGACGATAAGCACTGGGTGAACTATGATAACTTTTCTTGAAAGACCTGGAAAATGATGAAAGACTGTTAAAGCCTGTTCTAATAGCTATTTCTTGCATTGGTAAAAGCGTATCCGTGACATACTTTCTTGCACGAAGCAACCTTAGATTTAAATAATACGCTCCTGGAGTGGTTTGTAAATGCAATTGAAAGAGATTTTCCAGTCTACGACTTGAAATATTCAATCTCTTTGCAACAGCAGTAATTGTAATTGGCTCGTCAAGTTGTGACTCCATGATGCGTATTGCTTTAGTGACACGCGGTTCAAAATCGTTCAACAATCCCAATGATACGAGTGGCTGTGCATCAGTTGAGAAATGCGTTTCGTCGTATACAAAAACACTAGCAACCTCCAAAGCCATAGGGTAACCGATTCTTGATCTAATCAAATGGAGCATAAAATCAAAGGTTGGCGATGCACCACCTATGGTAACAACATCTTTATCAATAACAAAACGGTCCGGCTGAACTTTGGTGTTTCTAAAATAATCTTCAAAATCTTCTAAATCTTCCCAGTGTGTTGTGGCAGATTTGTCTTCTAACAATCCAGCTTTTCCTAAAATCCAAGCTCCGGTATCAACCCCACCCATTGCATTAAACTTTAATGAAAACCTTCTAATCAATCCTATCTCATCACTCGAAATATATTCAAATTGTTTAAAGCCAGAAACAATAAAAAGTAGATTTCCATCTTTAATGGATTCAAGTTTCTCGTCTGGTGTTACCTGAAGACCGCAAGTACATTCAACCGGCAGACCATCAATTGTAACGATCTCCCAGGTAAAACATTGCCTCTCCGATAACCGGTTTGCAGCCCGCATCGGGTCAATCATAGAGGCAAGTACCAACATAGAGGATTCAGGTAACACCAAGATTGTTAACTTGAGTGTTGATTCTGAACTTGTAAATATACTCATTTCGTATTATGTAGAATTTATGACGGAAAAAGTATAGCATACC
>CABXJL010000004.1:0-38548 GCA_902512485.1 uncultured Gammaproteobacteria bacterium
CCACGCTTTCGAATGGCCTATGATTTTTTGGTTTTGCGCTCAGAAAGTATCAATCCTGAATTAGTAGAGAGGGCCAAGTATTGGACGAGACTTCAACAGTAAAAACAGTTCTAATTACTGGCTGTTCAAGTGGTATAGGATTTTGTCTTGCTCATGGATTACGAGCAGCTGGCTATCGTGTTTTTGCAACTGCCAGAAAAGAAAAAGATATAACAAAATTAAAAGAGCTTGGTTTTGACGCTTTTTTGCTAGATTTGGCTTCATCGGGCTCTATAAAGGCTGCTATTTCTAAACTCTACCAGAAAACTGATAGTCTTTATGCATTAATCAATAACGGCGCTTATGGACAGGCTGGCGCCCTAGAAGATATCTCACGAGAGGCACTAGAAAAACAATTTCAAGTAAATGTGTTTGGTTGGCATGAACTTACTAATCTAGTACTACCCTCAATGAAAGAAAGAAATATAGGCCGAGTCGTTTATATTAGTTCCGTTTTGGGCTTTGTTGCGATGCCATTTAGGGGGCCTTATGTAGCCTCTAAGTTTGCCATTGAAGGTTTGGTGGATACCTTAAGACTGGAATTAATACAAACCAAAATAAAACTATCTCTGATTCAGCCTGGACCAATTGAGTCCAAATTTAGACAAAACGCTTTTTTGGCTTTCAAAGAAAATGTTGATCCATCAAATAGTGACTATAAAAGAGAATATAAGACTATGATTGAACGCCTAAATTCAGATAAAAATGCTCAATTTACATTAGCTCCAGAGTCAGTTTTGCGATGTGTCTTGCATGCTCTGGAATCCAAAGTGCCAAAGAATCATTATCGAGTCACCTTTCCTACAAAATTATTTGGAATTCTGTGTAGAATATTACCTAGTTCATGGATGGATAATATTCTAAGCAGGGCGGACAAGGGAGATAAAGACTGATGGGTAATAAATTTGATTTTAATAAAGGCTTAGCTGAGCTTGAAGTGATAATTAATAAAATGGAATCTGGCGACCTGAGCTTGGAAGATTCTCTCAAGTTTTTTGAAAAAGGTGTCAAGCTTCACCGGAAATGCCACAGTGCTCTCACGGATGCTGAACAACGTGTCAATATACTAAGTGAAAAAGATAACTACAGCGAAGAAAAACCCTTTGAAGATCTTTGATATTTATAGAAAACGAGTTAATGCTCGACTAAAAAACCACCTAAGTTCGATTTGTCCTAAAGGTCATTTTCAAAGTGAACTGAAAAATGTGATGAGTTATAGCGTTTTGGCTGGTGGTAAACGCTTCAGGCCTATATTAACCTACACAACGGCAAGTCTGTATGACATTGATCTTGTTAAAGTCGATGCTTGTGCATGTGCTATTGAACTTATTCATATCTATTCGTTGATCCATGATGATTTACCTGCGATGGATAATGATGATATGAGGCATAATCAGCCTTCATCTCATAAAACTTTTGGAGAGGCTCAGGCTATTCTTGCAGGGGATGGTATACAAGCTTTGGCTTTTGAAGTTCTATCAAGTGATGAATCAATTCAACCTGCTATTCAAGTCGAATTATTAAAGCTATTAGCAATCTCAGCATATGAAATGGCTGATGGGCAATCAATTGATCTCTCTATTGTTTCTAAAAAAGTGGATATTGAATTTTTGAATAATATGCATCAAAAGAAAACTGGTTCTCTGATAAGTTGTGCAGTTAAATTTGGTGCACTTTCTAATACTAACATTGATTCAAAAGATATAGATATCCTGAACTCTTATTCAAACAATATTGGACTGGCTTATCAGATTCAAGATGATGTGCTTGATCTATCGAGTACCGAGGCAGTTTTAGGAAAACGTCAAAATTCTGATTTAGTCAGTGATAAGCCAACTTACCCAGCCATATTAGGTTTAGAAGAGTCTGTCAAAGTCTATCAGGGTCTATATAAAAAAGCTATAGATGAGATATCGAGACTAAGTGTAAATGAGAAACCTTTAAGAAGATTGACAGAAAAATTGATGCAACGAGATTTCTAGCGGACTAGAATTCAACAAGAAGGCTGCCCCAGCTAAATCCGCCACCAATGCCTTCAAAAAGAAGGTTGTCGCCTTTTTTAATACGACCATCACGAACTGCGACATCGAGAGCCAAAGGAATTGAGGCGGCAGAAGTGTTTCCATGTCTCTCTATGGTCAGTATCACCTTGCTCATAGGTATCTTGATTCTTTTTGCAACAGCTCTAATAATACGAATGTTGGCTTGATGTGGAACCATCCATGCGAGATCATCTGAAGTCATATTGCAATCTTTGAGTGTTTCTTCCGCAAGTTCTGAGAGTCGATTGACGGCTATTCTATAAACTTCATTACCCAACATTTCAATGGTTCCAGTCTCGTTAATTCCGTTATTATTGACATGAAGTGATGACAAATATTTACCATCGCTACCTAGTTTTGCATGCTTTATACCAGTAGTATTATCCTTACTAACTACAACGGCGCCAGCACCATCTCCAAAAAGGACAGCAGTTGAGCGATCATTCCAGTCTACAATTTTTGACATTGTTTCACTGCCAACAACCAATATATTTTCAGCAACTCCATTTTCTATATATTGTTGCGCAGTTGTTAATGCAAAAACAAAGCCAGCACAAACTGCCTGAATGTCAAATGCAGGACATGACGCACCAATACGATCTTGAAGAGTTGTTGCTGTTGCAGGAAAAATTTTATCTGGAGTTGTTGTTGCAAGAATAATTAAATCGATTTCAGGTGCTTTAAGTTCAGCCATTTCAAGGGCATTTATACTGGCTTCAAGAGCAAGATCACAAGTATTTTGATCTTCAACAATTCTTCTTTCTTTGATACCTGTTCTGCTTGTTATCCACTCGTCTGTGGTGTCAAGTGACTTTTCTAGTTCAGAATTGGTGATTATTCTTGGAGGTAGATAGCTACCAGTGCCAACAATTCTTGCAAATTTTTTCATGGATTAATTCTTATTTATGTTCTTTTAATTCGCGTGTCAGCTGTACTGAAATTTCATCCGTGATTTTAGCATGGGCTTCTAGGTATGCTTCTTTAATTGCTTGAAAATATGAATCAACGTCAGCATTTCCATGGCTTTTTACAACGACTCCTTTTAGGCCAAGAAGGCTTGCTCCATTGTACTGAGCAGGATCAACTTTGGACTTGAAATTATTCATTACTGGTTTTGCAAAAATAGCTATCAGTTGAGTGAAGAGGTTTTTGTTAAATGATTCTTTGATAAGGTGTGAAAACATGTTAGCTACCCCTTCACTTGCCTTTAGAGCGATATTACCTTCGAAGCCATCACAAACCACTACATCAACCACACCTTTAAATATGTCATCACCCTCAACAAAGCCTGAATAATTGAGTGAAGAGTCTTTGAGAAGTTCTGTAGTGTCCTGTATCTTGTTATGACCTTTCATTTCCTCCACGCCAACATTTAATAAACCGATTGTAGGACTTGGAATGTTTTCGGTGTTCTGAACCACAATAGAGCCCATGATTGCAAATTGCAATAGAGTCTCAGGTTTTGAGTCAACATTGGCTCCCAAGTCAAGGACATTGGTATGTCCATTCAGAGTTGGAAAGCTTCCCATAATTGCAGGTCGATTCACACCTTCGATTGTTTTCAGAACAAATCGAGCTATTGTCATCAAAGCTCCAGTATTACCGGCACTAACGCATGCATCTACAGTTCCATTTTCAATAAGGTCAATTGCTACTCTCATTGACGAGTCTTTTTTATGTCTTAGCGCAGTAGAAGGTGTGTCATCCATACTAATGACTTCGGATGCATGTGTAATAGAAATTCGATCTAAGAAAGTTTTATAATTTGAGTGCTTATTTAGCTCTTTCTGAATACCTTTTTCATCACCTACAAAGTAAAGATAAAGGTCTTTATAGATGCTTAAAGCATTGATTCCGGATTTTACGGTAACAGGAAATCCGAAGTCACCACCGGAGGCATCAATTGATACCTTAATTGTCATAAAATTATTTAGGTTTCTACTTCTTCGATGTCTTCGGCAGTAGATTTAATAACCTGTTTGCCGCGATAGTAGCCATCTGCAGTAATGTGGTGCCTCAAATGAGTTTCACCTGTTTCTTGGTCTTCAGATAATGCAGGATTTTTCAATGCATTATGTGACCTACGCATACCTCTCTTTGAAGGTGTTTTTCTACTTTTTTGTACCGCCATTTTTTACTCCTTGCCTACATCGGCTATTTTTCTTAGTATAGCAAAAGGATTTTCAGATTTTCCCTCAACTATTTCTTGTTTATTAATTTCTTTTATGCAATCATAATCGTGCGTTGGCACCATAGGAATTGATAACAAGATTTCATCAGAAATTAAATCATGTGTCGCCAACTCCTCCTCTTCAATCATATATATCTCATAATGTGAGTCCAGTCCTTCAGGTTGTTGATCATGTCTTACAAATGCCAAATTAAAATTAACTTTCAATCCTAAAGATAATTCATCTAGGCATCGTTGGCACGGCAATACAATGTCTAGTTCAATTATCCCATCAACACAAGGCGTTTTATTATTTTTTAAATAAAACGACAAGTCCACTCTGACATTGTCTTTTTTGTTGCTAGCAATCTCACTTATTTTAGGAAAATCAGAAATCTGATAAATCCCTGACAAGCTAATTTCTTTTTTAGCAAAGTTAAACAGTTTTAGTTGGCCTGGAAGACTCTTATTTAATTCCATTGTCTATTTTCTAAAGCCTGAATATTTTACCAGAAACTCCTTTAATTATTAACTACTTTGTCTCTGTCTTCTGCCTTCAAATAATGCAATTCCAGTTGCAACTGAAACGTTAAGGCTTTCAACATTGCCAGTCATTGGTATTGTCACCAGCTGATCACAGGTTTTCTTTATTAGTTGTCTTAGTCCTTTACCCTCAGTACCCATTACAATGACTGTTGGGTCTATAAGATTAACATCATATAATGAAGTTGAAACGCTATCGTCAAGACCTATTACCCATAGTTCTTGAGCTTGCAGAGATTTAATAGTCCTTGCCAAGTTTGTCACTTGGAATATTTTAAGTTGATTGATTGCACCAGCTGATGTTTTATGAACAACAGCATTTATAGGTGCAGAACCATCTTTATTAACAACAACACAGTCGACTCCTGCGGCGTTAGCACTTCTAAGGCAAGCTCCTAGGTTTCTTGGGTCTTGAATAGAGTCTAGCATCAATACAAAAGGACTACTTGAGAGCTTAGTGACAAAGCTAATCAGAGCTTCTTGTCCTGGTAGCGAAGGCAAAATTATTTCTGCAACAATACCTTGGTGAGGTTCGCCCTTAGTGAGTCGATCAAGCTTGTTTTTATCAATTTTCGAAAAGTTTATTTTTTGAGTGTTGAGAAACGAAGTCACTTCACTCATCCGACTATCACTTCTTCCTGTTTGAACAAAAACATTCAGAATGCATTCTGGATTCGAGATTAGCTGCGCTTTAATGCTATGAAAACCGTATATATGTATTGATTTAGACATTCGAAAAAAAAATAATTACAGTTTATCAGTATAAATTTCAATATATGCGGAATCTCTTAGATCTTTTAACCAATTAGAATAAAACTGTTGAGCTTTTTGGTAAATAATTTTATCTTTACAATTTTCCAGATTAGAGTCTACATATCGTTCGTCAACCTTTATTGCTATCGCCCACCCTGCCTCTGTAGAATAGACTTTTGAAACCTCTCCATCTTTAAGTAAATCAAACATCTCTATATTTGGATTGTTAACAAATATCCAGTCTGAAAGGCCACCATTTGCATAACTTGGATGTTGAGAATGTAGTTTAGCAAAAGCATCAAAAGATGCACCTTTTGAAATATGGTCTGAGAGTTTTTTTAGAAAATTTCTGATGGCTTGTTCTTGATTGTCAATATTTATGTCCGAGTTTTCAATTTGTGAGATGATGATTTGAGCTATCCTGATTTGCTTGATGTTTTTATCACTGATGTTTGATATGCAATTATTAATTTCATCTTCAGATAATTCAATATTCAAATCTTTTGTAATATATTGTTGTAAGTTAAGAATTGAAAGTCTATCAGTAATTTGTTGGATTAATGATGGAAATTGTGGGTAGGATTGAAGCTGCTCCATGGAGATATTATTATCATGAGCTACTTGAGAAAGTACCTCATCAATATCTGCTTGAGAAGGCTTAAGACCAAGCTCTCGTAACTTAATCATTTGAAGTGCAATTTCAATCTGTTGCTCTACAATGTCTATTTTTTCATTAAATGAGTTAGCGTCATTCAGTGGTTGTTCTATTGATTGAAGGGTGATAACTTCTTCATTGACTATCGCAATGATGCTGTTTGCGGCAAAACAAATTCCAAGCTGGAAGAGAAGGATAAGAGCCGAGACTCTCTTCATTAACTAAGGTTTGTACCTAAGGCCTGCATTATAGTCTGGAATTTTATTTTCTATGCGATCCTTTAAAGGCGTTGAAGTTGAGCCTAGTCCTGATAACACTAACTCAACGCCAGTACTGTAATTGTAACCTGAGCCTGAAGTTTTCTTTTCCTTGAAGTGAGCAATACGAAGCGCCCAACAACACGACTCATAGGCTATTCCAGTGGTTTCCGCATTTGTGACGCCAGTTGAAGTTGTCCTGTCAAGTCCAGCAAAAAGATGCATTGAATCATTCAGTGGATAGGCTACATAAAATTTTGCAATCTTTTCACCCTCATCTTCTTTAACAGCATTGTCACTCACAGACATAGAAACAAATTTTCTTGGATTGAGGATATAGCTTAAACTGTTTGTTCTTTTAACGATTGAAGATTGATCTGGGTCAAACTGAACAGCAGTACCAAAGGTAAGATTACTAATGGCTACATCGATTGATGCGGCTATATCTGAGTATGATTTCCTGGTTTCGTAATTCGTATTCGCTGTATCACTGACTACCTCGTCATCAGTGTAATAACTTTGGGCAATTTTCATGTTCAAGAGATCTGGGTCTTCAGACAGAGCATTTACATCTCTATGGCTTGATTCTATACTGAGGGTTATATCGTTAGCATTGGTAATCCTGTCAAGTCCTGTATACCTTTCTCCGGAGGTAAGATCGGCGAAGGTTAAAATGTCGTCATATTTGTCAGTGCTGTCAAAAATTGGAATGTTTCCTTGAAGTTCTTTTGCTCTGTAGCTATATTGGATTCTTGGACTTAAACGATGATCAACTTCTTTACCAAATAGATTGGTTTTATTATTAATAGAGAAGTCTATATTAACACCTCCACCTCCAATGGTACGAGTAATATTATTACTACTATTGTTGAGATTATAATGCGTCAAAGAAATATTTGCATTGGGTGTTATTATTGGAAAATGAGGTGATGCAAGTTGCCTTGAAATATTTAGTTTTCCATGGGTTCTAACTCCTGACTCTTTACTATAGTCATCATGCTCAAACTTAGTACTTACAAAATTAACTGCTAAGACTGTTGTGGGTTTTCTAGTTTTTACAATCTCTTCATCTTCGGTAAGTACAGTTGCCATTAAATCATTACTTTCATCTTCCTTTTTACCAAATCTAAAGGTTTTCGATATAGAACCCTCTAGAGCCCTTATGTAAGTATCTGTTCCATTGTTGACAACCTGTTCATCTTCAGAAAGTATAGCGACTTTCAACTCATTTTCATCTTCATAACTTAGATTAAGGTGAGATGTAAGCACATTAACGTTAGTATTAGTTCGGGCAATTTCTTCAAAATATTTTTTATCTGACACGCGATAATATCTTGTACTCAAATGTATTTTTTCAGAATAGTCAAGCTCTATTGAAGTGTCAATAAGCCACCGATTCAGATTTGTTATTTTGTCATCATGAAGGAATTGAGTTTCTATCTCCCAGAGAGAATGTTCATCTTCTTCAGTGATTTTAGGTGCAATCAGTTGACGGTATTTACCTTCATAAATAAAACCTCTACTAGACATATAAGACATCGCAGCAACTAAGTCACGATCTGGTGCAATATTAAAGTAGTAGGGCACTCTTATGCGAAATGAGCGTTCAGTCTGAGAGGGTTCTTTGTAGTTGTCAAAATCTGGAGTCAAAAAGCCAGAGCCTCGACCTTCAAGAACCCAGCTATATTTTGGTAAATAAAAAATTGGAACGCCATAAAATACGACTTTTGCACTGTCGGCATAACCTCTATTTTTATCTAAGTTAAGTTCGATAGAGTCAGCATCAATCAACCAATCATTCTCATTGACAGGACATAGACTGTATGTAGCATTTGTAAGGAAAACGCTCGTAGGGGTTTTAGAAATCATTTCAGTATAGCCATTAGCGCCTCCTGAACCCACTGAAAAATTTTGATATTGGGCATTAGTAGCTTTCGCTATAAGCTCACCATCCTCTTTTTTTGCAGACAATACATCACTAGTAATCAAGTAAGTGTTATCTTGAAATCTTACATTTCCCTTCGCTTGAGTAGAGTTATCAGACGTGAAAACCTCTACGTCATCAGCGGCAATAAAATAAGAGTCAGACTTTAATTCAACGTTTCCACTGAAATGGTAATTTTCATTTGCAATTATTTCGCTTTGATCTGCTTCAATGTCTAAACTTTCAGGGTCATCGGTAAATGTTTCAATAGGGAAAAGTGTTTGAAATTCAGGGCAGTTAACGCAAAGAGGCTGGTATGGTGCACAAGCAAGATTAACACCATCAGCCTGGATTGAAAAAGCACTTAAGGCTAGAATAGAAACAATTAAGTGTTTTTTCATGAATGAAAATAGTGAATCCAAGTTGGCACATTTTATCATTATATGGAGTCAATACTTGACCACATTAAATATAGAGTTATCTAATTAAAATCAGTTCTAAAAAAAATATTTATTGGGTAAAATAGCTTTTGCTTTGCAATGATAGATATCTGTAATATTTGTAGCAAAATGACGCATATTTTTTATAGCAAAAGACATTTTAATGAGTTTTTGCTAAAAGTCGGTCAAGGCACTTGTTTTTTTGGTGTTTGACCATATCTTAACATTTGACTATATATGACAAAGGATTTTAGGTGAGTCAAAAACAAACTGGAGCCAAAATGGCTTGGAACGACGAAAATAATAAAAACCCTTGGGGTGGTAATAACCAAACACCTCCAGAACTAGAAGAAGTTATTAAAGACTTTAAAAATAAGTTTAATTCAAGATTCGGTGGAGGATCTTCCGGTTCCGGTAAAGGTGGCGTCAGCAAGGCTGCTAAGGGTAGTTTGAAATACTTCGTGATACTTGCTGTATTACTTTGGCTGCTATCTGGTATCTATATTGTTGATCCAGCTGAGAAGGGAGTTGTTTTGCGTTTTGGAGCATACCAAAACACTACCGATCAAGGCCCGCATTGGCGCATTCCTTACCCGATTGATTCAGTATATAAGGTCAATGTGGAACAGATACGTGCTACAGAAATTGGTTTTAGAAATATCCAAAACTCATCTTATGGTGGTGCTGTAAGCTCTGAATCATTGATGTTGACTAAAGATGAGAATATGGTTGATGTTAAGTTGGCTGTGCAATATAAAATTGCAGATGCTCAAGCTTATTTATTTAACGTCTTTAACCCAGAGTTGACCTTGAGCCATGTCGTTCAAAGTGTTATAAGACAAGTAGTAGGTGACAACACCATGGACCATGTCTTAACGACAGGCCGTGAGCAGGTGGCACAAGAAGTCAAAAGTGCTTCCCAAGGTTTACTTAATGAATACAATACCGGTCTAATAATTACCGCAGTCACTATGCAAGACGCACAGCCCCCAATACAGGTTAAAGCTTCCTTTGATGATGTTGTTAAGGCTCGAGAAGATGAACAAAGATACATCAACGAGGCGAAAGCTTATGCCAACGACATTGTTCCTAAAGCACGTGGTGCAAGCCAAAGACTTATTGCTGAAGCGGAAGCCTATAAATCTCAGGTTGTTTCTAAGTCCGAAGGTGAGGCTTACCGTTTTAACCAAATTTTAGCGGAATACTTGAAGGCGCCAGTTGTGACCAAAGAGAGACTATATAGAGAGACCCTTGAAGAGGTTTTGGGTTCCACCAGCAAAGTTATTGTAGACTCTAATTCTAATTCTTTGATGTATTTACCGATAGACCAGTTGATTAATTCTTCGAGGTCATCAAGTTCGTCATCAGGCTCAAAAACTTTTCAAGATAACCCGACAAGTCAGAGCAATGATGGAAGTGTATTACGCTCAAGGGAGAACAGATGATGAATAGAATAATTTTAGTTGTGGCTGTATTGATTGCAATCTTGTTGAGCTCTAGTTTATATACCGTCAAAGAAACTCAGGTAGCACTTAAGTTGCGATTAGGTGAAATTGTATCCATCGAAAATGAACCTGGTCTGAAATTTAAAACCCCTTTTGTGAACAACGTTGTGCGGTTTGACAAACGTATTCAAACTTTGGATTCAGCGGCAGAGTCATTTTTGACCGTTGAAAAGAAGAATGTGGTAGTGGACTCCTTTGTTAAGTGGCGTATTGTTGACACTCAAAAGTTCTACATTTCTACAGGTGGTGTGATGGCGCAAGCTAACCTCAGGCTTGCACAAAATAATCAGGATGCACTAAGGAGTGAATTTTCAAAACGTACCATAATTGAAGTAATTTCAGATGAACGGGAAGCGATTATGGCTAGCGTTAAAGGCAAGCTTAAGGAAATCGCAGAAGACGAGTATGGTATTGAAGTTGTAGATGTGCGTATTAAACGTATTGAACTGTCTCAAGAGGTTCGAAATTCTGTTTATAGTCGTATGGAGACAGAAAGAAAGGGTCTTGCTAACAGGTATCGCGCTAATGGTGCTGAGGAGGCCGAAAAGCTCCAAGCTTTTGCAGATAAGGAGCGCACAATTATCCTCGCTAATGCCTACAGAGATTCCGAGAAAATTCGAGGCGAAGGAGACGCTATTTCGGCAAGTAACTATGCTGAGGCCTATAGCCAAGATGTTGACTTCTACTCCTTTTATCGCTCACTTGAGTCATACAAAAAGTCGTTTAACGAGCAAGGTGATATTTTAGTACTTAACCCAGATTCAGAATTCTTCCGACACTTTAATCCTACAGATTAATTATTTGTAATGAATAATTGGCAATTACCTGAGGGCATAGATGAGCTCACTGGTGAACAAGCAGTCACTTTTGAGTCCATTAGACGACGTCTACTAGATTTGTATCAAAGTTGGGGCTATGAGCTCGTTGTACCTCCAATGGTTGAGTATGTTGAGTCATTGATTCTAACTTCAAACTCTGTTGATCAAAAAACCTTTAAATTCTTAGATTCTAGCAGCGGACGTATGCTTGGCGTACACTCTGACATTACCCCGCAGATTGCAAGAATTTATTCCAAAAGGTCAAAACCTGACAAAACAGACCGTTATTGTTATATTAATGCTATTCTTAAAACCAAGGCTGATGATTTTTACGCCTCACGATCGCCAATACAGGCTGGCGCTGAACTTTATGGATATAAAGGTATTGAGGCTGACATTGAAGTCATTGAATTGATGCTTGCCTCATTATCAATACTTAATACCCAAGGTCTGACGCTTAGTTTAGGTAATACTGCGATTTTTTATGCTCTTTGTGAAGCTACAGAGTTAGATAAACAAGATATAGCAACATTAAGAGATATTTTTAAGAGAAAGTCGATACCTGACTTAGATGATTTCCTTAAAGATAATGCAATCAAGGAAGCTGACAAATTTAGTGCCTTAATTTCCCTTGATGGGGATGACCAAGTGCTTAACAAAGCACTCAAAGTGTTTGCAGATTTTCCTATGATTGTTGAGGCAATTAATGACCTCATTAAGCTCAATAAAGTTTTCAACGGTAATGGAGTAAATCTAATGTTTGACCTTGGTGAAGTAAAAGCTTATGAATATCATAATGGTATTGTGTTTGCTGCATACCATCCAAGCTATTCAAAAGCGCTCGCACAAGGTGGAAGATATAATGGGTTAAGCCAATCCTTAGGTGTTTCGAGAGACGCTACTGGCTTCTCATTTGATTTAAAATTTTTGATTCAAAATCAAAAAAGTGACCCGAAGAAATCAAAAATATTGAATGTACCTACTAGTGATGGTCCAGAATTAAAAGCTTTTATCAATGATTTGAGACTACAGGGTTTTATTGTAAGACAAGATTTTACGAATGCAAATAACCTTGACGTTAATAAAGTTGACGGTAAATGGGCATTAAAAGACTGATATGGCAAAAAATGTAGTCATTATTGGTACTCAATGGGGAGACGAAGGGAAAGGCAAGATAGTTGATCTAATTACTGATAAAGTTAGTTCTGTAGTTCGTTTTCAAGGAGGTCACAATGCTGGCCATACATTGGTCATCAATGGAAATAAAACTGTCCTCCATTTGATTCCTTCAGGAATATTTAGAAACAATGTTGAGTGCCTGATTGGGCATGGTGTTGTCTTGTCTATGTCTGCATTACTAAAAGAGATAGAAGAACTGGAGAAGTCTGGTGTTGAAGTCAAATCTCGATTAAAGATAAGCCCAGGCTGCCCATTAATTCTGCCATACCATATTGCACTAGATAATGCTCGTGAGACCCATAGAGGTGCAGCAGCTATTGGAACCACTGGCAACGGTATTGGACCTACTTATGAGGATAAAGTGGCTCGTCGCGGACTCCGAGTTGGTGACTTATTAGATGAAACGCTTTTTTCTGAAAAACTTCAACAAGTGATGGAGTATCACAATTTTGCGCTGAAAAATTATTACCACCAAGAAGTTGTTGATTACCAAAAAACACTAGATGAAGCAATCAGCCAATCAAGTATCGTTAAACCGATGATTGTCGATATAGCAGAGGAAATCCATACACGAATGTCAAAGGACGAAAATATCTTATTTGAGGGTGCTCAGGGAGCCTTATTGGATATAGATCAAGGGACTTATCCATTTGTGACATCTTCCAATACCACTTCGGGTGGTGCTGTCACTGGCTCAGGAATTGGTGTGCGTGATATTGATTACGTATTGGGTATTGTAAAGGCTTATACAACAAGGGTTGGCGGTGGTCCATTTCCTACAGAGCTAAATTACGATGTTACTAGTGATGTAGGTGACCCTGTTGGTAGGGAGCTTTGCTCTAGAGGTCACGAATTTGGCGCTACCACTGGACGACAGAGAAGATGTGGTTGGCTTGATTTGGTTATATTAAATCGTTCCTTTAAACTTAACGCAGTGAGTGGTATCTGCTTGACCAAGCTGGATGTTCTTGATGAGCTAGATTCAATTAAGATATGTGTGGCATACGAGATTAACGGAGAGAGAACTACAACTCCTCCATTCTCAGCTGAAGGCTATGACAGTGCCAAACCAGTCTATATTGAGATGTCAGGATGGAATTGTTCTACAATCGGGACCCGATCTTTTGACGAATTACCAATCGAAGCTCAAAACTATATAAGAAAGATTGAAGAATTAAGTCAGCTTCCCGTAGATATTTTATCGACCGGTCCAGACCGGGACGAAACCCTAATTATACAAAATCCTTTTGATTGACTCTTGCCGATAAGGAGCTTGCTATATACTTAGCACATTATGTCTGACCCTCACTATGATCGAGAAGCGGAAAAGTACGATAGCCCAATCCCGTCTCGCGAACATATCCTAAGTTTTATTCAAGAAAAACCAAGAAGCAAACGCCAGCTATTTAAGCTATTGTTTTTGACGGATGAGCAGAAAAAACCATTTGAGAAACGTCTCAGAGCAATGGTGAGAGACAAACAGCTCAGTTGCAACAAGAATGGAGTCTATAGAATCTTCTCAAATCGAGGACTTCTTATGGGTACCGTTATTGCCAATCCGAAAGGTTTTGGCTTTGTAGTTTTAGACAAAGGTGGTAAAGATTTAAGGTTGTCTTCGCAACAGATGAAGCTCGTTTTTCATGGCGATAAGGTCAAGGTTCGATTACTTAATCGTAAACTAGACGCTGAAATCGTTAAGGTTATCGAAACCGTTAAAAGCGTTGTTGGAAGGCTTCATTTAGATGGTCAGTATCCGTACGTGGTAGTTGATGATAGGAGAATTAAACACGATATTAAAATCACAAAGCTATTAAAGGAATGTATGGACAACCAAGTGGTTATTGTTCAGATTTTGTCTTCACCTACTCTTGACTCTGAAGCTACAGGCAGGGTGACTGATATTCTTGGTACCTATCTAGATGAAGGCGTGGAGATAGATTCAGCACTCCACCGTCACCAAATTCCTTCTACGTTTAGCGATGATTCTTTATCTGAGTCAGAGAAATTACCAGATAAAGTCCTTTTGAAAGATAAAAAAGGTCGGGTTGATATAACCCACCTTCAGTTGATTACGATTGACGGTGATGACTCCAGAGACTTTGATGATGCTGTGTATGCAGAACCCTCTGAAAATGGCTGGAAACTTATCGTCGCGATTGCCGATGTTTCACACTATATTAAAGAGAACTTAGCTCTTGATACTGAGTCTTTTGAGAGAGGTAACTCAGTATATTTCCCGCACCGCGTTGTTCCAATGCTTCCGGAAGCGATATCGAATGGTTTATGTTCTTTAAATCCAAATGTAGAAAGGCTTTGTATGGCGTGCGAAATGAATATCGATTCTTTGGGTGAATTGATTGATTACAAGTTCTTTCCAGCGCTGATGCTTTCACATGCCCGACTCACCTATAGTCAGGTCAGTGAGATACTAGAAAACAAAAAAAGCTCTCTCAGAGACTCTTACAGCAATGTGATTGAGAATATTGAGTTTTTGTATGGTCTATACAAAACTCTTAGAATTTCGCGTCAAAAGCGAGGCGTTATGGATTTCGATAGAATCGAAAGTCAAATATTGTTCAACGATAAAGGAAAGATTGACAACATAGTTGCTCGACAAAGAAATGATGCACATAAACTAATTGAAGAGTGCATGTTGATGGCGAATCAGTCAAGCGCAAAATTTTTGGGAAAACACAATGAGGACTTCCTTTACAGAATTCATCCTAAACCTACCTCTGAAAAAATTGAAGTCACTCGACAATTTCTCTCTGCAGTAGGACTTACCTTGGAAGGAGGCAATGAGCCAGAGTCTCGAGATTTTGCCAAAGTTTTAAAAAATGCCAGAGGAAGAAATGATGAAAATATCATCAAGACAGTTGTCTTAAGAACAATGAAGCAGGCTGTCTATACGCCATCCAATGAGGGACATTTCGGGCTTGCTTTTGAGGACTACACCCACTTTACTTCACCTATTCGTCGTTACCCTGATCTTCTGGTTCATCGTGCCATTAAGCGTGTTTTAAATAATCAACCGAGATCGCCATCAAATAAAATGAGCGAAATTGGTTCCCACCTTTCTATGACAGAGAGGCGTGCTGATGACGCTACCAGAGACGTTGAGCAGTGGCTCAAGTGTGAGTATATGAGGGATAAAGTTGGAGACGAATTTAGTGGAGTTATTTCCGGAGTGGCAGGATTCGGATTCTTTGTAGAACTATCTGAAATTTTTGTAGAAGGTATGGTGTCGGTCCGAGATCTAAAAGACGACTATTATGTTTATGACGAGACCCACCATCAACTGACAGGTGAAAGAGGTGGAAAAATTTTTCGTCTAGGTGATGTGGTTGAAGTCAAGGTAGCCTCGGTAAGTCTGGACGATCGAAAAATTGACTTTATTCTTGCAAGTTAATTAATCAATATTGAGCAGCTGATTATTCAGTTATCGCGCCCCTTGATGCAGACTGAGCAAGTTTTGCGTATTTAGCTAAAACCCCCTTTGTGTATCGTGGTTTCGGCTTCTGCCAATTCGATAATCTTTGGTCGATAATGGGTTTGTCAACTAGCAGTTCAAGGAGATTATTTTCTGCATCGATTAAGATTTCATCGCCATCTTCAACGACTGCAAGTATCCCGCCACTAAAGGCTTCAGGTGTTATATGACCTACAACAAAACCGTGCGTTCCCCCTGAAAACCTACCATCCGTAATAAGAGCCACTTTACCGCCCAAACCTTTACCCATAACGGCAGACGTAGGAGCCAGCATTTCACGCATTCCTGGCCCTCCTTTTGGACCCTCATATCTAATAACGATGACATCACCTTCGATTATTTTGTCGTTAAGGACAGCCTGGAGTGCGTCTTCTTCACAGGCGAACGTTTTAGCCTTGCCTTGAAAGGTCAAACCTTCTTTGCCAGTGATTTTTGCAACCGACCCTTCAGAGGCTAAATTGCCTCGCAAAATTCTCAGGTGAGAGTCCTTTTTGATAGGATTGTTTAAAGGCATTATAATTTTTTGGTCTTCTGAATAAGGTTTAACCTCTTTTAAATTTTCAGAAACAGTTTTACCTGTTACAGTTAGGCAATCTCCATGAAGCATGCCAGCGTCTAAAAGCATTTTCATTAACGGCAATGTTCCACCAATTTTGACCAATTCACTCATCATATATTTGCCAGAAGGCTTTAGATCTGCAAGAACAGGCACTTTGGCTCCAATACGTGTGAAATCATCGATATTTAAGTCAACATCAATAGCGTCAGCCATCGCAATCAAGTGCAAGACTGCATTAGTAGAACCTCCAAGTGTAATGATTAGAGTAATAGCATTTTCAAATGCTTTTTTAGTCATAATGTCGCTTGGCTTGATGTCTTTATTGAGTAGGTTGACTATCGCTTCTCCGGCACGAAGGCAGTCACTGTTTTTATCTTCTGAAATCGCATCCTGCGATGAAGAGTTAGGTAAGCTCATTCCCAATGCCTCAATTGCTGAAGCCATTGTGTTTGCGGTATACATGCCGCCACAAGAACCAGGCCCAGGAATGGCTGTTGATTCGATTTGCTCTAGTTCAATATCATTAATGTCATTATTCGCCCGCCTACCAACTGCCTCAAAAACGCTGACAATATCAGTATGATTATCACCTGGTTGTATAGTTCCACCATAAACAAAAACCCCTGGACGATTCAGTCGAGCCAGACCTATAATACATCCAGGCATATTTTTATCACAACCACCGATAGCCACCACACCATCAAATCCTTGGGCTCCTGCAACGGTTTCAATTGAATCGGCAATGACTTCGCGTGAAACGAGCGAATACTTCATTCCCTCGGATCCCATAGAGATACCATCTGAAACAGTTATAGTATTAAAAATTACAGCCTTACCTCCAGCATTGTTGATGCCTTTTTCCGCCTCATCGGCCAGAGTATTTATGTGCATATTGCAAGGCGTCACCATTGACCAGGTTGATGCAATACCGACCTGAGATTTGTTGAAATCTTCTTTTTTGAATCCAACCGGATAGAGCATAGCACGAGAAGGTGCGCGTTCGTAACCGTCAACAACCACTGAGGAAAATTTTCTAGTATTTGACATCTCTTTTAAATGAGCAAAAAATACAAATTTTAGACTAAAATGGTGCGGTTCTATTATCAATTTGAGGCCTGAACTTGACTAAGATTACACAACTAATCAATTTAATGCAGCCCTATGTTGATGATGGAAAGCTTTTAAAAAGAAGTTACGAGCAACTCAATGAGTGCTTTGAAGACTTTGTTTTTGTCACTGATGGCGACCAAATAGTCGCCTGTGCTGCACTCAGGCACTATAAAGATGAAAGGAAAGGCGAAATTTATGCTCTAGCGGTCAATAAAGAGTATCACAATACCGGTATTTCCTCACAATTAATGGAAAAATTAATAAAAAGAGCCTCTGACTTGGACCTTATTGGTATTTTTGCGCTTTCTAAGTATGGAGGTAGGTTTTTTCTTCGACACGGATTTGTTGAGGGAGTTTTAAATTCTTTGCCACTCTCTCGCCAGAAGGGCTACGACCATCAGCGCAAATCAACTATCTATTTAAAAAAGCTTTGAATAAACTGAGACGATGTTGATATACTTAAATTTCTTCAACATTTTGTCTTAAAAGTCTATTTTCCAGAGCCCAATCGATAAACTCTTGTGTGTTTATTTTCTTGCTATTGAATTTATTTCTTAGTAGGTGGTTTTCAACTCTTTGAAAAAATATTAAGCTTAAAGGTTCTCCATGGAGGTCGCCTTCTTTTACCAAATCAATTTTGTATAATTTTGGTTCAAGAAGCTCGGCAAGTGTAGGACTAACACCCAGAAGTATCAAAAGACATTCGTTATAGCTAAGATATTCTGTTTTGGTCAAAAAATCATGCCATTCTTGCCTGGTAGTTAGTTGCCTTTCTGATGCTTCAGAATTTTCATAATCAAGGATATAGTCTGATAGCAGAATTTCGAGAGTGGCAATATCGCAAGTAATGTCTACTTTACCAAATTTATGTACTTTTTTCTCGCTGCCAAAAAGCAGTGAATCCCTCAGACGACTAACTTCATCCCTAATTTTTTCTGCAGTTCTTTGGTGAAATAATCTGTATTTAGTTTTCGGCATAATTCATGTTCTAATATAGCACAACTATTGTATTTTTTTTGCCTGCTCAAGGGTCCAATTTTTTATTTTGTCAGTTATCTCTGCTGCGGAGCCACTAGAGGCCGATATTGGTTCACCAATAATGACCGTTACAATGCCTGGTTTTTTGATAAAGCTACCCTTTGGCCATAGTTTTCCAGCGTTATGATATATAGGCAGGATTTTATGTCCAGAAGACTTTGCAATCGCTGCAGCACCATTTTGATAATCACCCAATCTTTCCCATGGTTGTCTTGTTCCTTCAGGAAAGATGACGACATAGATTCCATTGTTTAATCTGTCCTTGCCTTGTTTAATAACTTTCTTGATTGATTGAAATTTATCTCCTCTATCAATAATTATTGGTTTAAGAAGGGCTAGACTCCATCCAAAAATGGGTAGCCATAAGAGTTCTTTTTTTAGCACCCAGGTGTGTGCCGGAAAGATTGTTTGGAAAGCAAGCGTTTCCCAGGTTGATTGATGATTTGAGGTAATAACACATGGTGAATCAGTAATATTATTTTTACCAATAATATTTATTGTTATATTCAATGTAATTCTTAACCACCAAATACAAAAAAATGCCCATTTTGAAATCACTTTATAGCGTGTTGAGTATGGCGAAAATACAAAAAATAAGCTACAAAAAGCAATCAAAATAACACTGATAATAGAGCCAATAAAGTACAATAAAGATCTTAAAAACAGCATAGTTAGTAGAGGGTTAACGTTATAATTTAATTGTTGTTTTTATTTAAAATTTTACTAACATTGTTGATAGTCAATTCATGTTTTTAAAATAGAGTCAGTGATGTCGACAAAGGAGCTAATAATATTTTGAATCCAGGAAGCGTTTTATGGATATAGTAATTGGACTAGTTTCTCTAGTGATTGGTGCTTTTGCTAGTTATTATGTTCTCAATAAAAAACTGCTCACTTTAAGTGAAAAAAACATTCAACTTAAGACCACACTCGATGAAAAGGAAAAAAATTACGCCGAGAAGTTGGAGTTTGTCGATCAACTTAAATCACAAGTCAATACTGACTTTAAAAATCTTGCCTCAGACATTCTTGAAAAGGATCGCGACAAGCTAAAAATTGATAACTCTGAACTTTTAACACCGCTTCAAACTCAAATTAAGAGTTTTAGAGAGAGAATCGAGACAATTACCACAGAACAACTGAAAGAGAGGACTTCTCTAGGTGAGCAAATAAAAAGCTTGCACAAGGCAAATTTAGAGACCCAGCAAACTGCTCAAGACCTCACTAATGCTCTGACATATGACAACAAATATCAGGGTAACTGGGGAGAGGAAATATTAAGCTCAATGTTGACAAGCTTTGGATTTAGAGAAGGCTATGAGTTTGATACGCAGAAACAAATGAAAAGTGAAACTGGCGAAATATATCAGCCCGATGTAATACTGCATTTACCCGATGAAAAAGATATCGTTATTGACTCAAAAGTTTCTCTCAAAGATTATAGAAATTATGTTGAAGATACATCAAACGAAGAAGCACTAAATAAACATGTTAAATCAATAGAAAACCAAGTTAATAATATAAGTCTCAAGGAATACGAAAACCTAGAAGGCGTCAAAACACTTGATTTTATTTTTGTATTTATCCCTATTGAAGGGGCGCTCTTGAGCGCATACAACAAAAAACAAAGTTTGCACAGTGATGCTCTTAAAAAAAACATTTTGTTGGTTTCTCCATCATCTCTGAGTATGAGCTTAAAGTTAGTCAATGTTATGTGGCAAACTGCTAATCAAAACAAAAACTCTGAAGAAATAGCGAGACAGGCCGGTGCTATGTATGACAAACTTGCGCTCTTTGTTGAAGAGCTGGATAAGGTAGAAGGTCATTTAGATAAAGCCAAGGATGGTTACTCTGAAGCTCGAAAGAAGCTTTCAACAGGCAAGGGTAATTTAATCAGCAGAGCAGAAAAAATTAAAACGCTCGGCGTGGCTCCAAAAAAGGAATTAAGTGAATGATAATTCCTTCAAGCCATAAGGTTAGAGAAGGAGAACTTAAGGGCAAAGTTATATTGGTGACAGGAGCAAACCGAGGTTTTGGCTTAGCTATGACAATGGATCTATCTAAGGCTGGCGCAACGGTAATCATGTTGGGACGAGACTTAGGCTCTTTGGAATATGCCTATGATGCCGTAATCGATAAGGGTTTTCAGGAACCAATTTTGTATCCATTAGATATAGAGGGAGCCACTCCTGAAAATTACCAGTCACTGCAAGACGACATATTTAATCAATTTGAAAAGCTTGACGGGCTGATTCATAATGCTGCCATTCTAGGTACGATGATGCCAGTTGATCAATACGACATTAAATTATGGTATTCCACATTGCAGATCAATCTGAATGGACCTTTTATGTTGACACAGTTTTTGATTCCGTTACTCAACAAATCTGATGATGCAAGAATATTGTTTTTGTCAGCAGAACAAGGCAGAGAGGCGAAAGCTTATTGGGGTGCTTATGGGGTCAGTAAGTTTGCTGTTGAAGGTTTGTCTAAAACACTTTCTGAAGAATTGGAAAAGACAAATATTAGAGTTAATACCCTAGATCCTGGTGTAATGAGAACAGAGATGAGAAGGGCAGCTTACCCTGCAGAAGACACGACCAAAAACCCTTTGCCAGAAAGTAAGAGCCCGGTAATTGTATATTTGATGTTGCCTGTTACTTCAAAATACAATGGCAAACAATTAGCTTTACTAGACCCTTGATTCCTTAAAGAAATGACTATATAAGGGTGGTTAGGCTCTTCGTACCATTTAAAGTGTGAATATAGTTAATTTACTGACCAAGTTCCGCTGCCAGTTCGGCTTCAAACGCCGCAATTTCATCTTCCACTTCTTTATCAGCAGCTTGTTGATTAGTGTATGCGGATAGTTTGTCTTCATAGCTGGAACTTAATATATTAAAGATAACTTGAAAGCCATTGTACAATCCACTTAATTCAAGCTTATTTATATTCCCAGTAAACCATACTATTTTATCTGCCATATTACAACGGCTGCAAGGGTTAAAATAAAAACTAGCTTCAATATCTCCATCTTTATCTATTTGACCGTCAAAATTATCATATTCTATTTTTTCTTCTAAATTAAAACCTTTATTAATAGTTACCATACCCTCATTTATTACAAAAGAACCATATCCAATGGTTCGCGGTTTGGCGGGAGGTTTAACGAATTTAAGCTCAAACCAATAACTACCATCAAAATCACTTGATGACGTACCATCAAAATCACTTAATAACGTCGGCGCAAAGTTTTGCTTTAGATTTAGAGGTTCAATTAAATAAAATAATTTTAGGTCAAAAAATGAATGGCCATCAACCTTTCTTTCGCCAGTTAGCTCCTGACCCACAAAAAGATTTTTCTGATCTATAGTCACTGGATATATCTCTCTAATCCATTGCGGATTCCATTTTTCTAAGAGAGTTGGTATGACTTTAGCAGGCTGGAGTTTTAGCGTTGCAATTCTTGAGTTAGGTGAGGGTGTATTTTCTTTAGTAGGATTTTATAGACATCAGCATTTCCAGCAACCACATTACCTGTTTCTAAATATTGATCTCTGCCTGAAAAATCTCCAATAAATCCACCTGCCTCTTTCACCAACAAAGCTCCAGCAGCTATATCCCAAGAGTTAAGTCTAATATCCAAGAAACCATCTAAACGTCCAGCAGCTATGTAAGCCAGGTCAAGTGCAGCAGATCCTGCCCTACGGATATCAGATACATGGGGGTGGATGGCCTTAAAGATTTTTAGATAGCAATCTAGGTGTTCTGGGTGCCTGAAAGGAAATCCTGTGCCTATTAATGTGTTTTGAAGTCCATTTGTGCTAGTAACCCTCATTCTCTCATTGTTAAGATAAGCACCTTCACCCTTTGAGGCTGTATAAAGCTCTTCTTTAAAGGGATCATAGACGACACCATGGGTTGTGACTTTGTTTTCAAATAAGGCGATAGAGACTGCATATTGCGGAAAGCCATGCAAATAGTTTGTTGTCCCATCTAAAGGGTCAATAACCCACTGATAAGCACTATCTCCCAGAATCTCGCCCGTCTCTTCACCTAAAATTGAATGTTCTGGGAAGGCTTTTTTAATCTCGTTTATAATGGCATTTTCAGCCGCTTTATCGACCTCAGAAACAAAGTCATTTTCTGACTTATTTTCGATGGTCAATAAATCGATCTGGTTGTGATACCTGAGGACAACATCACCAGCTGCACGGGCAGCTCGAACTGCAATATTAACGGTAGGATGCATGGTTAATGAGCCAATTAATTAAAGACACGAATTATACCTCGCCGGCTTTTGATAAAGTGAGGATTGTCATGGTGGGAACTACAGAGCCTGGCAATATTGGAGCAGCCGCAAGGGCTATGAAAAATATGTCACTATCTCGATTGTTTTTAGTTAATCCTAATAAATATCCCTCAGCTGCAGCAACTGCAAGAGCCAGTGGTGCAGACGATGTTTTATCAAATGCCGTTGTTTGTAGCTCTTTGGCTAAAGCGTTAGAAGGTGTGCATTTGGTTATAGGTGCAAGTGCTCGTCAACGCAACATTAAATGGAAACAGATGGATGTATTAGACACTTGTAACGAAATGCAAAAAACTCTAGCTAAATCGAAACAACAGGTCGCTGTTATTTTTGGGACCGAGAATTCTGGACTTACCAATGAAGAATTAGACCTATGTCACATTCTCATGACAATTCCTGGTAATCCTGATTATTTTTCATTGAATGTTGCATCTGCGATTCAGGTATTCGCTTATCAAAACTTTGTCAGTAATATCCAGATAGATTTTGAGAACTCTAGCAATGATTTGGCGAGTTTTGAAGAGTTAGAAGGCTTTTATGTTCATCTTGAACAGGTGCTCGAGCATATTGATTATTTTGACGAGAAGCGACCAAAAAGCTTACTAATGCGTCGTCTTCGAAGATTGTTTGGTCGTAGTTACCCAGAAAAAGAAGAGGTGGCTATCCTGAGAGGAATTCTTAAAAGCATTAAGCCATACAATAAAAAGCCCGATTAATCGGGCTTTTCACTATATCAATACTAATTAGCCAAGCATGAGCTTATTCATGCGCTTAACAAACTCAGCTGGTTCTTTGATTTGGCCTCCTTCGCTGAGCACCGCCTGATCAAATAAAACCTTCACGAGATCTTTATCGACCTTGGTTTTGAGTTTTTTAACCAATGGATGTTTTGGATTAATTTCAAGAATTGGCTTAGTTTCTGGGACATCTTGACCTAGTGACTTCATGATACGTTCCATGTTACTGCCCATCTCGTTTTCATCAGCAATAAGGCAAGAAGGAGATTCACTTAGACGACTCGAAACCTTGACCTCTTTGACTTGATTTTCAAGGATCTTTTGTACCTTATCGATGACCTTTTCAAAATCTTTGGCTGTTTTTTCTTTTTTCTTCTTATCTTCTTTTGAATCCAAGTCTTCTAGGTCACCTTTAGCAATTGATTTAAGGGGAAGTTCTTCATAGTCACCAAAATTTGCTACAAGCCACTCATCAACACGGTCAGATAAAAGCAACACTTCGATATCCTTTTGTTTAAAAATTTCCAAATGAGGTGAACCTTTTGCAGCAGTGTAGTTGTCGGCAGTTACGTAATAAATGGTTTTTTGATCATCATTCATACGTTCAACATAATCTTTAAGTGAAACTGTTTGTTCTTCACTATCATTGCTAGTTGTAGCGAATCGCAATAGCTTTGAAATTTTGTCTTTATTGGCAAAATCTTCAACAACTCCTTCTTTCATGACCATGCCAAATTCTTTCCAGAATATTGCATAATCCTCTGGCTTATTTTTTGACATCTTATCCAACTCAGACAGGATTCGTTTAACGGACGCTTTGCGAATCGTATCAACCACTTTGCTTCCTTGTAAAATTTCTCTAGAAACATTGAGTGATAGATCATCTGTATCGATGACACCTTTGATAAAGCGCAGATATTGAGGCAATAGTTCCTCATTACCCTCCATGATAAAAACTCTCTTGGCATAGAGCTTTACTCCACCTTTTCTTTTAGGTTCCCACATATCAAATGGTGCCTTTCTAGGTATAAAAAGTAAAGATGTATAGTCTAGTTTGCCCTCCAATTTATTGTGTATTTGAGTCAAAGGACCCTCAAAATCATAGGTTAATGATTTATAGAATTCATCGTAATCTTTTTGTGATAAATCTTTTTTATCTTGAGCCCAAAAAGCGGTTGCTTTGTTGATCGTCTCATACTCAATGAGATTCTCATCTTCTGATGATTTGACCATCATAATTGGAACAGTTATATGGTCAGAATACTTAGAAACAATGCCACGAATACGATAATCATCCAGGAACTCATTTTCAGCTTTTTTGATATCAAGAGTAACCGATGTTCCGCATT
This sequence comes from uncultured Gammaproteobacteria bacterium, assembly GCA_902512485.1. Taxonomy (GTDB): domain Bacteria; phylum Pseudomonadota; class Gammaproteobacteria; order PS1; family Pseudothioglobaceae; genus Pseudothioglobus. The sequence continues at coordinate 24,918 of CABXJL010000004.1, forward strand.
CATTTACATCTATTGTTTCGATTGAATAATCACCTTTTCCCTTGGAGATCCATTTGGTTCCATTTGCCTTTTTATCTCCTGCTTTTCGGCTGATAAGGGTAACTGTATTTGAAACTATAAATGATGAATAAAAACCAACTCCAAACTGCCCGATTAGGTTCGAATCTTGAGCTTGATTTTTATCAAGACTTTCTAGATATTTTCGAGTTCCTGAGTTTGCTATAGTACCGATATTTTCCATCACTTCATCTTGGTTCATACCGATACCGTTGTCTCTGATTGTGATCGTTCCAGCCTCTTTATCAACATCAATATGTATGTTTCGTTCATCTTTCCCCTCAACCAATGAATCATTAGACAGTGATTCAAATTTAAGTTTATCGATCGCATCTGAAGCGTTTGAGATCAGCTCCCTTAAAAAAATCTCTTTATTGGAGTATAGGGAGTGAACCATGAGGTGAAGTAGTTGAGATACTTCTGTTTGAAACGCGTGTGTTTGTTTTTGACTCATCTGAATTCCTTTATCGTTTAACGTAAAATGCTAAGATATGGTCAATCAGGAAAAAAACAAGTACCAAAGCCATATTTTAGTTGAACAAATTGATCAATTTGTTGCCTGCCTTGAGGTCGAGAAACTTTATGCCTCGAACACTATTTCTGCCTATAAAAGAGATTTATCTAAGTTTCTATCTTTTTGTCTAGAAAATTCTGTTGTTGAATGGCAAGATGTAGAGACAGATACTATAAATCTTTTTGTTATGGGGCTTCGTCATCGAGGGGTGTCTGCAAGGTCAATCAGAAGGTATTTATCTTCGATACGTGGTTTTTTTACTTTTCTGATGAAACAGGGTGTATTGACTGAAAATTGTGTTATCTCTATCCAGACTCCTAAAATTGATCAAGTTTTACCAAAAACAATCGATTTTGATGACCTTAAAAGAATGACCACTTTGAGTTCTGAGTTATATTCAGAGCTACGTGCGGTGGTTATGATAGAGTTAATGTATTCATGTGGCTTGAGAGTCTCCGAGTTGGTAGGTATTGACATCAATGATCTTGATCTAGAAGAGGGATTTGTGAGAGTAAAAGGTAAGGGCGGAAAGACTCGATTTTCGCCAATAGGGCGTTCAGCCATTGGTGCAGTTGAAATCTATCTATCAAAGAGGCCTGGCTGTGAAAATGATGCCTTATTTGTGAACTCAAAAAATCATAGAATTAGCCCTCGTACTGTACAAAATATTGTCAAAAAAAGAGCTCTTGAAGTTGGAGTGACTGTCAACGTTCATCCTCATATGCTTCGCCATGCTGCTGCGACTCATTTCCTTCAATCAAGTCATGATCTTAGGTCTGTACAAGAGTTTTTGGGTCACAAGAGCATTAAAAGTACCCAAGTATATACGCACTTAGATTTTTTGGAATTATCGAAAGTCTATGATGAATTTCACCCCAGAGCTAAAAAATGATTTCAATGATTGAAAAAAAGTTAGCTTTACATCATCTAATGAAAGGAGTCATTGCACATCCTTCAGATACTGTTTATGGTCTTGCTTGTTTAGCGAACAATCCAAGAGCGATTAAAGAATTGATTGATCTCAAAAAAAGAGACCTTGATAAAGGTTTTATATTACTTGCTTCTGATGTGGAGTATGTATTGCCCTATATTGATACAAATCTTGATATTAACTTAAGAAACAAGCTTGGTCAGCCAACTAGCGTTCCTACAACCTATTTGGTGCCAAAATCAGCAACTACATCAAGTTTAATTAGTGGATCCAGTGATCTTGTTGCTGTGAGAATTGCCTCTGATCCGTTAGTGAGTTATTTTTGCGAAAATACCGGCTCTGCACTAATTTCCACTAGTGCTAATCTGCAAGGTCAAAAAGTTGCTACAAATATGACTGAATTGAATGCTTACTTTAACGAATCCCTTTTGTATGCATTGCCTCCAAATAAGTATAATTCAGAACCTTCGATAATAATTGATTTGGTTACAGGGAAACGCCATCGATGATAGAGCAAGTAAAAAAATATCTTCTACAATTGCAAGAAAACATCTGTTCTGATTTGGAGTCGCTCGATGGTGGCGCTATTTTTGAAAATGATCGCTGGGCAAAGAAAGATGGAAATGGGAGTGGCATTACCAGTATTATTTGTGATGGTAATGTTTTTGAGAAGGGAGGTGTTAACTTCTCAATCGTTCAAGGTAATAAAATGCCAAAATCTGCAACCGCTCTTCGACCAGAGTTGGAAGGCAGAAAATATACTGCGCTTGGAGTTTCTTTGGTGCTCCATCCGCAGAATCCATACGTACCCACTGTCCATTTAAATGTACGTTTTTTTGTTGCAGAAGAGCCCGGAAAAGATCCTGTATGGTGGTTCGGAGGAGGATTTGACTTAACCCCTTTCTATGGATTTGATGAGGATGCAGTGCATTGGCATACGACCGCCAAAAAAGCTTGCCTTCCTTTTGGTGAAAAGGTTTATTCAAAATACAAAAAATGGTGTGATGAATATTTCTATCTTGATCATAGAGACGAACAACGCGGTATAGGAGGGCTATTTTTTGATGACCTTAATGAGGGTGGCTTTGATAGGTGCTTTGAATTTATAAAAAGTGTGGGTGATCACTTTACCGAGGCTTATCTTCCAATCGTCGTAAAGCGAAAAGATACTTCTTATGGAAAAAAGGAGAGAGATTTTCAACTTTATCGCCGAGGTCGCTATGTTGAATTTAATTTGATTTATGATCGGGGAACCTTGTTTGGTCTTCAAAGTGACGGTAGAACGGAGTCGATTTTGATGTCAATGCCTCCAGAGGTCAGATGGTCATATCAGTTCCAAGTGGAAGAGGATAGCGAAGAAGAAAAACTATATAATCATTATTTGATGCCTAAGGAGTGGATCAAATGACATATACTTTGGATGCAACTCGACTGATGTGCCCAATGCCTGTAATTAAACTCAGTCAAAAGATTGGTGATTTATCTGTGGGTGATAAGATTGAGATTTTTGCGACTGACCCTGGCGTTAAACATGACATTCCAGCTTGGTGTAGAGTGCATGGCCATAGCGTTCTTGAGGTTGAAGAGCGAGATGAAAAAATTGTTCTGTTAATTGAAAAGAATTAGGTATAATCGACCTCTGAAAAAAATACTCATGTTGGCCTCTCTGAGAGTCAATATTATGTTTGCAACGGCGCAGACTTTCCTGACAATGCCTGTCAAAGCTTAATCTAATTTATATATATTAGGAGATTAATATGTCTGCAAAAGATGTAATAAAAATGATTGAAGATCAAGGTGTAAAGTTTGTTGATTTTCGTTTTACCGATACCAAAGGTAAAGAACAACACGTAAGCGTGCCCTCACATACAATCGATGTTGAAAAATTAGAAGAGGGTCAAATGTTTGACGGCTCTTCGGTTGCTGGCTGGAAAGATATCAATGATTCTGACATGATTTTAATGCCAGATACTGAAACGGCTATATTGGATCCTTTTACTGAAGAGGTGACACTCAATGTGCGTTGCAATGTCATTGAACCAAATGATTTGAAGCCTTATGTTAAAGATCCCCGATCTCTTGCTGCTCGTGCAGAGGCCTACCTTATAGAAACTGGTATTGCTGATACAGCTTATTTCGGTAACGAACCTGAATTCTTTGTCTTTGATGGCATCAGGTGGGATGCAGGTTTTGGTTTGGGTAAGGCTTTTTATGAAATCAGTTCTGAAGAGGCTGCCTGGAATTCGGCTGAAGATATGGAAGGTGGTAACAAAGGTCACCGTCCACACATCAAGGGTGGATACTTTCCGGTGCCTCCAGTCGACTCGTTGCATGACCTCCGATCTCAAATGTGTTTGGCGATCGAGGAGATGGGTGTAACGACAGAGGTCCATCACCATGAAGTGGGTACTGCAGGACAATGTGAAATTGGCGCATTATTCAATACAATGGTGAAAAAGGCCGACGAAACACAAATCTTAAAGTACTGTGTTCACAACGTTGCTCATCTATATGGCAAAACTGCTACATTCATGCCGAAACCGATTGCGGTTGATAATGGTAATGGTATGCACGTCCATCAGTCTCTTTCTAAAGACGGTGTCAACATATTTGACGGTGACGGTTATGGTAAGCTCAGTGAAACAGCGCTTTACTACATTGGAGGTATTATCAAGCATGCTCGTGCCTTAAATGCCATTACCAATCCTTCTACAAACTCATACAAACGTCTGGTTCCCGGTTTTGAGGCGCCAGAAATGCTAGCTTATTCGGCTAAAAATCGTTCTGCCGCGATTCGTATTCCTTATGTTTCAAACCCAAAAGGTCGTCGTGTTGAAGTGCGTTTCCCGGATTCAACTGCAAACCCATACTTGGCTTTTGCAGCGATGCTTATGGCGGGTCTGGATGGCATTAAGAACAAGATTCATCCAGGAGAACCTGTTGATCAAGACCTATACGACTCTGACACAACAGGTATACCAAAGGTTAGTGGTATGCTCCACATAGCGCTTGAAGCATTAGATGAAGACCGTGAATTTCTAAAGCAGGGTGGTGTCTTTACTGATGAGGTTATTGATTCATTTATTGAATTAAAAATGCAAGAAGTCACAGCAATGAGATCTTCACCTCAGCCGCTTGAGTTCGATCTATACTATAGCTGCTAATAATTCAGCATTAAGAAAATAAAAAGCCACGCATTGCGCGGCTTTTTATTGTTATTTTTATGACTTCGGTATACGGTAAAATTAATCAAAAAATCTCATAAAAGAAAATGATCGAAGTTCGAAATGATTGGAAATTGGATGAAATAAAGGCGCTCTTTGAGATGCCTTTTAATGATCTAATTTTTATGGCTCACAGTATACATCGAGAGGTTTTTGATCCAAACCAAGTTCAGGTCAGCTCTTTACTTAATATTAAGACTGGGGCCTGCCCAGAAGATTGTTCTTATTGCTCTCAAAGCTCCAAATACGATACTGGTCTTGAGCGAGAAAAATTAATGGAAATTGATCAAGTGTTACAACAAGCAAAAGAAGCGAAAGAGAAGGGAGCCTCTAGATTTTGTATGGGGGCTGCTTGGCGAAATCCCACCGATAAAAGTCTTGACAAGGTGATTCCAATGATCAAGGGTGTCAAAGCGATGGGTATGGAAACATGTGTCACTTTGGGTATGCTCACTCAGGAGCAAGCTTGTACCTTGAAAGATGCTGGCTTAGATTACTATAATCACAATATAGATACCTCAAAGGAGCACTACTCTAACGTCGTAACAACTCGACACTTCCAGGACAGACTTGACACTCTAGAGGCGGTAAAAAATGCTGATATTAATGTCTGCAGTGGTGGGATCTTGGGTTTGGGAGAAACTGAAACAGACCGCGCATCAATGCTTCAATCCTTAGCTAATTTGGATATACATCCTGACAGTGTTCCTATTAATTTATTGGTACCAATACCAGGAACTCCTTTCGAGAATGTCAAACCACCAAGCGAAAGCGAGTTCGTGCGAACCATTGCAGTGGCAAGAATTTTAATGCCTAAATCAGTCGTACGCTTATCTGCAGGAAGACTCGAAATGGGCGAAAGTATGCAAGCACTTTGTTTTTTTGCTGGTGCAAATTCAATTTTTTATGGTGAGCAATTACTGACAACCGATAACCCAACTGTAGCAAATGATCAGCTACTTTTTGATCGATTAGGTATTAATATATAATCGACAATCATTTTCTCTGGACTGGGTATTTGAAGTGACTCCAAAGCACTTGTCATTTCTTTTAATTTATTAGTGGTTAAGGAGCGCAATTGCATGTCTATGGTCTCTGCATTAAAAAGAGATTCTTCAAGTAATATACCAGCACCCTGATCAGACAGGTATTGAGCATTTTTTGTTTGATGGTTATCAACTGCGTAAGGAAAAGGAACAAGAATAGCTATTGTTTTAGTTGCCACCAGTTCTGACACAGTCATTGCTCCAGAACGGCACACAACCACATCTGCCCATGCATAAGCCTCTGCCATATTTTCTATAAACGATTCAATACAAAGATTGGTGTTCGGATTATTTTGGTATGACTTTTTGACGGACTCTAAATGTTTGACGCCGGTCTGATGCCATATATTTAGTGGTGTTTTGATACTTGTAATCGTTTCATTAATTTTTTGGGCGCCCAGTGAACCACCCAAAACGAGAAGATTATTCACTAATTCAGGTGTATTTCTGAGCTTTGGAGTGAACAGAATAGGGTTACCAACGGTTACAGCGTTTATCGATAAATCAAAGGTATTTTCAAAAGCCTGGAGGCTTTGTTGAGCAAACTTTGTGAGCAATTTATTTGTAGTTCCTGGGATGGCGTTTTGTTCATGAATAATTAAGGGGACAAAAAATATTTGAGCAACAATGCCTCCAATGCCCGAAGCATAGCCACCCATACCAACAACTCTGTCAGGTCGAAATCTGAGAAAAACAAAAATCGTTTCAATCAAACCGAGGCATAGCAAGAAAAAAGCTTTTAAAAGTGTTAGGAGATTTTTTCCTCTTAAGCCACTGGTATGGACACGATGGAGTTGATAGCCATGTTTTGGTACCAGTGAGCCTTCCATACTGTTTCGACCGCCCAACCACTCAATTTTAGCGCCTTGGTTAGTTAGTTCTTTTGCAATGGCAAGTGCTGGAAAAATATGACCGCCAGTACCGCCTGCCATAATTAGAACTTTTTTAGACATATTTTCTTTGTTTAAAATAGTTTGTTTTGTTTTCCATATCGACTCTAAGAATAATAGCTAATGAGATGACGGCAAAAATCATCGAAGTTCCGCCATAACTTAACAGCGGCAAGGTAAATCCTTTAGGGGGAAGGAGTCCCAGGTTCATACCAATATTGACAGTAACTTGCATTGCAAACCATGTGCAAATACCAAAGACAACATAGGAGCTATATTTTCTCCCCTTCTTCAATGCTAATTTTGCAATATTGAAACCTTTGGTCAATATATAGGTAAATGACAATAAGACAAAAAGCATGCCTACAATTCCCAACTCTTCTCCAATTGTTGCAAAAATCATATCGGTATGTCTTTCAGGCAACAAAGCGTATTTTTGAATGCCGCCTCCCAGCCCAGTGCCGAACCATTCTCCTCTTGCAATGCCTATCAAGGCTTGGTATGTTTGATGAACTTGAGTGTAATCGTTCCAGAATGATGTTAGTCGGTCCAAACGGTTGGGGTTGAATGCTATAAATATTCCTACTACGGCAAACAAGCCTGTAGTGACAATGCCGAGCTGTTTTAGATATGAACCAGCTGCAAAAAGCATCGCCAATGCCGTCAAGGAAATGATTAATAGGGCGCCAAAATCAGTTTCAAATAATAGTAAAACATCGGCAATACCGATAATAAATATGGTTTTAATAAACCCCATCCAAGGGCTACGAACATCACTCTCTTGACGTATTAAAAATCCAGCCATAAAAAGTACCATCGATAGTTTCATGAGTTCAGAAGGTTGAAACTTAAAGAAAACAAAATTGATCCAACGGGATGAGCCATTGACCTCATGGCCAATTGGCTTCGGAAAAAAAACAACAACCAGGAGGACAAGAGAGAGAATAAATAAAGGCATCGAATATTTTTGAAGAACCGAAATCGGTGTATTGAGAATTCCAAGACCTGCAGCTAGAGCGACTATTATGAAAAGCGTTTGTTTGAAGAAGTATGAATAACTTTCAAAGTAGGCAAGTGAAGCTGAAAATGACATAATCCAGCCAAAAATAATCAAGGCTATTATCGCAGATAGTAATGACTTATCTGGCATTTGCCTGGTTCTCATGGTTTGATCTGATAGCATCTTAAACTGTATTTTATACTCAATATGGACAAGTATAAGTAGATATCCTGAAGGATAAAAGTTGAGCTTTAATTAAGTCTATATGGGATAATGCTCCATTTTAAAAATTAAGCCAAGTACATGATTTCTACTGCCAATATCACCATGCAATTTGGTGAAAAACCCTTGTTTGAAAATATATCTGTTAAGTTTCAGGATGGTAAACGTTATGGCTTGATAGGAGCTAATGGTTGCGGCAAATCGACTTTAATGAAAATATTAACAGCAGAGTTAAAGCCAACCCATGGTTCGGTCACGGTGGGTGCAGGCCAAAGGCTTGGTATTTTGTCACAGGACCAGTTCGCTTTTGAAAAGTATCGTGTAGTCGACACTGTAATTATGGGCTATAAGGAATTATGGAAGATTAAGGAAGAGAGAGACCGTATTTATGCACTCCCTGAAATGACTGAAGAGGATGGAATTAAGGTTGCAGAATTGGAAATGCAGTTTGCAGAGATGGATGGTTATTCTGCCGAATCTTCGGCAAGCGAATTATTGCTGGGCCTTGAAATCCCTCTTGAACAGCACTACGGCTTGATGAATGAAATTGCACCTGGATGGAAGTTACGGGTTCTGTTGGCCCAGGCTCTTTTTTCTGAGCCTGATGTACTCCTATTGGACGAACCAACGAATAACCTAGACATCAATTCAATTCGTTGGTTGGAGGGTATATTGAGCGCCCGCAAGTCAACCATGGTGATTATTTCTCATGACCGACATTTTTTGAATGGCGTCTGCACGCATATGGCAGACCTTGATTATGGCGCGTTGAATGTTTTTCCTGGAAGCTACGACAACTTTATGATTGTGGCGACTGCTATTCAGGAAAGAATGCGAGCAGATAATGCCAAGAAAGAAGAAAAAATTAAAGATTTGAAACACTTTGTATCACGATTTTCAGCGAATGCCTCTAAATCAAGGCAGGCAACCTCTAGACTCAAGCAACTTGACAAGATTGAGCTTAATGATATCAAGCCATCTTCACGTGTTAGTCCCTATATTATTTTTAATCAAAGTAAGGAATTATTCAGAAATGTTCTAGAGGCTCAAAACGTCAACAAAAGTTTTGATGGAATAGAAATACTAAAGGATATTAACCTGATGATAGAGACAGGTGAAAGGATTGCAATCATTGGTCAAAACGGTATCGGTAAAACGACACTACTAAGAACCTTATATGGAGAACTTGAAGCTGATAGCGGTAAAACCAAGTGGAGTGAAAACGCCAATATTGGTTATTATGCTCAGGACCACAATGCTGATTTCGAGAAGAATATCAGTGTACTGGACTGGATGACTCAATTCAAAAATGAGAAAGACGACATACAGATGATACGCTCTGTATTAGGCAAAATGCTTTTTGGCAAGGAAGATATAAAAAAATCAGTAAAGTCTCTTTCAGGTGGCGAGAAAGGGCGCATGATTTTTGGAAGATTGATGTTACAAAAGCCGAATATTTTATTAATGGACGAGCCAACAAACCACATGGATATGGAGTCTATTGAAGCGTTAAATCTTGCACTCGATAATTACAAAGGCACACTAATATTTGTTAGCCACGATAGAGAGTTTGTTTCTTCTTTGTCAACTAAAGTTTTTGAACTTAAAAAAGATGGTGCGCACTATTACCCTGGTAATTATGAAGACTACTTGCTGACTCAATTGTGAATTTAATTATATGCTTCTATGAAATCTATTAATTATTAAAGCTTTCATTCAGTGGTTAAATAAGCTAAATATAGCGATTAAGCGTAAAATTTATCGAAATAAACCTAGGTAACTTATATATGTTTACTGGAATCATTCAGGCAAAAGGCAACATTGAAGAAATTCGTATATCGAATAAAGGAGCTGTTTTTGTATTAAATTCTAATTCACTAGAGCTTTCTGACGTCTCTATAGGTGACAGTATTGCAGTAAATGGAGTGTGTTTAACGATAACCCAACTTGATAAGAATTCTTTTTCTGCTAATGTATCCCAAGAAACCTTGAACTGCTCAACTTTTTCTCAATTAAGAAAAGGACAAAATATTAACCTAGAAAAGGCATTACGGCTCGATCAAGGCATTGATGGTCATCTCGTGAGTGGCCATGTTGATGGGGTTGGTGAGGTGGTCTCTTTACAAAAAGAAGGCGAAAGTACTCGCTTAAAAATCAAAGTTAAAAATGATCTTTCAAAATATATTGCTAAGAAGGGCTCAATTTGCATTAATGGCGTTAGCTTGACTGTTAACTCTGTTGAGGCTGATATTTTTGATGTTAATATAGTCCCCCATACTATTTCAGTAACAACCTTGGGTGAATTAATTGAAAACTCTAGAGTTAATATAGAGATAGATATAATCGCTAGACACATTGAGCATTTAATTAGCCATAAATCTACTACAGGAATCGATATTACGACTCCAAAGTAAAAATAGATACTGACCTAAAAATAATAGATATTTATGAAAACATCAATTGAAGAAATTTTAGAAGACTATAAACAAGGCAAGATGATTATCCTTATGGATGATGAAGGTCGAGAAAATGAAGGCGACTTATTGATTGCAGCAGAAAAAATTACTAAAGAGGATATTAATTTTATGGCTACTCATGGTCGAGGATTGATTTGCTTAACGTTGACACAAGGACGCTGTCAGCAGTTAAATCTTCCTTTAATGGTCTCTCAGAATAGTGATCTTCACTCAACAAACTTTACTGTTTCTATTGAGGCAGCTTCTGGTGTAACTACAGGCATTTCAGCCTCTGATAGAGCTAAAACTATTCTAAATGCTGTAGCTAAAGATGCAAAACCAATTGACATTGTTCAGCCGGGTCATGTCTTTCCATTAATGTCTCAACAAGGTGGAGTTCTGATACGTGCAGGTCATACTGAGGCTGGTTGTGATTTAGCTCGATTGGCTGGTTTTGAGCCTGCCTCAGTCATTGTTGAAATTTTAAATGATGATGGCTCTATGGCTAGAAGCGAAGATTTACTGAAATTTGGAAAAAAACATGAAATCAAGGTCGGAAATATTGCCGACTTGATCCATTATCGAGTAGAAAATGAAAAAACAGTTGAAAGGATAAGTCAGAAACCTTTCAACACTAAATATGGTGAGTTTAAGCTTTATTCATATCTTGACACTATCCATAACGATATTCATATTGCATTAGTGAAGGGATCAATTGACGAGTCAAGTGAACCTTATGTCAGGGTTCATATGGAAAATATCTTTAAAGATGTTTTGCAAGAGGTTCAACGCGGATTTAGCATCAATAGTGCGCTTAATATGATTTCTGAAGTAGAGAATGGAGTTTTCTTGCTTTTGCGTAAGCAGGACAACCAGGCTATCCTTGAAAATATCGACAATCAAGACTATCGAAGTAATGATGACGGCAAAACCTTTGGAATAGGTGCGCAAATACTGGCTGACCTGGGAGTCACAAACATGAAGTCTTTAGGTAAACCTAGAAAGTGGCCAGGATTAGAAGGTTTTGGTATAACGATCTCTGAATATATAAACATAAAGGAGTAAAAGAAATTGAAAACTATCGAAGGTGATTTAGCTATTAGAGATAAAAAAATTGCACTCGTAGCTGCACGCTTCAACTCATTTATTGTTGAACATTTAATTAATGGCTCAAAAAATACCTTGTTAAGTTCTGGTGCTGAAGAGAGCGATATTGAACTCTTTTATGTGCCGGGAGCTTTTGAAATTCCTTTAGCTCTTAAAAAGATAGCTAGTAGTGGTAAATATGATGGTATTGTAGCCTTAGGAGCGGTAATACGCGGTGGAACACCTCATTTTGAATATGTTGCTGGAGAGTGTGTAAAAGGTATTTCAAAAACATCATTAGACTCAGAAGTGCCTATCGCCTTTGGTGTTTTAACCGTTGATACAGTAGAGCAAGCAATTGATCGTGCTGGTACTGATTCTGGAAATAAGGGTGCTGAAGCAGCAGAGAGCGTTATTAGAATGATAAATTTGCTTGAGCTATTGTGACTCCAAAACAACGCTCACGCGCTAGAGTCGTTCAAGCTTTATATCAATGGTTAGTTTCTGGCGATGAATTGGCAGAGATTGAAAAACAATTTTTAAATCAGAAAGAAGGTAAGATTTCAAAAGCTTTTTTTTCTAATCTGTTTACAAATATTCCTAAAAACATATCACTACTTGATGAGATTATAAAGCCCTCATTAGATAGAAGACTTGATGAACTCGGACCAACAGAACGAGCAGTTTTATATTTGGGAGTATATGAGCTTAAATTTCAACCAGAAGTTCCATACAGAGTTGTCATCAATGAAGCTGTAGAGTTAACAAAACTTTATGGTGCAGAGAAAGCTTACAAATTGATTAATAGTTCATTGGATAAAATTGCACAAGACCTTCGTAGCGTTGAAGTGAGCGATTAATTAAAATACTAAAACCTATTAAAATAACTTTTTTCCGTTTAGAGCTTGGTTCTCTAATATTGAATTTCATCTATCTGGACTATTAATTTTTCTCACTCTGGTTCTATATATTTTTTTGAAAAATATATTAAGTTGAATTAAACTAACATCACAAATGAGTTTTATCTTATCCAATTTCATGGTAATATCTCATTTCCACAGAAAAAAATGACTTCAATTTGTTAATTGGTTCTGGTGAACTTTTTTCTAAAAAAGAAAGTATTTTTTTTATGGTTGTAGTTAGATGTAATATTTTTTCAAATTATAAGGAGAGAAAATGAAAGGTCTTTATAAAAAAATTGGAGCCACGATTGTCGGTGCAATAGCTACCGTTAATGTTATGGCTCTTGATGAGTTAAACGTTGCTTACTTTGAAGAGTGGCCTATGCCATTTGAATATGCAAAACAAATTGGTGCATATGACGAAGCTTTAGGAATGACAGTAAACTGGAGTGCTTTCGGTACTGGTACCGCAATGTCAGCCGCTATGGCTTCTGGAGATATTGATATCTCAGTAAGTCAAGGTGTTCCTCCATTTATCGTTGCAGCCTCTACAGGACAAGATTTACAAATTGTCGACGTGGCAGTTAGCTACGCTGACAATGACAACTGTGTTGTAGCGTCAGCTCTTGAAATTGACGCAAGTAATGCTTCTGAGTTGGCTGGATTAAAAGTTTCTGTACCAATCGGTACTGCAGCTCATTACGGTTACTTAAAGCAGATGGATCATTTTGGTGTTGATGTAGCTTCAATGGATGTTGTTGATATGGCTCCACCAGAAGGAGCAGCTGCTTTTGCTCAGGGTAGTGTTGATGTATTCTGTGGCTGGGGTGGATCACTTCGCCGTGCTTTAGAGCATGGTAACGTGCTTTTGACTGGTGCAGAGAAGACAGCACTAGGTATCCTGGTTTGGGATGTAACTTCAACAACAGCGCAATTTGCTAATGAAAATGCTGAAGTTTTAGCGACATTCTTGGGAGTGACTGCTGCTTCTAATGCTATGTGGAATTCTGGTGGATTTACTTCACTGATGCTTCCTCATATTGCGAGAGATGCTGGTATGGACGAAGCTGCAACTGCCGACACTATGTCGACATTTGTATTCCCATCAGTTAGTAACCAACTATCAAACGCATGGCTTGGCGGTTCAGGAATAACTTTCCTTAAGGGTGTAGCTGATGTATTTGTTAATGCTGGTGAAATCCCAAGCTCACGTGACTCATATGCAGGTGCAGTTAATACGGATGGTTTGAACTCGTTAGCAAGCCAATAAAATACTAAATATCGGACTTAAATAAATGTCTGA
>CABXJL010000005.1:0-37856 GCA_902512485.1 uncultured Gammaproteobacteria bacterium
TCTTCAGCTGCTTCAGCCTTTGCTGTAGCCTCTAATTCCGCTTTTGCTTTTGCCTCTACATCTAATTTAGCTTTCTCCGCTGCAGCCTTTTTTGCCGTTTTAGCAGCTAAATACTTTTCACGAATTGAAGGATCTTTATATTCTTTGGCTAATTGTTTAACTCGATCAGAAATCTGTGCGCCTTGTGAAATCCAATATGCCAGTCTATCTTCTTCAAGTTGAAGCCTTACTTCTTGTCCTCGAGCAACAGGATTAAAGTATCCAATACGCTCAATATAGCCACTATCTCTTCTCTTTCTAGAATCCGTTGCTACAATCGAATAAAAAGGTTTTTTCTTGGCTCCACCTCGGGCTAGTCTAATCTTAACCATGGGTTTTTTGCTCCCTTATATTGTTAATTTCTTAAGGCGGGAGATTATATCAGTTATCGATGTTTCTTGCTAATTTAATTGCATCACCGATGTAGTTCATAGGTGTAAGCTGCGAGAGCTCTTCTTTAGCATGAAAAGGTATATCTAATGATTCTACAAAATCTTTTATTATTTGAGCATCAATCTTCTGGCCACGCGTTAAGGATTTAAGTTTTTCATATGGGTTTTCAACACCATAACGACGCATAACTGTTTGGATAGGTTCTGCTAGAACCTCCCATGCATTGTTCAGATCAGAAAGCATCTGCTCCTCGTTTGTTTCTAATTTCGAAATACCCTTACAAATTGAAGTATAGGAAATCAAGCTATGCGCACAACCTACACCTAAGTTTCGTAAAACTGTTGAGTCAGACAAATCCCTCTGCCAGCGTGAAATAGGCAATTTCGAAGCTAGATGATCGCCTATCGCATTAGCAATACCTAAATTACCCTCAGCATTTTCAAAATCAATCGGATTGACTTTATGTGGCATAGTGGAGGAACCAATTTCACCCTCAATTGTTCTTTGCTTGAAATATCCGAGTGAAACATAACCCCAGATATCTCTACAAAAATCAATTAAGATTGTATTGAAACGGTTCAATGCATGAAAGTACTCAGCAATATAATCGTGGGGCTCTATTTGAGTGGTATAGGTAGCATAATTTATACCAAGGCTTTCAACAAAAGTCTTAGTAATATTTTCCCAGTTCAGATCTGGATAAGCACTTAGATGTGCATTAAAATTTCCAACAGCCCCATTAAACTTTCCCATTATTTTAACTTCATCAAAGAGTTTAATTTGTCGCTTTAATCGATCAGTATAGTTCGCCATCTCTTTACCTAGCGTAGTTGGTGATGCGGTTTGACCATGTGTTCTAGAAAGCATTGGAATAAGTGCATTTTCCCTCGATAAACTTGAAATCAGCTCTGTCACATCGCGCATTTGCGTGAGAAGTATGTCTCTACCATCTTTTAGCATTAGTGCATGAGATAAGTTGTTAATATCTTCAGAAGTGCAAGCGAAATGAATAAATTCCCGGATATTTATCAAGGTATGGTTTATTGAAATTTTTTCCTTGAGAAAATACTCTACTGCCTTAACATCATGGTTGGTTGTATTTTCGAATTTCTTTACGTGTAAAGCGTCTGCCACGGAAAAGTTAGCAGCAATGCTATCTAATAAAGTATTTGCACCCGAATCATAAAGGGTTGGAACTTCAGTAATTTCTGGATTTCGAGACATTGCTTGAAGCCATCTCACCTCAACTAGAACTCTATATTTGATTAACCCAAACTCACTAAAAATACTACTAAGATCACTTGTCTTTTTGCTATAACGACCATCTATAGGAGAAATGGATTTCAGGGTGTTAAATTCGACGGGAGAAAAGGACTCTAGGGTGTCAATGTTGAATGGATTGCTGTTAACACCTTCTGGGTCAACAAGCTCAGCAAGAGTGGTTCCTAAGTATTTTGCTAAGGATTTTAATTGATTGAGTGTGGGTTGAGATCGCCCAGTAAAATAATGACCTACTGCACCGCGAGTTGATTTTCCCATAGCCGAAGCTATGTCTTTTTGCGTAATGCCCTGATCACGCATTAATTTTTTTGCTTGTACAATCCATGTATCCATTATTATCTCCACTCTATTATGTATCTTTTATCCATAAATTAAACTCATTATTATTATATTTTAGATAATTTATGTATTATATATTATTATGATAATATATGTATCTTTTCTAAAATAGAAATAATAATATTTTAAAAACTCTCAAGTGTGTAGTAATTAAGATGCAGGAAGAAAGAGTACTTGTAGACAATATGGTTGGTTAAAATCATCATGTGAAAGATCAAATCAATAATTTTTAGCCTTCAATGTAAAAAGTATAAAATTAAAGAATTCAATTGTATCAACCTATAATCAGACATTATCGATGAAAGAAACATATTTAAAACACTGTAAAGAAAGAAAAGAAAATAATTTACCTCCTTTAGCACTTGACGCCAAACAAGCTAAATCAGTCGTCGATCAACTCATTTCAGGTTCAGATGACAAATTCTTTTTAGATCTTTTGACACACAGAATTCCGCCTGGTGTTGATGAAGCTGCCTACGTGAAAGCTGGTTTTTTAACTAGTGTTGCCAAAGGTGATCAGCTCTGCCAGTCTATTTCACAGAAGCACGCCACTTTTCTATTAGGAACGATGCTTGGTGGTTATAGTATTAACTCATTAATTGATTTACTTGATATTGATGAGACAGCTGAGACAGCTTGTAAAGCCCTATCTCACTCAATCCTAATTTACGAAGCACACCAGAGTGTACTTGATAAGTCTGTTCACAACTCTTATGCTAAAAAAATTGTTGATTCATGGGCTTCTGCCGAATGGTTCACTTCAAAAGTATCTCTTTCTGAGTCTATTAATGCAGTGGTTTTTCGAGTAGACGGTGAAACTAATACAGACGACCTTTCTCCTGCAACTGAAGCCTGGTCTCGCCCAGATATTCCACTCCATGCCCAATCAATGCTTGTCAAAAAGATGGATAAACCTCTCAAAACCATCGAAAAACTTAAGGAAAAAGGACTTCCATTAGCTTATGTTGGTGATGTAGTTGGCACTGGATCTTCTCGTAAATCGGCCATTAACTCTGTTTTATGGCACATGGGAGAGCCTATTGATTACATTCCTAATAAAAATACTGGCGGAATTGTTCTTGGAGGGAAAATTGCACCAATATTCTTTAATACAGCTGAAGACTCAGGTGCCTTGCCGATAGAGTGTGATGTCTCAAAACTTAAAATGGGTGACGAAATAACAATTCACCCATTTAAGGGCATTATCACCAATTCTTCTGGTGAAACCATCTCAACTTTTGAGTTGACGCCAAGTACAATGCCTGACGAGGTTCGTGCTGGTGGAAGAATTCCTCTTATTATTGGTAGAGGTTTGACAGATAAAACCAGGACTGAGCTTGGTCTAGAGGTTAGCGATGTTTTTCTTCGTCCAGTAGACCCAAAAAATACCTCTTCAGGATTTACTCTTGCTCAAAAAATTGTTGGCAAAGCCTGTGGCGTTGCAGGTGTTCGTCCAGGAACTTATTGTGAACCTATGATGAGCTCAGTAGGTTCGCAGGATACAACGGGTGCGATGACACGAGATGAACTCAAAGAGTTAGCTTGTTTAGGTTTTTCTGCGGATCTAGTCATGCAGAGTTTTTGTCACACGGCCGCCTATCCAAAACCGATTGACCTTGAGTTACAGCATACACTACCTGACTTTATGCAATCACGTGGCGGGGTCTCACTGAAACCTGGAGACGGTATTATTCATTCCTGGTTGAATCGCATGCTGCTACCAGACTCTGTTGGAACTGGTGGTGATTCTCATACTCGCTTTCCAATCGGCATTAGTTTTCCAGCAGGTTCAGGTTTGGTTGCTTTTGGTGCTTCTATAGGTGTCCTGCCATTAGATATGCCTGAATCAGTTTTAGTTCGGTTTACTGGCAAAATGCAACCGGGTATAACTTTGAGGGACTTAGTCAATGCTATCCCTTATATGGCAATCCAAAAAGGACTTCTCACTGTAGATAAATCCAACAAGAAAAACATCTTCTCAGGAAGAGTTTTAGAAATTGAAGGTCTAGGAGACCTCAAAGTTGAACAAGCTTTTGAACTTGCAGACGCCTCAGCAGAAAGATCTTCTAACGGCTGCACTGTGCAACTCAATAAAGAACCTATCGAAGAGTATTTACAATCAAATATTACCTTGCTTTCTTCCATGATTAATTCTGGCTATGAAGACAAAAAAACCATCGCCAATCGCATCCAAAATATGCAAAAATGGCTTGACAAACCTGAACTATTGAAAGCTGATAAAGACTGTCAATATGCTGAAATAATTGAAATTAATTTAGATGAAATAATAGAGCCTATTCTTGCCTGTCCAAATGATCCAGATGATGTTAAGTTACTCTCCGATGTCGCAAAAACAGCTATCGATGAGGTCTTCATAGGCTCATGCATGACAAATATTGGTCACTTTAGGGCTGCCGCACAATTACTTAAAGATAAAACTGAACTCAATACTGTTTTGTGGGTAGTACCACCTACACGTATGGATGAAAAACAGTTGCGCGCTGAAGGCATTTATAAAACCTTCGAGAAATTGACAGAACATACAGAAGTCCCCGGCTGTTCTTTGTGTATGGGCAATCAAAAAAGAGTAAAGGAAGGAGCGTCTGTGGTTTCAACTTCGACAAGAAACTTTCCTAACCGGCTTGGAGACAACGCCGATGTCTTTTTAGCTTCTGCTGAGGTTGCAGCGATTTCTGCAAAACTAGGATACATTCCTAGTATTGAAGAATATCTATCTTTAATGAGAGATATTGAACCAATGTCGGGTGAAATATATCAATACCTTAACTTTGATCAGATTGCAGATTACCAAGAAGCAGCAGCTAACGTACCTCTTGAAACGATTCTCCAAAGCTAATTAAATTGGACGTAAAAAAAGCCGCTCTAAGCGACTTTTTAAAGAAAGTTTTAAGGAACTACTTAATCTTAGCTTCCTTATACATCACATGCTTTCTAACTACCGGGTCAAATTTCTTTACTTCAACCTTATCGGGATGAAGACGCTTATTCTTAGTAGTTGTGTAGTAGTGTCCTGTTTCAGCTGAAGATACTAGTTTGATTTTCTCTCTCATAACTTTTACTCCTTATACCTTTTCGCCACGCTCACGGATTTCTGACAAAACAACATCAATGCCTTTTTTATCAATTACACGAAGACCTTTCGCGGAAAGCTTTAATTTCACGAAACGATTTTCACTTTCTACCCAAAAACGATGAGTATGTAGATTTGGGTAAAAACGACGGCGCGTTTTATTGTGCGCGTGCGAGACATTATTACCACTCAAAGGTCGCTTACCAGTAACTTGACATACTTTTGCCATAACGACTACCAACAAATTTCTGAAAAAGGGAAATTATACGCAAAATTGCGCAGTTTTTTTGTATATATTTATTTACTTTATTGATAAAAACTGTATCATACCAATCTTCCGGAGGGATGGCAGAGCGGCTGAATGCACTGGTCTTGAAAACCAGCAAGGGCTTATACCCTTCCAGGGTTCAAATCCCTGTCCCTCCACCACTCAAATCATTCTGCAAGAGGATTTCTATTTTTCTTGCTGTATTAATTTGTATCTATATAATTCCGTATATGAAATCACGAACTAGAGTCGTTGTCATTGGCGGTGGTATTGCGGGATGCTCCACTCTGTATCACCTCACCCAGGAAGGCTGGTCAGATGTCGTTTTAATCGAGCGTAATGAACTCACTAGCGGCACTACATGGCATTCAGCTGCTCAAGTGACTAATTTCGGCATGAATCAGACAATGGTTGGACTGAAAACGCATTCCATAAACCTATACAAAGAGTTGTCCGATGATCCAGATTATCCAATTAACTATCACCACGGGGATGGTGGTATTCGTTTGGCAAATACTGAAGAGCAAATGCAGGGTTATCGTCATTTTTCCTCTATGGCACGAGGTATGGATGTTCACTTTGAAGTAATCGATGCTGAAGAATGTCTGCACCGTCATCCTTTGATATCAAAGGACAATCTACTTGGAGGTCTTTGGGATCCGCTTGACGGTGATATTGACCCTTACCAATTGTGCCAATCTCTAGTTAGGCGTGCGCGTAAAGCTGGCGCAGAAGTCTATACTGACACGCCTGTAATTGCTCTGAAACAGTATGAAAATGGAGAGTGGAATGTGCACACTGAAAAAGGTGATATTGACTGCGATATCTTAGTCAATGCCTGTGGCTATCGTGTCAATGAGGTTGGGGTGATGATGGGCGTACATCATCCAGTCGCCTCTATGGAGCATCAATATTTCTTGACCGAAGATATTTTTGCCATTAAACAGGCGAGTCAGCGGATGCCTCTTCTCCGCTGTCCGATTTCTGATTATTACTGCCGCCAGGAAAAGAATGGACTCTTAATCGGCTTCTATGAGCAGAACTGTAAGACATGGGGAATGGATGGAATCGATCCGAGCTTTGTTAATGCGCTATGCCCAGACGACATAGACCGAGTGACAGATGTTTTGGAAGGAGCCTTCGCTCGAATGCCTGTTCTTAGAAAAACAGGCATCCGCAGTATTATTAATGGGCCAATTACCTACACGATTGATGGCGCTCCATTGGTGGGGCCTATTCCCGGTAAGCGTAATGCTTACTGTATTATCGGTCTCCGAGCTGGTTTGGGTGAAGGCGGTGGACATGGCTGGCTACTAGCACAACAAATTGTACATGGCGAGGCATGTTACGATACTTGGTGCATTGATCCACGCAGATTTACGTCCCATGCCAATGTTGAATTAACCTCATTGAAAGCCATAGAAGATTATCAAAATGAGTTTCGTTTCCATTTTCCACACGAACATCGCCCAGCAGGACGTCCTTCAAAAAGCACACCTCTGACGACAGTTTTAGCAGCTGAAAACGCTGAGTTCACTGTCATAAATGGATGGGAAAGGGTGGATTATATAAAGCCTTCTGCTGACTTCCAACCTTCACTTTCATTTCATTTCGATGAAACATTTGATATAGTTGCAGACGAAGTCAAAAATGTTCGAGATAATGTTGGGCTTTCTGAAGTAAATGGATTTAATCGCTTCGAGATTACTGGCCCAGACGCTTATGATTTCCTAGATCGCATGTTTTGTGGATCTGTAACTCGAAAATCTGGTCGAGTTGGATTGGGATATCTGCTCAACGATTTTGGAATGGTGAAAAGTGAAGCAACTATCGCCAATATCCCTGCTTCAGATCGAGGCGAAAATCGGATTTGGTATGGATCGGCGGCGGCATCAGAATTTCATGACATGGATTGGTTAACTCAGCATATTAATTACAACGAGAAAGTACAGATTAAAAGCCTAACAAACGATCAAACAATCTTGCTGTTGGCCGGACCAAAATCTCGAGATATCCTCTCAGAGTGCAGCAGGGAGGACTGGAGTAAAGAGGCCTTTCCATGGCTTAGTGTCCGAGAATGCTTTATTGGTTTCTCAGCTGCTACCGTCATGTCGGTCAGCTTTTCTGGAGAACTGGCATATGAAATCCATGTACCAAATGAATCACTCTATGCTGCGTATCTCGCACTCAGAAAAGCGGGTGAAGCGCATGGAATGAAGCTATTTGGTTCGCGTGCAGTGGAGTCGATGCGCTTGGAAAAAGGATTTCTTTCTTGGAAGGCTGATTTGCTAACCGAGTTTGACCCCTTTGAAACCGGACTTGATCGTTTCGTAACTTTGGACAAAGATAATTTTATCGGCAAGTCGGCCCTTGAGAAACGCTCTATAGAAGAACTAAAACAGAAACTAGTTAGCCTCAACATTAAGTGTACCCACGCACCTGCTCACAGCGGAGCCTCTTTAATGGATGGCAATAAAGTGATTGGAACAATCACCTCAGGAGATTGGGGTCATCGTGTTGGCATGAATTTAGCGTATGCCTTTGTGGATCCTGATAAGTCCAAAATTAGGTCCAAGTTTAAGCTGGATCTCTTGGGGGAACTGGTACCGGTAGAGGTTATAGCAGCGGGGCCATACGATCCCAGTCACAAACGTCTACAAATATAATTCAATTGCATAATAAGGAGCAATTTATGGACAGATACAGTAGTTTAATGAAAAGAGCTAAGGATGGAGAATGCATTCTAATAGATGGTGCAACCGGCACGGAAGTTGAACGTAGAGGAGTGCCTCAACACAAAAACGCTTGGAACGGTGCAGCGGCCCTAAGCCATCCTGAAATTTTAAGACAAGTTCATGAAGACTATATTAATCTAGGAGCTGAGATTGTAATTAGTAACACTTTTTCAACGAATAAGCATGCTCTAACTGATGCTGAGCAAGGTCATGACTTTGAAGCTTTGAATGAACGTTCTGTAAAACTCGCTGTCGAAGCACGAGAGCACTTGAATAAAGACAATGTTCTGGTTGCTGGAGGCATTTCCTATTGGACCTGGACTGACAAAAAACCTTCTTTGGTTGAGCTAAATGCTTCGATTACCCAACAAGCAAAAATTATGGCAGATGCAGGTGCAGATTTAATAATGCTTGAAATGATGGCTAACATAGAGAAAATGATGACAACACTGAAAGCCGCTCAAGCTTCTGGACTACCCGTTTGGGTTGGGCTTAGCTGTGAGCCCGACCAATCCCAAAAAATGTGTTTGCTAGATGGAGATAGCCTAGAAGACACCGTTCATGAGCTGAAATCATACAACCCAGATGTAATAAATATAATGCACACAGAGGTTGAATATGTTGATCAATGCTTAGACATCCTTCAGAATGAGTGGGGCGGCCATATCGGCGTCTATGCTCATTCTGGAACATCGATAGATGGTGATTGGACATTCGATAACATAATTTCAGCAGAGGAATATTGCGCATATTCTTCGAAGTGGAAAAAGCGCGGTATAAATTTTATCGGTGGTTGCTGTGGCGTTCATACAGACCACATTCACATGATGCACAGAGAGTTATTTTCGAATACGAGATAATTTCTTGGAAAATATTGCGGATTTTATTTTTTTTGCTTATAGCGCTTTTGGAGATCCGTTAATAATTCGATCACGTGACTATATCCATCTGCACCGAGTCCGGCAACAATGGCGTCCACCACTGAAGAAATATAGGAAACATGTCTAAAAGTTTCACGCAAATGTGGATTGGAAATATGTAGTTCTATTTTGAAACCAGAGTATGATTTCAAAGCGTCGTGAATTGCGATTGATGTGTGGGTATAAGCGGCAGCATTGATAACAATCGCATCAACTTTCTCAGTGATTGCATTCTGAATCCATTCGACAATTTCTCCTTCATAATTAGACTGCATAAATTTAACTTCATGACCATCTTTCAAGCCCTGCTGTATACATTTTTTTGAGATGCTTTTTAATGTCTCTTTGCCATAAATTTCTGGCTCACGAGTGCCAAGAAGATTTATGTTTGGACCATTGATAACGTATATATTCATCTAATTTTTTCTGAGTTTCTTGTTAACTGCCCTAATAGCAAGATCATAGCTATGAATACCAAGTCCGCTTACAAAACCCACTTCACATTTTGGAACTTGTATTGGCTTAGTATTTTCACCACCTTGTTGAAAAATATTTGAAATATGCACTTCAATAACTGGCTTTTTTTGTCGAGTAATCATTTTGATTGCAGAACTATAAATAGTAAAATCCACGGATGATGAATGAGAATATCCAGCTGGGTTAATTATTAAAGCATCAAAATCTTCAATATCATCTTGTAAAAAACGAGATAGCTCAGCCTCATCATCCGTTTGGCGAAAATCCATTGTAAGACCGAAAATCTTACAAGTTTCTGCACATTTTTTTCGAACTATGTCCAATGTTAGGTGACCATAACCCATCTCATTGAAGTTACTTAAATCTGAGAGCCCAGGGCCGTTCATTATTAGTACTTGTTTGTTTTTCATTGGGTGGCTGAGTTCAATTTATTAGAACAGTATTATACTTTCCGAATGAGGATATGTCGTACGTTTCAATATAAGGGCTATATAGCAACTTAAATAATTAGTTTTTGACGAGAGACTCAATCAAAGAGCGATAGTAAGAAAAAGGTGGATGTCCCCTTTCTGGGTCTTTGCCATCTTCATCCCAATAGCGCAATTGTATGCACTGCTCCAAGTAGACATTTTTTTCAAATTCTTGAACCTCATCTGCATTCATCGGTCCGCCTTGCAAATTTAGTGTGTGTACAGAGGCAGGTGAAAGGCGCTCGAAATAATCTGAGTTAACTGCACATAGATATCGTTTTGCAGCAACGTGCTGACGAATAGGCTCAACAACAGAAAGTGGAAAGTAATCTTCCAAAAAATTAGCGCCCGCTTCCTCATGAAAATTGTCAACACCTTTTGCTAAAGATGTTTCAGGGATTTCGTTTTTGTAATGGCCAATATCGTGCAGCAAGGCTGCAACTATTTGACTATTATTAGCACCAGCTTGTTCAGCACATTGTGCGGTTTGTAGCATATGTTGGGCCATTGTAACCTGCTCGCCTAAGTATGACTCAGCACCACGACGTCTAAACACATCTTCGATATGATCTACAATGCTGTCAACACCAATCCTATCCATTTTGTTGTCGATTCTCCAAAACATTGAGTAGACTGTAAAGACCATCTAGGTCTGTATAGGCGCCCTGTAAATGGCGCTTGCCTTTTTTAGAAAATTCTGTTCTCGCATGCATTATACGGGTGTTGTCAAATAGCATTAAATCACCCTCTGAGAGCTTAAATGTAATTTTCAAATCTTCTCTTTCAATAATTTCACTCCAATGTCGATAGGCTTTATAAAAAGGCCTAATTTTATTTTCAGGCAATTTTATTGTGTCGATCGAGCGATTGTTGTACCTCACTTTGACAATTTCACTGTTGCCATTTAGTTCTATCATTGGCACTCTAGATCGAAGATCAGTTGATGCATCAGTAAACCTAAAATTAATCCAGGTGCTTGTTAAGACAGCAAAATCTTCTTCGCTTTCTTGACGTAGGACAGTGGCACCTTTAAAACCATCTACCAGCACTGAGTCTCCACCCTCCGTCGAACTTTCCAGGCAATGCAAGAGTTGTACTGTTGGTACCGGGTCTCTGTAGGGGTTGTCGGTATGAGATCCAAGACCCATATTGGTATAGGCAAGGTTATTCGGGTTGACCTCAGTCCTCACTTCAAAGATGGCGCCATAATTTGTCTCTCGAGTGTAGCCCAACTCGCTAATAACTTTTAAAACTTGACCCTCGATAGTTGGAACATTTTTAAGAACAAAAAAACCGACATCTCTAACCAAACGCAGCGCATCCAGCTTAATACTCTCGTCATTACACATGGACTCGTATTTAATGAACGGTAAACCAGCCTTGAAACTGTCTTTTTGCCATAAATGTTTTTGTTTTTCACTTCTGTCATCGAAGTGAAGATTAAGGTCATAACAATTCTTTCTTAACCAGCTCTGTGAAAAAACAGACAAATGGTTTTCTGGCTGGAAGCGCACACAGATATTTCCTTTTTCGTCCTTATAGGCTTTTTCGATGTAGGTTTCTTTGGGTATATCGACGACACTGAACAGGCGCTGTCCATTATCGGCATTTAGAGATGTTGGCATTTGGCAGTGGTCGCGCAACCAGTGACTATATAGTCGACTCTCCTTGCCGTCATGCCACTCAATGACTAACTCATCATCAGCAATAGAGAATTTTATTATGAGCTCTTTTTCCTGTGACATGGCAATATCCTAACAAAGTACGAATGATAATCAAATATCTTTCATTTTGGATTGCTGGTCGAAAAACGATACCTCTTGGGGATATTCCGGCAATTCGACACTATAGCTAGTAGAACGAACGATACCCGTTTTCTTGCCTCGAACAATCATTCCATCTAATTCACTTGGGAGCGGGTTTTCAGCGAGATTGACTGCGTCTTCCGCTGTATAAGAAACAATAAACAGAGAACGCGCGGATTTAGTTTTGTTTGATTTGGAGCCATGCATTAATTTGGAATGCATCAAACATGCCGAACCCGCCTTACCTAAACAACTAATAGCTTTCGTTTTGCATTCGGCTTCAATTTCTGCAGAAACGGCACCAGTAAAAATACCGTCATGCCATAGCGAATAAAGTGGTCCGTTGTGCGAACCCGCAATAACCTCCAATGGCCCGTTTTCAAGCGTCACGTCATCAAGGAAAAATAAAACTGTCATGATGTCTTCATTTGAATGGGGCTCATAAGGAAAATCCTGATGGAACTTCACCTCCGTGCCTGAGCCTGGAAGCTTAAGGTTGATTTTATTTGTCCAATGCTTGATATTTGGTCCAAAAATTTCACTAACAAGATCTAAGGCTTGATTATCTTTAACCACATCGAGACATGCCTGTGAAATTTCAGCTGGCGAAGTTACTCTTCTAAGTGCAGGGTTATCAAATGAATGGTTATCTAGTTGCAAATCAAAACGAGGCCTCCCATCCATGATTTTTCCGTAAGACTTTTCATTTCCTCTGCTCTCTTCAACCCACATTGATAAGTCACTATTGAGTGCCGACAATTGAGAATCAGTTAACGCATTTTCAAGAACGACAAAGCCGTCCTTTTGAAACTTTTCAACCAGTTTTTTATTTTTTATAGGTTTTCCATTTTCCATAAAGACCCCAGTAGTACCTGCATTATGACCTAAATTGTAAAAAAAATAAATATTTTTTAGACGGACAGCAAGGAAAATTTTATTACTCCCTCATAAAGAATATAAAATCACCTTCATGGAAATGTTGTTAGAAAACCTAAACTACTTGCATTGGCTTGTATTTGGACTCGCATTGGTCATCGTTGAACTGTTCTTGTGGTCAATGTTCCTGCTCTGGATTGGTGCATCCGCTATCACAATCAGTATTGTGTTCTATTTGTACCCTGGAGTTTCCTCTGGATTACAAGTTCTAAGCTTTGTATTGCTCTCAGCAGTTTCCACATTATTAGCAAAAAAATACTTCCCAGTGAAAACGGTTGATGATGAGCTAAGCATTAATGCTAAGAGCCACATTGGCAAGGAATGCACAGTTGTCTCTATTGAAAACAGCATTGTCAAAGTTAGGCTGGGTGAGTCTTTGTGGTTTGCAAAGGGCTGTGAAATGAGTGTTGGACAAAAAGTTCGAATCATTGATACCGACTCTTCGACACTTATCGTTGAACCCCTTACAGAAACCCGCTAATCGATTTAATTAGGAAATACCATACTGGGAACGGTAACTCTCAATCCTACTGATGATATTTTTATCATCATTGGCTTTCAGGTAATCAACGATATGAGACAAGTTAATGATGCTCACAACGGCAATACCAAAATTTTGTTCCACCTCTTGAATAGCTGAGAGTTCGCCTTCGCCCTTCTCTTGTCGGTCCAATGCAACCACCACGCCTTTCGTGTTGGCGCCATTGGCTTCGATAATGTCTTTTGCTTCTCTGATCGCTGTTCCAGCGGTTATGACATCGTCTATGATTAGAATGTCCCTCTCAAGCGGATGACCGACGATGTTCCCACCTTCACCATGGTCCTTGGCTTCTTTTCGATTAAAACTATAGGGAACACTTCTATTGAAACTGTCATTGAGCGCAATAGCTGTTGCTGCTGCGAGCGGAATTCCTTTATATGCGGGGCCAAATAGAACATCAAATTTGATGCCGCTGGACTCGATGGCTTGAGCATAAAATTGTCCGAGCTGGGATAAATGGTTGCCTTGATTAAATTGACCTGCATTGAAAAAATAAGGGCTCACCCGACCGGATTTAAGTGTAAATTCTCCAAACTTAAGGGCTCCGATTTCCAACATAAAGTCTACAAAATCGTTTTGATACTGTTCCATCGAATATTCCTAAACTATTAAAATAATCGCAATGAGAATTATAACAATTAATGTCAATGGAATTCGAGCGGCTGAACGAAAAGGTTTTTTCAGCTGGTTAGAAAAACAAAATGCGGATGTTGTCTGTTTGCAAGAAATCAAGGCACAAGAACACCAGCTTGATGAACGCTTCTACCCTTCCGGAATGTACACCTATTATCATAGCGCGGAACGCAAAGGCTATAGTGGAACCGCTCTTTATTGCAAATCAAAGCCCGATCGGGTGATCTATAGCCCTTGGCAGGACATCAATTCTGAGGGCCGACTGATTCAGGCTGACTTTGGAGATTTAAGCGTGGCTTCCATTTACTTGCCCTCTGGCTCTTCCAAAGAGGAGAGGCAGGCCTTTAAAATGGAATTCATCTGCGACCGCTTGCTGCCTCATTTACATTCATTGCAAAATGACGGTAGAAAGTACATTTTCTGTGGTGACTGGAATATCGCCCACAAAAAGATTGATTTAAAGAACTGGCGATCGAACCAAAAGAACTCAGGATTCCTGCCTGAAGAGAGAGCTTGGCTAGACAAACTCTATGACGAGGTAGGCTATATCGACGCTTTCAGGGAAATCAATCAAGATGAATTTCAGTACACGTGGTGGTCCAATAGAGGCCAGGCCTGGCTAAACAATACCGGCTGGCGTCTTGACTACCAGGTGGTGAGCTCAAATCTTACCGGTCTTGCAACGGCTTGCGAGATCTACAAGAAAGAACGTTTTTCTGACCACTCTCCACTGATTATGGATTACAAGCTATGACTGAGGCCAAGTCCTTGCGTAAAATTCAAAGTTTCGTTAGGCGCTCTGGAAGACTGTCCAAAGCTCAGGCGACCGCACTAAACGAATTGTGGCCAAACTACGGTGTCAATCTCACAGACAAACATCTCAACTTCGGGGAACTTTTCATGAATTCACATGATGTAACCCTTGAGGTCGGCTTTGGAAATGGTGACAGCCTGCTGGAAATGGCAGTCCAGCAACCGCAGCAAAACTTCCTAGGAATCGAGGTCTACGAGGCTGGCATTGGCAGGCTCATCAATGAAGCAAACAAACGCCAACTAGGCAACCTGAAAATTATTAAAGAGGACGCAGTTGAGGTGCTTCAAAACCATATTGCTGACGACGGCCTATCAAAATTTCAACTATTCTTCCCGGACCCTTGGCATAAAAAGAGACACCACAAGCGCAGAATCATGCAAACCAGCTTTCTAGACATTCTTGCAAAAAAGCTAAAAAAAGGTGGAATCGTCCATATAGCAACCGACTGGGAAAACTATGCCGATCACATCATGGAAACGCTGGAATCTCATCAGCACTTTAAAAACACCATGGGAGACCATATATACTCCCCAAGACCCAAGCATCGGCCTTTGACCAAATTTGAAAATCGTGGTCAAAAATTAGGCCACGGTGTCTGGGATATTATTTTTACTAACTCGAAAGGAGGTTAAATGTTATTCCCTATTTTTGTGGTAATGACTCTTCTTGAAATTTACGTCCTTGTGACCGTTGGGCAGGCTATTGGAGGCCTGTCAACTGTGCTACTCGTTATCGTCACTGCACTGATTGGATCGACCCTATTAAGGCAGCAGGGCTGGTCAACGATGGCTAAGGCCCAACAGAGCATAGCTGAAGGCAAAACGCCCGCATTGGAGATGTTTGAGGGTGTCGTTATCCTTGTTTCAGGTGTTTTGCTATTGACACCGGGTTTCATTACAGATGGCTTGGGTTTGTTAGGCTTAATGCCTTGGTCTAGAAGATATTTTATTAATCACATCCTTGAGAAAAATGCAGAACGTTTTTTTAGCCAGAGAAATTCAGTTTTTATTCACAGAACTGGAAAGCAAGAGCAGACGAGCAACAACAAAAATGAAACTATCGAAGGTGAGTTCTGGGAAGACAAATGACTTTTTACTAGTTTGAGATTAGGTATAGTAACTTCTCACTATGCACAACAAAAAAACTCTTGATGAATGGCTAAGTTGGCAAGAGCAGCTGATGGAAGAAACCATTGTTCTCGGCTTAGACAGAGTTCTAAAGGTCTATCAACGCCTTTTCCCGGATGGAGTGCCGTTTCTTGCCATAACGGTTGCTGGTACAAATGGCAAAGGCTCCACAATCGCCTTTATCGATAGTATTTATAGAAACTCAAAATATAAAGTAGGTTGCTCCACTTCGCCACACCTCATTAACTACAACGAGCGCTTCACAATCGACGGTGAGATTGTTAATGATGAAGTGATCATTAAAGCCTTTGAAGCAATTGAGGAAAAAAGGCAAGGTGTCTCTTTAACTTACTTTGAATTTTCAACCTTGGCAGCGTTAATTATTTTCTCTGAAGCTGATGTCGATATTGCCATCCTTGAAGTGGGTCTTGGAGGTCGTCTAGATTCGGTCAATATTGTCGATAGCGATGTCAGTGTTATTACCAATATTGCAATAGATCATACCGAATACCTTGGAGACACACGCGAATCAATCGGCACTGAAAAGGCCGGCATTATGCGCACTGCAAAGCCTTGCATTTGCGGTGATCAGGACCCGCCAGACAGTGTACTGGCCTACGCCAAAAAGATAGGTGCACCATTGACGCTTGTCAAGGAACAATATGAAGGCGAAATAGGACTAGAGGGTGTCCACCAAAGACTCAATGCAGCTGTTGCCATAAAAGTCATCGAAACAATCAGTGACCAATTCCCTGTTTCCAAGGAAATGATTAAAAGCGGAATCAAGCAGGCCAAAATCGTTGCCCGCTTTGAAACTCTCAAGGTAGCCAATAAAACTGTCATTCTTGATGTCGCTCACAACCCTGCAGCCGTTCAGACTCTGGTCGACACATTGTCAGACTCAGCCATGGAGACGGTAGCCATTTTTTCCGCACTAGCTGACAAAAATATCGATGACATGATTGAGCTGGCCTCATCAAACATTAAGCACTGGTTTTTGGTGCCACTCTCAGCTACGCGTTCTATTCAAATGGAAACCCTTAAAGACAAGTTTGGTGGTTCTCAGGAGACAACGGTTTGCGCTAGCATGGCTAGCGCGATAGAGCAGGCACTTGTAATGAAAGAGATTCAAAGGGTTGTCATTTTTGGCTCCTTCTATACGGTCGCCGATGCCAGCGTCATCTTAAAAGAAATCTGAGTATTATTAGTTAATGGAGTTCGTGTCCGGTCCTAGGAAACTATTGTAAAATTAGCCATATCAATCAGGGAGACCATGAGCAATTTTTTTGACAACTTTTGGAACACGATAAGTGTGCTGGCTTGGTCAGATTGGTTCACCCTCATCATTCTAGTTTTTTTTGTTATTAGAGGCTTTATACAAGGCCTTGCAAAGGAGATTATTAGCCTATTATTTGTGATTCTGGCGATTGCTCTTGCTTGGCTTTACTATGATAATTTAGCCAACGCCCTATTGAGCGACCCAAGTACTTCGGAGGGCCAATCAATCTTCGCGCTATCGTTTGGAGCTATATTTATTGGTATTTGGTTTGTTAAGAGGGCCCTTTACAAGACCGCAGGAGCCTCTTCACAAGTTGAAAATCCCTGTGAACTGAATCGTTCATTCACAAAGATAATAATAACGGCACTGGTCGCTATTCTGAGTTACCACTACATGGGAGTGGTCGCTGAACTCCAGACAATGGAATCCATTGTGACTAGCAATTCCTTTCGTATTTTTGTATCGTTCGTAATTGTTTTTGCTGCACTTATTGCTGCTGTATTGGCTTTATCAAAGCTTCTTAATATTACCATTGATACTGAAAAGCCTTGCCTGATGGCGCCGGTATTTGAAAGAATTCTCAACATTCTCCAAGCTCTTGATGTGTTAATTAATGCACGCAATGTTGGCGGATTGAAGAATAATTTTCTTGGTGCAGTTTTAGGTTTATTTAAGGGCGGAATTTTTGTTCTAATAATAGTACTTGTATTGCAAAGCTTAAGCTGGGTCACCCAAAATCATGCATGGGTTGAAACCAGTGGCGCACTGAGAACATTTCAAAATTGGGCAGTTGACATTAAACCTTTTTTGTCAGAACATTTGTTATTTGTTAAACTCGAACCTGGCGACGCAGTTGCCACTTTAATAGAAAGCGAAATTTTAGGGGAATAAACTATGTGCGGTATTGTTGGAATACTATCCACTACAAAAAAAGATGTAGGTGTTTATATTTATGACGCACTAACTATTATCCAGCATCGTGGTCAAGATGCCGCAGGAATAACCACAGCCAGTAAAGGGCGCTTTTACATGCGCAAAGGTAACGGCATGGTGCGCAATGTTTTTAGAACAAAACATATCACCAAATTGATAGGTGATATGGGGATTGGACATATCCGCTACCCAACCGCTGGAAGCTCTTCAGGCGCTGAAGCTCAACCCTTTTATGTAAACTCGCCCTATGGAATCGCTTTTGCACATAATGGCAATCTGACTAATACTGAAACACTAACGAAAGAGCTTTTTGAACAAGATCTGAGGCATATAAATACCAACTCTGATTCAGAAATACTGCTCAATATATTGGCCAGTGAAATAGCAAAAGAACAAAAACATCGAATTAACGAGACGGATATATTTAAAGCAGTAAAAAAACTTCATCAGCGTGTCAAGGGGGCTTATGCAGCGATCGGAATGATTCCAGGATATGGCATCTTTGGATTTAGAGACCCTCACGGAATAAGACCTCTAATTCTTGGTGAAAAAACTACAACGAAAGGCACTAGTTACATGATTGCATCTGAAAGCGTTGCTTTAACAGCTCTTGGTTACAAAATTACGCGTGACGTAGAGCCAGGAGAGGCTGTTGTAATTGACCGCAAAGGAAATATTCATTCCAAAAAATGTGCTGACAATTCAGAACTATCTCCCTGCATTTTTGAATTTGTTTATTTTGCAAGACCTGATTCTATTATTGACAAAATATCGGTTTATAAATCACGCCTCAGAATGGGTGAACGACTAGCAGAAAAAATTAAGTCAAAGTGGCCAGATGAGAAAATTGATGTAGTTATGCCTGTTCCTGACACCTCAAGAACAGCCGCTCTTCAGCTAGCCAATGAATTGGACCTTAAGTATCGTGAAGGTTTTATCAAGAACCGCTATATTGCTCGAACTTTTATTATGCCAGGACAAAAACAAAGAAAAAAATCTGTACGCCAAAAACTGAGCGCAATCGAGCTCGAATTCAAGGATAAAAATGTTCTTCTAGTAGATGACTCTATTGTGCGTGGCACAACCAGCAAAGAAATTGTACAAATGGCTAGAGTTGCGGGTGCAAAAAAAGTCTTTTTTGCATCAGCCGCACCACCTGTTCGTTACCCTAATGTATACGGTATCGATATGGCCAGCAAGAATGAGTTTGTTGCACATAACAAAACTACCGATGAAGTGTGCCAAACAATTGGTGCTGATAAATTGATTTATCAAAATCTAGAGGATTTGATTTGGTCTGTTCAACAAGGTAACCCTGATATCTCATCTTTCGATTGTTCTTGTTTTAACGGTCAATATCTCACTAAAGATATTGACACTTCTTATCTGGACAATATTGAAACCCTTAGATCTGATAAGGCAAAACAAAACAATATTACCAATGAAAACTCAGAATTAATCTACAATGAAGTAGATTGACTAACTACAAAGTTATATGAAAGATAACAAATTTGAAACCAAAGCAATTCGTGAAGGTTATAAAACTAGCCAAGAACAAGAACATTCTGCTGCTATTTTTCTGACCTCTAGTTTTACTTTCGAGAGCGCCGAGCAGGCTGCTCTAAGATTTGCTAAGGAAGAACAGGGTAATGTATATTCGAGATTCACTAACCCAACCGTAGAAGCTTTTCAAGATAAATTAGCCTCTCTGGAGGGAGCTGAATCATGTCTTGCAACCGCTAGTGGCATGTCGGCTATTTTCGCCACCATTATGGCGCTATCCAAAACCGGAGATCATATTGTTGCATCTCGTGGAATGTTTGGAACCACTACTGTACTCCTCAATACCATTGTTAACAGGTTTGGAATCGAAGTAACATTTGTTGACTTACCCGATTTAATCAGCTGGAAGGACAGTATTCAGTCCAACACGAAGCTATTCATTCTTGAAACACCATCAAACCCCCTAGTTGAGGTTGTCGATTTGCGAGCACTTTCAACCATATCCAAAAAACACAACATCATATTAGCTGTTGATAATTGTGTGATGACGCCAGCCCTTCAAAAACCATTAGCATTGGGGGCAGATATAGTCATTCACTCGGCAACAAAATACATAGACGGTCAAGGCCGATGTCTCGCAGGGGCTATCGCAGGAAGCAGTGAGCTACTAGAGGAAATCACTAGCTTTATTAGAACAACAGGGCCAACCTTGAGCGCTTTTAATGCCTGGGTTGTTCTCAAAGGTCTTGAAACACTACCCCTGAGAATGAAGGCACATTGTGAAAATGCACGGCAACTAGCAAATTGGCTGAACGATCAATCTTTTGTAGAAAAAGTACACTACCTTGGACTAGAGTCTCATCCTCATCATCAGATCGCCACAGATCAACAACGTGATTTTGGTGGTATTGTCTCCTTCGAAGTATCTGGGGGGAAAGAAGACGCTTTTCGACTTATAAACAATACCAAAATGATTTCGATTACTGCAAATCTTGGAGATACCAAGAGCACCATTACCCATCCTGCTTCAACAACTCATGCTCGACTTTCAGACGAAGAAAAAAAGCAATGCAACATCTCGGATAACCTTGTTCGTATATCTGTCGGACTAGAAGATATATCCGATATTATCGCTGACTTGAAGCCATAAGTTGAATTTTTATCTTAATTTAACTGTGATAAAATTCTTGCTATATTCTATATATCAATCCTTATGAAGCAGAACAGTTACTCTTATGACGAATTAATTCTTTGCGGTAAAGGGGAATTATTTGGGCCTGGTAACGCTCAGCTGCCGCAACCACCAATGCTGATGTTTGACCGGATCACGAGTATTAGTGAAAGTGATGGAGAATACGGCAAGGGTGGATTGACAGCTGAATTAGACATCAACCCAGACCTATGGTTTTTTGACTGTCATTTTAACGAAGACGCTGTTATGCCGGGTTGCCTTGGTGTAGATGCAATGTGGCAATTGGTAGGCTTTTACCTAGGTTGGCTAGGAGGTCCTGGTAGAGGACGTGCTCTGGGCGCGGGGCAAATTAAATTTACGGGCCAGGTTTTACCACACAATAAAAAAATAACCTACAATGTGAGCCTCTCAAGAATTGTTGCAAGAAAGCTCTATATGGGTATTGCTGATGCAACCATGGAAGTTGATGGAAAATTGATTTACGATGCCACCAACCTCAAGGTCGGCTTGTTTGCTGACACCTCTTCTTTCTGATGAAACGCGTCGTTGTAACCGGAATGGGCATTGTTTGTAGTTTGGGGAACAACAAATCCGAAGTCCTTGAATCACTAAAAAAAGCGAAATCAGGCATAGAGTTTAGTGAGAAATATGCGGAAATGGGACTCAGGTCACATGTTTATGGCTCTATTTCAGAAATCGACACAAGTGATGTCATTGATCGCAAGATGTTACGTTTCATGGCGGATGCTGCAATCTATAATGCTATTGCAATGGATGAAGCAATCAAGCAGTCAGGGCTGAGCCCTGAAATTGTTTCTAATGAGAGAACTGGACTGATTATGGGTTCTGGCGGAGCCTCTAACCAGAACGTTGTCGAGGCTGCAGACATCTTACGAGAAAAAGGTATTAAAAGAGTGGGTCCTTATCGTGTCCCTCGAGCCATGGGTTCAACAACCTCAGCCTGTCTATCCACCCTATTTAAAATTAAGGGCATCAATTATTCAATCAGTTCAGCCTGCTCGACCAGTGCCCATTGTATTGGCAATGCTATGGAACAAATACAGCTGGGTAAGCAAGATGTTGTCTTTGCTGGTGGAGGTGAGGAGTTAGACTGGTCACTAACCATGTTATTCGATGCAATGGGAGCATTGTCCTCAAAATATAACGACACTCCTGAAAAGGCATCTCGAGCTTATGATACTAATAGAGATGGATTTGTTATTTCAGGTGGTGGTGGTGCACTCATACTTGAGTCTTTAGAACATGCAGAAGCTCGCGGCGCTCATATAATCGCGGAGCTCGTTGGTTATGGTGCAACTTCTGATGGTTATGACATGGTCGCACCCTCTGGAGAAGGAGCATCACGTTGCATGAAGTTAGCAATTAGTACAGTCAGCGGTTCTATAGACTACATCAACGCTCACGGTACCTCAACTCCTGCGGGTGACATGAAAGAGTTGCAAGCCATTAAACAAGTTTTTAATAGAGAGATTCCACTTATAGGTTCGACAAAATCTCTTTCTGGGCACGCATTAGGAGCAGCAGGAGTGAATGAATCTATTTACTCATTGCTGATGCTTGAAAATGATTTCGTCGCTGAATCGGTGAACATTGAAACACTTGACGAGGAAGCAGAAGGAATGCCTATTGTTAGAAAAAAAACGCAATTAAAGCTCAACCGTATACTATCAAATAGCTTTGGGTTTGGTGGCACGAATGCCTGCCTTGTATTTGAACGATTTAATCAATAAACCTTCAACCTTCTTTTTATACATTGGAGCTATAACTTGATGCCTATGGTCTGGCGTCAATTTCTTTTTTTTCTTTTTCAGAAGGCAACATATCCTCTTTCGATATTCCTAGTGCTAGAATCATAGAGCTGGCTACAAAGATAGAAGAATAAGTACCAATAACAACACCAATTATAAGTGCACCAGCAAAGCTATGTATCACTTCACCACCCAAATAAAACAAAGCTAAAAGAACCAGCAATGTCGTCAATGATGTCATTAACGTTCGTGCTAATGTTTGATTTAGGGCATCATTAACAATCGGCATAGGTTCAATGTGTCGAGTGGAAAGAAAATTTTCTCGAATCCGATCAAAAACCACAATCGTGTCATTAAGGGAGTAACCGATGACAGCAAGAATTGCAGCCAGCACAGTTAAATCAAATTCAATTCGCAGAATTGAAAAAACACCCAGTGTAATAATAACGTCATGAATTAGCGCAGTAATCGAACCAAAAGCAAAACGATATTCAAATCTAAAAGCAACATAAATCAAAATACCTATGAGAGCATAAAGCAAAGCTAAGCCACCATCATTAGTTAACTCTTCACCAACCTTAGGTCCTACGAACTCCACTCGACGCACATCAATACCCTCGCCAAGCATCTGAATAATTGACGAACTAAGCTTAGCAGATGAAATAGCCTGAGGTTCTAAGTGTATTAGCACCTCTGTGTCAGATCCAAAGTACTGTACATTTGTCCCCGTATAGTTAGCATTAGCTAATTTTGTACGAATATCTTCAAGGTCTGCTGTCTGCTGATAACCCACCTCTATTAATGTTCCACCCGTAAAGTCAATTCCAAGTTTAAGCCCTTGCAAACCAAGTGAGACAACTGACACAATCAACAACAATGCAGAGAACACCATTGCGTATTTACGCTTATTGATAAAATCTATTGTTGGCAGTTTAAATGATCTCAGGCTCATATTGCTAACTCCTTAACTTTTCTGCCACCGTAGATGAGATTAATCACCGCCCGAGAGACAACGATTGCAGTGAACATTGATGTAATAATTCCGATCGAGAGTGTTACAGCAAAACCTTTCACTGGACCTGTACCAAAACTAAACAAAACCAAAGAAGCAATCAATGTGGTAATGTTGGCATCGGCAATCGTTAATAGTGCTTTTGCGTATCCCGCAGAAATCGCCTTTTGAATATTTTGATTTAATTGTAACTCCTCTTTGATGCGTTCAAAAATTAGCACATTGGCATCAACTGCCATACCTACAGTCAAGACGATGCCGGCTATACCAGGCAAAGTCAGGGTTGCCTGCAGCATAGAAAGGATGGAAACAATTGTCACTAAGTTAAGTGTTAAAGCCAAATTTGCCACTAACCCAAATACTCTATAGCGCCAGCCCATAAAAACTAAAACCAAAGCAAATCCAACCAAAACAGATATCAATCCTTTCTGAATATTATCTGCTCCTAAGCTTGGTCCAATAGTTCGCTCTTCAATGATTTCAATAGGCGCTGATAGTGAGCCTGCTCTTAGCAACAAGGCAAGATTTCTTGCCTCTCTGGCACTACCTATACCTGTTATCTGGAAGCGATTTGAAAAAGTACCTTGTATGGTTGCAGCATTAATAATATCCTGCGTTTTACTACGTTTTTTTACTGTATTTCCATCTTCAACAATCGTCTCAACTTTGTTCTCAATGTAAACAACAGCCATACGATGATGTAGAAACTCCTTGGTCGTTTCAAGCATCGACCTTCCGCCAGCGCTATCCAAGGTGATACTAACCATCGGGTTATTATCTTGGTCGACACTTGAGGATGCATCTACGATATTCTCTCCAGTTACAATAACACCGGTTTTAAGAAGCAACGGTGTGTCATCCTTAAATTTATAAAGCTTTGAACCTACTGGAATTTTCCCTGACTGAACTGCCGTCTGTAAATCATTTTTTTCATCGACCATTCTAAACTCAACGGTTGCGACTGCGCCTAAAATTTCTTTGGCTCTGGCTGTATCTTGTACACCAGGTAATTGCACTACAATTCTCTCTGAACCTTGCCGTTGGATAATTGGCTCCGCAACACCTAACTCATTCACACGATTACGAAGCGTTGTAATATTTTGTTTTAAAGCGTTAGTTTTAGCTATACTTTGTGCTACAGAAGAAATCTCCAAACTCAACTGCAGATCGGTTTCACTTCCCTCAACAATCATTAAATCAGCAAGCTCATCCTTGATGAGCTTTTTAGCTTCAGTTTTCAGGTTTTCAGTCTTAAAGCTAACCACCAAAAGGTTGCCCTCTTTGCGAATGCTTTTGTATAAGCGGTCTTCGCGAAGAACAGCCCTTAACTCATTATAGTATCGGTCTATAGCAATTGAAACTACAGCTTCCATATCAACTTCAAGCAAAAAGTGTACACCACCCCTTAGATCGAGTCCCAGTGACATTGCTTTACCACCAACATTTGATAGCCACTGCGGAATTGAAGGAGCCAGATTCAAAGCAACTACATAATTCCTACTAAGAGTATTTTTTAACAAAGTTTTTGAAGAGAGTTGCGATTGTGAATCCTCAAAACGGATCATAATGCGTCTATCGACTAGCCCCATTGATTTATAGTCAATTTCATTAGCTTCTAATGAGTTTTTAATGTTTTTGACGTCTTGATCTTGGACAACATAGTCACCAGTGCCAGAGATTTGGATAGCTAAATCCGAACCATAAATATTTGGCAATGCATATAAAGCCGAGATAAATAGGAAAAAAACAATTAATGCATTTTTCCAAATAGGGTAATGATTCATCTAAATTATTTACTTATAAGTTACAGCTTAGCGCTACCTTTTGGCATTTTTTGGTTGATACCTTGTTTTTGTACTTTAACAACTACACCTTCAGCAATCTCTAGTGCTGCAAAAGACTCGTCAACAGAGTTAATTTTGCCTACAACACCTCCATTGGTAACAATCTCATCACCTTTTTTAAGTTCACTCAGTAATTTTTTGTGATCCTTAGCGCGCTTTTGTTGTGGTCTGATTAACAAAAAATACATCAACACAAACATTGCTACCAAAAAAATCTCTGGTGGTAAATTCATCTTTGACTCCAAAAAAATATAAAGGGGTTATTTTATCGTAGTTACACCACCCATGTAGCTTTGTAAGACCTTAGGAATGGTAATACTGCCATCAGCATTCTGATAATTCTCCATCACAGCAACCAAAGTTCTACCCACCGCTAGTCCAGAACCGTTCAAGGTATGCAAAAATTCTGTTTCCTTTGTCTCAGGGTTTTTCCATCTAAGTTGCATGCGTCTCGCTTGAAATCCTTCAAAGCATGAGCATGAAGAAATTTCACGATACGCCTTTTGACCCGGCAACCAAACTTCGAGGTCATAGGTTTTAGCTGAAGCGAATCCCAGATCACCGGTGCATAAGTTAACTTTACGATAAGGTAATTCTAATAATTGCAGAATACCTTCAGCATCAGAAGTTAACTCTTCAAGCACCTCATAAGAATTATCTGGTTTAGAAATTTGCACTAATTCAACTTTTTCAAACTGGTGCTGACGAATCAACCCCCTGGTATCTTTTCCATATGATCCAGCTTCAGAACGAAAACACGGCGTGTGAGCAACAAACTTAAGCGGTAACTCAGAGTCCTTAATAATTGATTCACGAACAATATTGGTCACCGGGACTTCCGCTGTTGGTATTAAATAAAGCGCCTTTGCTTCACCTTCTTCACCATGCAGATGGGTTTTAAACAAGTCAGCTTCAAATTTTGGTAGTTGCCCAGTCCCCGTCAAAGAGTCAGCATTAACTAAGTAGGGCGCATAGGTTTCAGTGTAGCCATTTTTCTCGATATGGTGATCTAACATAAAATGAGTCAAGGCGCGCTGCAATTTAGCAAGCTTTCCAGTCATAACAACAAACCTTGTCCCTGAAATCTTAGCCGCAGCAGCGAAGTCCATTCCATGCATTTCACCCAACTCAGCATGATCTTTTATATCAAAATCTAGCGTTGCTGGCTTACCCCACTTTAATATCTCAATATTATCAGCTTCACTATCGCCTTCTGGTACAGAGGGATGAGGGATGTTTGGTATCTCCATCACTATTGCCTCAATCTTCGCCTGAATATCTTGTAATTTAGATTTGGCATCGTCAAGTTTTTTCCCTAACTCTGAAACCTCGTCAAGTAGTGGTTGCATATTTTCACCAGAAGCTTTTGCTTGACCGATTGCCTTAGATTTTGTGTTGCGAAGATTTTGAAAGTCTTGAGTTTGCACTTGAATTACTTTTCTTTGATCTTCAAGCTTAATATATTGAGCAACATCAAAAGTAAAATTTCGCCTCTTGAGTTGCTCAGCCACAAAATCTATATTGCCCCTTAAAAGCTTACTATCTAACATTACTTAGCCCTAAATTAACTTACGCAAATTATACTATGTCCTATGCTATTAGAGGAGTTGATAGGACTCATTGTCTACTCAATATACTAACCAAATCTGACAATTAAAAAATCAATACTGGAATTTAACCTCTAAATTGACTCGCTGATAATCGTCGAGTAAGCTAAATGCACGGTCAAGTTTTGCATTTGCCCTTGTGGCATTTAATTTGACATTTAAGTTATCGCTGATATCCCATTCAAGACCAGCGGTAATTAATGAAAGGTCATTGTTGGCAGCAATAATATTGGATAAATTCCAGCTCCAATCAGAATCACCGAACTTGTCACTTATATTAGCCATATAGGTCATGCTATTTTTTTCAGAGCTGACACTTCCTAGCAGAGTAGGAGTTAAATAGTCATTGAAAAAATCCAACCAATATTGCGAATTAATTGAAATTAAATATTGCCTATCATCATTTTGAATATCGAAAGCAAGATCCCAATCTACTCTATCAGCTTTTATAAACTGCCCTAATCGGTTTTGGCGTAGGTTGCGTTTATAGGCTATATCAAATTTAAGTAAGTAGTCATCAAATACCTTGTTCATACCAAACCCTAGTAACTCATATGGACTAGCATAGGCCATCCCATCAGTAAGGTTCTTTAATGCGTCATTGGGTATCAATTGGCCAGCATAGAATGCCATGTCACTACCCTCTGTATTGATCCCATAACGCAGTCCAAATTCGCGGTACCTTTCATCCTTTAGCGATAATAAAGTGCTATTCGTAATCTTGGGATTAGGATTATAAAAAACACTAATATCATTTTTATCCCCATATCGAGTCGCACTCATAAGCCACTGAGATGTCATCACTGGATCAGTCAAGCCACCAGATGGGTTGATAACGTCTAGCGCGCCGCCTTCAAGCTCACCCCAGCCGATAGTGTATCGGCCTAGCTTAGTGCTCCATTTATCAAAACTAAACTGTAAAAAGGCTCTTTCTATCTCGATATCGCTGGATTTAGTTGAATGGTAACTATCACTTGGCCAGTATTTGGTTGACTTTATTTCTAATTCGCCGTATCCGGCATCAGAAACCGAGCCGGTCGTTCCAAGGATAAGCTCGGTCCTCTCCTTCGTCTTATTCCAATCACTTGCTGGATTGAATCCCCATTTTTGTGCAACCCCAATATTTAACCAGGCAAAAGGTCTTGCATTCTTAATTTCATCGCTAAAGAGATCGCTATCATCTGACCATTCATCAAATTCTTGACTAGACTCTTCAAAAAGTACTTCATCTTCAAATAATAACTCATCGGCCGAAACTAAAGGGCTGAGCGATATACCACAAAAAACACAGATAATCAGTTTATTGATTAATTTAACCATAATTTTTTATGAAATTATTTAGCCTGCTTACGCAAATCTTTGAGAAACTTTTCCCTAAAAGCTTGATCTGTCAACGCTCTTTGAGTAAGAAAGTCTTCTTTAATTTCCATATCAAAGTTAATCGCCTCAAGTTTCATATTGGTTAACCTGTTGCTGACAGTATTAAAAAATGTAAGACTTCTTCCCATCCAAACATCATTGATTTTTTCAACCTTACCTACCTCAAGCTTCTTAATAGGATTATTGTATTTATCAAACATTTGTACTTTAAGAGTTATAAACCTTTCTGTATCAATCCAGCTTTGCGTCTTCCCATAGCTGCTTTTACTGAGACGGTGTGGCTTAGGTATTGACTCGATTACTGCAACCTCTCTTCCTCTAAATTTTCCTTGCCCAAGTAGCTCATAAGTATAGTCATCAAGCTTCCCTGTCTCTTGATCTTCAGTTGTCATCTCTGTTCCAAAAATGCTGGCTGATTCAGTTTCTTCATCGTCACTGTTTCTAACACTAATCCTCTTCACTTTTCCAAGAGCAGAGAGGTACAACCAAGTTTCATTGTCTCGATCACTATCGTCATAACTGTAAGACAACATACCAATACCTTTCTCACTTGAAGGCTCAAGGATGATGGCAATACTCTTGGAATCTTTGTTATCTTTACCGGTATTAATTTGTGCACTCTCAACTAACTTAACACGCGCTTTTTCGGCACACTTTACCTTTCCTCCACTAAGACCATACTTACAAGTAGTAAGCTTCATTCGTGTGAAGGCAGAGTCTGAAGACTTACGGCTTTCTTCGTCAACTTTTTCCATAATTTCTCTTGCACTTAAGTTAGTTTCAGCATAGACCTGCAAACTAGAAAGTGATAAAACAACACTCAGCACGATAACGAGTAATGAGTAATTTGAAGTAACTAGTAATCGTTTCATTTTGCAACCTCTATAAAATTTAAATTATCTTCAACATCTTTCTGGCCAAATTTTGGTTTAAATATCATAATCAGTGCCGGGAAAAAGAGCAAGTCACAGAGCAGGGCAACAAATATGGCCAATGCACCAAAACCGCCTATCTTTGCCAAACCCAAATAGTCACTAAACGAAAGCATAAAGAAACCAAAACCGAGTATTAATGTTGTAAATGTAACCGCTTGACCTACCTCTTTTATAGCCCCAATCAAGGCTAATCGCATGTCATTTTTTTCAGCTAACGACATTCTATAATGACTAATAAAGTGAATCGTATCATCTACCGCTATACCTATTATCAAGGGTGCAATCATCAGAGTATCTGTGTCGAGTGGGATTCCAAAAAGACCCATCAAGCCAAACGCCAGAGTGGCTGGGATTAAGTTAGGGATAATCGACATAGCTCCTGCCTGCAGTGAACCTAGTGTCACCATCAACAAGCAACTAATAACCACAGCAGCTATAGCTAAACTCTTGAACTGGTTCCTGCTTAAATCATCTGCAAGTCTCATCATCATTGCAAAAGTACCGGTAATTTCAACGTCCAAATTAGGGTAACGGTCTTTCAATGTATCAAATTCATTACTTATGTCCTTTCGGATGCCTTCAAAAAATTCTGCATATTCATGTGACCCTGCATTTTTTAACTGAATACTAATGTGACTCTTACTGTAGTCATCACTTACCAAGGCTCGACGTTCTTCGGGGTTAGCGCTGTTAAACAAATACAACAACTGTGATACCGTGATTTGACTGTCAGGGATGGTCCGGTACTGTTCATCATCTTGCATAATGGCATGAGTTTCTTTAACCAAGTCTGCTAAGGAGTTAGTTCGAATAATATATTTGCTATAACTTTCCTTGACTTGACTCTGGAGACGACTCATTGCCTTTAAAACTGCAGGGTCCGTGATGGCATCAGACTCTCCGGTATTAACCACAACAATCATATTGCCTGTACCCATCATGTGTTCATCAACGATATCATATGCCTGGGCAATAGGGACATCATCAGAATAAAGTTCAACCATGTTGGAGTCAATTTTGACTTGAGTTGCACCGTACAAACAGATTACAAATACGCCAAAAAAAATCACAGCTACTGCATATCGAAAGCGCTGCACAAAGGATGGAATTTTATCTAATAATGGCTGCAACCAGTCTGCCCCTAATAACCAAGTTAAACCAATTCTTTGTGATAAATTTATTATTGGCTTCGCAAAAAAGCATAAAAACTTTAAAACCTTTATTTGAATCAACTTGAAGAAAGCTTTCATTAGGCTTATTAAAGTTTTCTTTTGTTGAACGACATTTGAAACTTTCTTTTCTTGCATTGGATGCCAGTAATCCAGTAACACTGGTAATAGATAAATTGTATATAGAAAAGCTAGTCCAACTCCTGCCGCAGAAGAAAATCCAAACAGAACAAACTGTGGCATTCCTGTCACTGCCAGTGAAGACATACCTGCCATTGTCGTCACAGTGGTGAGCAAGATTGGCACTCCAACTTTGCCATAAGCTTGCGACAAGGCCTGTTCATGGTCACTACCAGAACGCCTAAACAATAGATAAGAACTCATCACATGGACACAGTCTGCCACACCAACTGCAATCACTAACATTGCAGTTAAACCA
Organism: uncultured Gammaproteobacteria bacterium; assembly: GCA_902512485.1. Lineage (GTDB taxonomy): Bacteria > Pseudomonadota > Gammaproteobacteria > PS1 > Pseudothioglobaceae > Pseudothioglobus. The sequence continues at coordinate 30,932 of CABXJL010000005.1, forward strand.
ATGAGTGTGGTGGAGGCTATATTAAGCCAGCTCAGGCCACCAATTACAAACAAAATACTAAGACCGATAGCTAACTGTGGAAGTACTACTGCGCTGGCTGAACGAAACAGAGTCAAAAGCAAAAGATTAATAATAATCAGCATACCTACCAAAAGGAAAGCCGCTTGAATCATTGTTCCCCAAGCCAACTCCACCATCGCTGAAGTCCCGATCGGATAAAAATCAAAATTTTCCAACATCCGTGGCTGTTCATATACGGCTGAAACCGCCTGCATAAAAGGAATATATAGCGTTGGCTCTATATCTTTAAATTTAACTTTTTGAAGAACAGCTTGGTCATCTACTGAATCTTCAAAATCATCATTCCAATCGTCATCAGAAAACAAGGACTGATCTTCATTTTGATTTTCAATCAAAGGAATCGTTCCAAAATCTGTCGTAATTGAGATTGCACCAAAACGGTGGTCTTTTGAAAACATAAAGAGCGGCAGGCTGGATTGTTTGCCAGCTTCAGACTTAATTTCACCAAGTATGTTTATATCTCTAGGAATGGTTTTTGGAACCAAGAGAGGCGCACTCAAGACATCATCTTCATTTTTTTGAATGCGAATATTAGTTAAAGATTGAACCCGCTTTATATGTTTTAGTGTCTCTGCAACCTTGGAGTTTAATCCATACTGTTCAAGCCAAGTCTCATCGCTAATTTGCTCGTCATTGTCTAGTACTTCAGTTATTTCAGAAATTAAAGATAAAGATTGGTTTGAGAATACATCTCCGTCTTTGGCTTCATATACAATAAAGAGCCCATCATCACTACCGAACTGCTCACGAAACTCATTTAAGGACTTTACTGCCGGATCCTCTTCGCTAAACCAAGATTCAAAAGAGGTGTCTAAGACAAAACGAGTCGTCCCATAACCCATAAAAACGGTTGAGAGTAGTGCAAGTATGAGGACAATTTTTCGATAAGGCCTTAACTGTCTAGGAACTATGGCAAAGTACTTACTAAGAGATAAGAGTAGTTCCTTCATAATGAATTAGTAAAAAATTCAGATAATATTCTAACATTATAATTATGACTCAAATCGATTTAAATGAAGTATTTTTTAATATAAAAATTAAGAAAAAAATACCCCAAAAATCTATTGATTATTGGGGTATTTCGAATTAAAGCCTAGCAATGTCCTACTCTCACATGGAGAAACCCCACACTACCATCGGCGCTAAGTGGTTTCACTTCTGAGTTCGGGATGGGATCAGGTGGGTCACACTTGCTATTATCACTAAGCAAACTGCTTGTTTGATTTAAGATAAAACTTAACTCAAACGGATTTAAAAGTTTTTATACCACAGAGGTATAACAAAATGGAATAAAGTAAAGTTTATAAGGCATATTGCCTGTTGACACAACAACATCTCCAAATATCTTGGGTGTTATATGGTCAAGCCTCACGATCAATTAGTACTAGTTAGCTTCATACATTGCTGCACTTCCACACCTAGCCTATCAACCTCGTAGTCTTCGAGGGATCTTTAGGATTATTAAATAATCAGGGAGACCTAATCTTGGGAGGGGCTTCCCGCTTAGATGCTTTCAGCGGTTATCCTTTCCACACATAGCTACTCGGCAATGCGACTGGCGTCACAACCGAAACACCAGAGGTGTGTCCGTTCCGGTCCTCTCGTACTAAGAACAGCTTCCCTCAAGTCTCCAACGCCCACGGTAGATAGGGACCGAACTGTCTCACGACGTTCTAAACCCAGCTCGCGTACCACTTTAAATGGCGAACAGCCATACCCTTGGGACCTGCTTCAGCCCCAGGATGTGATGAGCCGACATCGAGGTGTCAAACACCCCCGTCGATGTGAACTCTTGGGGGGTATTAACCTGTTATCCCCGGCGTACCTTTTATCCGTTGAGCGATGGTCCTTCCACTCAGAACCACCGGATCACTAAGACCTAGTTTCCTACCTGCTCGACGTGTCAGTCTCGCAGTCAAGCATCCTTTTACCTTTGCGCTCATTGCACGATGTCCGACCGTGCTGAGGATACCTTTGCGCTCCTCCGTTACTCTTTAGGAGGAGACCGCCCCAGTCAAACTACCCACCATGCATTGTTCCCGATCCGGATGACGGACCAAGGTTAGAACCCCAAACATACCAGGGTGGTATTTCAAGGATGGCTCCACTCTAACTAGCGTTAAAGCTTCAAAGCCTCCCACCTATCCTACACAAGTAGGATCAGAGTTCAATGCAAAGCTGTAGTAAAGGTGCACGGGGTCTTTCCGTCTGGCCGCGGGTATACTGCATCTTAACAGCAATTTCAATTTCACTGAGTCTCGGGTGGAGACAGTGTGGCCGTCGTTACGCCATTCGTGCAGGTCGGAACTTACCCGACAAGGAATTTCGCTACCTTAGGACCGTTATAGTTACGGCCGCCGTTTACTTGGGCTTCGATCAAAAGCTTCGCGCAAGCGCTAACCTCATCAATTAACCTTCAAGCACCGGGCAGGCGTCACACCCTATACTTCCACTTACGTGTTTGCAGAGTGCTGTGTTTTTAATAAACAGTCGCAGCCACCTAGTATTTTCAACTCTGTTCAGCTCCATCAGCGAGTGATTTCACATACAAAGAGTACACCTTCTCCCGAAGTTACGGTGTCATTTTGCCTAGTTCCTTCACCCGAGTTCTCTCAAGCGCCTTAGAATTCTCATCTCGTCCACCTGTGTCGGTTTGGGGTACGGTTTCATATAACCTGAAGCTTAGAGGATTTTCCTGGAAGTATGGTATTACTCACTTCTCCCAAAAGAGGGATCGTTATCACGCCTTGAAATAGAGGTTCCCGGATTTTCCTAAGAACCATTTCTACACGCTTGAACAAGGACAACCATCGCCTTGCTGAGCTAACCTACTCCGTCTTCCCATCGCAGTTATATGAAGTACGGGAATATTAACCCGTTTCCCATCGACTACGCATTTCTGCCTCGCCTTAGGGGCCGACTAACCCTACGCCGATTAACGTTGCGTAGGAAACCTTGGACTTCTGGCGAGGGGGTTTTTCACCCCCTTTATCGTTACTCATGTCAGCATTCGCACTTCTGATACCTCCAGCAAACCTCACAGTTCGCCTTCAACGGCTTACAGAACGCTCTCCTACCATCGCAATAAATTGCGATCCGCAGCTTCGGTATATAGTTTAGCCCCGTTAAATCTTCCGCGCAAACCGACTCGACCAGTGAGCTATTACGCACTCTTTAAAGGAATGGCTGCTTCTAAGCCAACCTCCTGGCTGTCTGGGCCTTTTCACATCGTTTCCCACTTAACTATAATTTTGGGACCTTAGCTGACGGTCTGGGTTGTTTCCCTTTCCACTACGGACGTTAGCACCCGCAGTGTGTCTGCCATGCTCATACTTTCTGGTATTCGGAGTTTGCAATGGTTTGCTAAGTCTTGACGACCCGCTAGCCATAACAGTGCTCTACCCCCAGAAGTAATACATGACGCTCTACCTAAATAGATTTCGGAGAGAACCAGCTATCTCCGGGTTTGTTTGGCCTTTCACCCCTATCCACAGCTCATCCCCTCATTTTTCAACATAAGTGGGTTCGGGCCTCCAGTTAGTTTTACCTAACCTTCACCCTGGCCATGGATAGATCACCCGGTTTCGGGTCTACTCCCAGCAACTAATCGCCCATTTAAGACTCGGTTTCCCTACGGCTCCCCTAATGGTTAACCTTGCTACTGAGAAGTAAGTCGCTGACCCATTATACAAAAGGTACGCAGTCACAGAACAAGTCTGCTCCTACTGCTTGTATGCATGCGATTTCAGGTTCTATTTCACTCCCCTCCCGGGGTTCTTTTCGCCTTTCCCTCACGGTACTTGTTCACTATCGGTCAGTAGAGAGTATTTAGCCTTGGAGGGTGGTCCCCCCATGTTCAAACAGCGTTTCACGTGCGCCGCCTTACTCGATTTCACAACCAAAAGATTTTCGTATACGGGACTATCACCCTGTGTCGTTGAACTTTCCAGAACATTCTACTAATCTCAAAATTGCTTAAGGGCTAATCCCCGTTCGCTCGCCGCTACTAAGGGAATCTCGGTTGATTTCTTTTCCTCTAGGTACTAAGATGTTTCAGTTCCCTAGGTTTGCCTCCTTAACCTATGTATTCAGTTAAAGATAATGATCTTATGATCACTGGGTTTTCCCATTCGGAGATCTCCGGGTTAAAGCTTATTTATCAGCTAACCGAAGCTTATCGCAGATTATCACGTCCTTCATCGCCTTCTACTGCCAAGGCATCCATCGTATGCACTTATTCACTTGACCATATAACCCCAAAATATCTAGGTTATCTGGTTTCGTATTTCACCTTGTGAAGTCACTAACTAAATCTTTCGATCTAATCGGTGATTTCAATTTTCAATGATAGAGATTAATCTATCATCGAGAATCCATATTTTTTGAAATTGTTGTGTCAATGCAATACACCTTCGATAACATTTTCATATATCTACTTATACGTTGTATTGTATTTAACAAACTTTACTTCATATCCAAATTGTTAAAGAGCTCCTAACCAAGGTTAGGTATAAAAACTTAAATAAAACTTAACAATAAATCTTATTTAAGTTTTCATCAGAGAAAATGGTGGAGCTAAGCAGGATCGAACTGCTGACCTCCTGAATGCAAATCAGGCGCTCTCCCAGCTGAGCTATAGCCCCAAAATAAAACTAATAACCCAGTAAAATGGTGGGTCTGGGTGGATTTGAACCACCGACCTCACCCTTATCAGGGGTGCGCTCTAACCAACTGAGCTACAGACCCTTAATATCAACAACATTGATTTTGGGTTATTGGTCTATTCTCTCTTTACTATATCTTTATCAAACAACGTGTGTGAACACTCGCACTTTTCTTAAGGAGGTGATCCAGCCCCACCTTCCGGTAGGGCTACCTTGTTACGACTTTACCCCAGTCATGAATCACACCGTGGTGACCGTCCTCACAAAGTTAGACTAGCCACTTCTGGTGCAACCCACTCCCATGGTATGACGGGCGGTGTGTACAAGACCCGGGAACGTATTCACCGTAGCATTCTGATCTACGATTACTAGCGATTCCGACTTCATGGAGTCGAGTTGCAGACTCCAATCCGGACTACGAGAAGATTTATGAGATTAGCTACACCTCGCGGCTTCGCGGCTCTTTGTCCTTCCCATTGTAGCACGTGTGTAGCCCTGGTCGTAAGGGCCATGATGACTTGACGTCGTCCCCGCCTTCCTCCGGTTTATCACCGGCAGTCTCCTTATAGTTCCCACCATAATGTGCTGGCAAATAAGGATAGGGGTTGCGCTCGTTACGGGACTTAACCCAACATCTCACGACACGAGCTGACGACAGCCATGCAGCACCTGTCACTGCGTTCCCGAAGGCACCAATCTATTTCTAGAAAGTTCGCAGGATGTCAAGACCAGGTAAGGTTCTTCGCGTTGCATCGAATTAAACCACATGCTCCACCGCTTGTGCGGGTCCCCGTCAATTCCTTTGAGTTTTAGCCTTGCGGCCGTACTCCCCAGGCGGATAACTTAACGCGTTAGCTTCGCCACTAAGGGGTAAATCCCCCCAACGGCTAGTTATCATCGTTTACGGCGTGGACTACCAGGGTATCTAATCCTGTTTGCTACCCACGCTTTCGTACCTCAGCGTCAGTATTGGTCCAGAAAGCTGCCTTCGCCATTGATGTTCCTTCTGATATCTACGCATTTCACCGCTACACCAGAAATTCCACTTTCCTCTACCATACTCTAGTTGACCAGTTTCAAATGCAGTTCCCAGGTTAAGCCCGGGGCTTTCACATCTGACTTAATAAACCGCCTACGCACGCTTTACGCCCAGTAATTCCGATTAACGCTTGCACCCTCCGTATTACCGCGGCTGCTGGCACGGAGTTAGCCGGTGCTTCTTATAAAGTTAACGTCAAGGTTAACGGTTATTAACCGTTAACTTTTCTTCACAATTGAAAGTGCTTTACAACCCTCAAGCCTTCTTCACACACGCGGTATTGCTGGATCAGGGTTGCCCCCATTGTCCAATATTCCCCACTGCTGCCTCCCGTAGGAGTTCGGGCCGTGTCTCAGTCCCGATGTGGCTGATCATCCTCTCAGACCAGCTAAAGATCGTTGCCTTGGTAGGCTTTTACCCTACCAACAAGCTAATCTTACGCAGGCTCATCTGATAGCGTGAGGCTCGAAAGTCCCCCACTTTACTACGAATAGATTATGCGGTATTAATCCGAATTTCTTCGGGCTATCCCCCACTATCAGGCAGATTCCTACGCGTTACTCACCCGTCCGCCACTCGACGCCTACTAGCAAGCTAGTTTCGTTTCCGTTCGACTTGCATGTGTTAAGCATACCGCCAGCGTTCAATCTGAGCCAGGATCAAACTCTTCAGTTCAATCTTTGACTTTTTAGAACACATGGCATTTAGTAACCATTAGTTCAATTTTTTTAAAAGCTTATCTGCTTTTGTTTTTTATGTGCACTGCACAATTTCTTGCACGAGTGCCCACACAAGTTGCTTGATAAATTGTTAAAGAGCTACCACCCCAAAATTGATCATTTTGTAGCGGTGAAAGCGAGAAATTATACAGGCTCAAAATGTTGCGTCAAGATATAATTTTGAATATTTATAAAATAAAGCCTGAAGCACTATACTTTCGAAAATTACACAACCCATAATAATGTGTAAAATCAACATTATAGACCTAATTTATTACCTTTGATAAGTTCCGTAAATTTATTAACTTACAGCTCCAATCTTCCCCTATTTTCCAATACAAAAAGAAGAGAAGATTTCACCCAATAAATCTTCTGAGGAAAACTCTCCAGTTATCAAGCCAAGTGACATGCCCGCTTGACGC
>CABXJL010000006.1:0-35607 GCA_902512485.1 uncultured Gammaproteobacteria bacterium
GGTCTCTATTATCTACGAGCTACCACTGAATGAGGTTGTACTTGATTTTTTTGATAAATTAAAATCAGTCTCGCGAGGATTTGCATCAATGGATTATCACTTTGAGCGCTATCAAGTAGCTGATCTGATTCGACTAGATATTCTCATAAATAGTGAGCCTGTTGACGCTTTAGCTCTAATTATTCATCGAGATAACTCCCAACACAAGGGTCGTGAAATTGCAACTAAAATGAAGGAATTAATTCCAAGGCAGATGTTTGATGTAGCTATCCAAGCCTGTATTGGATCCAAAATCATTTCTAGAACAAATGTTAAAGCACTTAGAAAAAATGTAACCGCGAAGTGTTATGGTGGCGATGTGTCACGCAAAAGAAAGCTTCTTGAAAAGCAAAAGAAGGGCAAGAAAAGGATGCGCTCTATCGGAAGAGTAGATATTCCACAAGAGGCATTTCTTGCTGTGTTGCATATAGACAGATAAACTATTTTTGACTCTTTATTAACGATTCTAAACCAGTAAACCATTCAGTATGGTCCTCTGGGCAAACCAGAGTTGGTTCAATACCAGGTAATTCCATCGAGCTCCCGAGAGGAGCTAAAACCCAACCTCGAGCAGTATTTTTAGGAACTCTTGAGCCACAGGTTTTACAAAAAGCGTTACCAAATGTGTTGGGTGATTCCATAACATATTCACCTCTATTATCCTTACCGGAATGCCAGATAAATTGCTCGGGCTTAACAAAAAGGTTGGTCGCAAAGGCAGCACCAGTAACTTTGCGACAGCGTGAGCATTGACACATACCAAAGAACTCGAACGGTCCGCTCATTTCCCATGAAACTTTGCCACAAAGGCATTCACCTGTTAATGTTTTTTTGTTCTTCATAATGTTTTATGTTGCTCCTTTTGATTTAAAAGCTGAAGTTGTTTAGGGTTAGATTAGGAAAGCAGTCTTTCTAAAACAAACTTAGTCCCAAAGTACGATAAAACAAGCACTGCAAAAGCAATTTGTGTTGCTAAAGTTACAAGCTTTCCTCTCCAGCCAAACAACCTATGGCCAATGACAATGCCTGCAAAACCTATCCAAGCAATGACCGAAAGTATGGTTTTATATGTGAGTTTTTGAGTAAAGAAATCATCGATATAATAATAGCCTGAAATTAATGACAAGGTCAGCAGTAGAAACCCCATTTTTAGTGTTTGATAGAAAAAATCTTCCATTGTTTGTAAGGCTGGCAGTTTCTTTACAAAAGTATTGATATTGTGTTCATGTAAGCGCTTTTCTTGTATGTTTAATAAAACCGATTGACAAACGGCAATGGCAAGAAGGGCGTATGCACCGATAGATAAAAAAACATGAGCCGCAATGGATATAGAGATTATCTTATTTTGAGTATCGGGGAAAAATAGTGAAAAAATCACTGTAATTGCGCTTAATGGATAGACAAGAATTCCAAGTGCATGAATGGGTTTACTAAAAGAAGTAACAAATAGCATTGTCGCGACAACCCATGCAACAAAAGAGGCACTAGTTGCTAAGCCAAAAAAAACGCCATTATATTGCCATTGATCCAACAAAAGATAGCCATGCGAGACGCAACCAATCAAGAGTAATAGGTTGACACTTGTATGGTGCTGATTGGTTACTGTTTCAAGCGTAAAGTACCTAGTTAATAGAAGTGCAGCTAATAAATAGGTAGCAAAGGGCAGAATGTATAGTAACGGCATCAGTTTCTTTGTTAAGGTAAAAGATTATATAATACGATATTTCATCCAAGTCGTAAGCAATGTTTGATAATTTAACTGACCGTCTGTCCAATAGCTTCAAGGCTTTGCAAGGAAAAAGCAAGCTGTCTGAAAGTAATATTAAGGATGCAATTCGTGAAGTAAGAAGATCCCTTTTAGAAGCTGATGTTGCTCTTGAAGTGATTAAGGTTTTTATTGATCAAGTACAAGCGAAAGCGATTGGTCTGAAAGTAAGCGAAGGACTTACTCCTTCACAGGCATTTATAAAACTTGTTGAGAGCGAATTAACCGAAATAATTGGTGGTGAGAATGAAAAACTCAACCTTGCCATTCAACCACCAGCAGTTATTATGGTTGCTGGTTTGCAAGGTTCTGGTAAGACAACTTCGATTGCAAAACTAGCGCGCTATTTGAAGGAGCAACAAAATAAAAAAGTGCTCTTAGTTAGTGCCGATGTCTATCGACCTGCTGCCATTGAGCAACTAAAAGTTCTTGCTGAACAGATAGAAGTTGATTTTTTTCCTTCAGCTGTTGAAGACAGGCCTGAAATAATTGTTGCTGAGGCAAAAAAACAAGCTCAAAGAAAATTTCATGATGTATTGCTGGTTGATACTGCAGGTCGCCTGCATGTCGATGATCAGATGATGTCTGAGATTCAAATACTACAGAAAAAAGTCAGCCCAATCGAGACCTTGTTTGTTGTTGACTCGATGACAGGTCAAGATGCAGCACATACTGCAAAAGTGTTTGCTGACACCTTACCTTTAACAGGAGTCATATTAACCAAAACGGATGGCGATGCTCGTGGCGGAGCCGCTCTTTCTGTAAGGCACATTACTGGAAAGCCGATTAAATTCTTAGGTGTGGGAGAGAAAACCGATGCCTTGGAGCCTTTTCACCCTGATAGGGTTGTTTCACGTCTTCTTGGGATGGGTGACGTGCTCTCCTTGGTTGAAGAAATATCTAAAAAAGTTGACCACAAAAAAGCGAAAAAAACTGTTCAAAAAATGGCAAAAGGTCGCTTTGACCTTGATGATATGCGTGAACAGTTGATGCAAATGCAGCAAATGGGTGGTATGGGCGCTTTAATGGATAAGATGCCTGGTATGGGCCAACTACCTCAGAATGTTAAAAATCAAGTGATTGGTGATACTGAAAGTAATCGAATGGTTGCGATTATTAATTCAATGACTCCAAAAGAAAGAAGTCATGTCAACCTCATTAAAGGTTCTCGTAAGAAAAGAATAGCGAATGGTTCTGGTACAGATGTCCAGCATGTCAACAAACTGTTAAGACAGTTCGAAAAAATGCAAAAAACTATGAAAAAAATGAAGGGTGGAAAAATGAAAAAGATGATGCAACAGATGGGTCAAATGCAGGGTGAAGGAGGTATGCCAGATTTATCTAAAATGCCAGGTGGATTACCAGGTATGGGAGGAAAAAAATTTCCCTTTTAAGTAAATCATTGAAATAACAAAAAGCTTTTTATTTTATTAACAATTCCTTCGCTATTTTAATTTTATTAAAAACCTCTTATTGGCGATTGCGTTTTATTTTTTTTAATATAAAATTCGCTCAATCATAAAAACCTTATTGATTTAATGCATTTTTTTTTACAGGATATGTAATGAAGTTTAAAGTCCGTATATTGGCAATATTATTAATTGGCGTGTTTTCAATTCAGCCAACTATTTCTTTGAGTGATGATTCGCTTGAGACTGTTCAGCTTACCCTTGTAATTACTTCTGCTAATGAAATAAACCTAACTGCTGTTAAGCAAGTTGAAAAAGGTATTGATTCTTTCGAAGCGATCGGTCAATTAGTTGCTATGGAAGCAAAAGAGACCGACTGGGGCCCCCAAATCATGTCCTTAGGAGGGGTTGAAGCGATTGGAAATACTTACTGGGCGCTTTATGTTAATGGCTCAATGTCGATGGTGGGTGCAAAGGATGTTATACTCTTAGCCGACACATTTATACGCTTGAATCTGGAAACCTTTTAAGATAGTATTAAATTCATAAAATATAGGAGAGTTGTTTTGGATATTCATGAGCATAAGTTAAATACGAGTTTTAATTATTTGGTTATTTTGGCGATGTTGATTGCTTTAGGGGTCGCAGGTAGACTGTTGCCTCATCCGCCCAACTTTACACCAATGGCAGCCATTGCACTTTTTGCCGGATTTATATTTTTGAAAAGATATATGGCCGTGATAGCAGTTGTTGTAACGATGCTGCTGACTGACTACTTTGCCTTTGGCTATCTTTCTGCAGAATGGTTTGCCTCTAAATCAATGTGGGTGGTTTATCTTGCCTTATTGTTTCCGGTTGTTTTTAAAAACTTTTTACAGAAAAAGTTAGGATTGTTTAGAGTTGCAGGTGCTGCTTTAGTAAGCTCCACAGTATTCTTTATAGCGACAAATTTTGCTGTATGGGCTTTTTCACCAATGTATGAGAAAACATGGGCAGGACTCGTGCTTTGTTATACTATGGCAATTCCATTTTTTCAGAATACAATTGCCGGAGATTTGGTCTGGTCTGGTGCTATATTTGGGTCTTATTATCTACTAAGCAGCTATTCAAACTTGCGTGTTTTAAAACAAACAAACTCTCTAATATATAGCTCAAACTAGTAATATATATGCCGATGAAAAGTCGTGCAGAATAAACTATTACTATCCAAACTCATTGGAATGAAGTTGCATCTGTCCATCGATGTGCTTTAGTTTGATATCAAAAAAACTCAATATAGAGAATAACTATGTCTAACCATCTAAAAGGTATTTTGATGTCATTTATTGGGGTTATTATTTTGAGCCCAGACTCTGTGCTCATAAGACTGGCTGATGCTGACAGCTGGACGGTACTTTTTTGGAGAGGTTTGTTAATGTCGATTGGTGTTACGATATTATTGCTTTTCACATACCGTTCAAAGACTATTGATGAGTTTAAGAAAATAGGCAGAGGTGGGTTGTGGATAGGTTGGCTACATGGAATTATGACCGGAACATTCGTTTTTGCAATTATGCTTACCTCAATTGCTAATACCCTCGTCATTATTAGTACAGGTCCTATTTGGATTGCAATTATTTCCTGGGTGACTTTACGTGAAAAAGCGAGTCTAATTACTTGGTTAGCAATGATAGTTGTATTTATCGGGATTTATATTGTTATGAGTGCTAATTTTGGTGGAGAGAATTTAGTGGGCGACCTTTTTGCATTGATTACAGCTATTTTGATGGGATTTGTTTTTACACTTGTCCGTAAATATAAGACTATTAATATGGTTCCAACGATGTCAATTGGTGGAATCATTGCTGCATTAATTGCATGTATTTTTGCCCCTACCTTAGCCTTAAAGCCTGAAGCGATCATTTATGTCATTGCAATGGGCGCAATCCTCGCGATATCATTTAGTCTGATTACGATTGCACCGAGATATATGCCAGCAGCTGAGGTTGGAATGATTATGCCTTTGGAAACTGTCTTGGGAACTTTAATTGCCTGGATAGTCATACATGAAGCGCCTTCGAGTAATGCCATAATTGGAGGCGTAATTGTAGTAGTGACATTGTTTTTTTATGCTTGGTATAGTGCTAATTTAGCAAGTAAAGAGCTCAAACAAAAATCAAACTCCGATGTTAAATAAGTTAATTTCTGACAGGTGTTTGGTGTGAATACTCACCTGAAAGGATTGTTGATTGCGTTTTTTGGAATCTTGATATTGACTCCGGATGCTGTATTGGTAAGGCTTGCTGATTCTAATAGCTGGACAGTTCTTTTCTGGCGCGGAATATTTTTTGCCACTGGCATTATTGTTATTTTGCTCATAACCTATCGCTCTAAAGCGATTAATGAGTTAATTAATATTGGTAAAGAAGGGGTGCTTATTGGCTTATTAACGGCCTTAGGAGGCACCTCGTTTATTTTGGCAATTCATTACACATCTATAGCCAAAACACTAGTCATTATTAGTATCTCTCCTATCATGGTTGCGATTGTTTCTTTGTTTATGCTCAAGGAAAGACCTTCTTTATATACATGGCTCTCGATGATTGTTGTATTTTTTGGAATTTATATTGTGATGTCTGGAGACACAATTGGAATGAATTTAATGGGCAACCTTTTCGCTTTGGCTGCGGTAGTTATTGGGGGCTTTTCTTTCACTCTTTTACGAAAATATAAAAATGTAAATATGGTTCCCGCAATGGCTGTGAACGGTATTGTTATAGCTTTAATCGGCTTTGTTTTTGCAGATTCATTAGTTCTATCATCCCAGTCTATGCTTTATATTCTTGCCAGCGGAGTTGTTCTTGCAGTTTCATTTAGTTTGATAACAATCGCCCCGCAATACATTCCAGCTCCTGAAGTGGCAATGTTTTTTCCTTTGGGAACAGTGCTGGGAACATTAATGGCTTGGATTGTTGTTAAAGAGCAACCTTCCAGCAACGCTTTGATTGGTGGTTCGATAGTTATCGTCACTTTATTTTGCCATGCTTGGTATAGCACTAAACTTGCACAAAAATTGAAATAACGTAAGGCATAAAGTCTCATTTTTGGATACAATGTAGGTCTTATTTGTTTGGTCGTTATTTTCTTACACTCCAAGCAGGAATTGGTCAATTAGGAGAACAATATGAGTGAAGAATTATCAAGAGAATCGAAGCTAGCAAGTCGCCATAGAGCATTGGGCTCTGGCCTTGAAGACTGGAATGGCATGGGTGTCGCTTGGTCATATGACAGTAATCCAGAAGACGAACATGATGCGATTCGAGAAGCGGCAGGCCTCTTTGATGTTTCTGCGTTAAAAAAAGTGCATATTCGAGGCAAAGATGCGGAGGATGTGGTTGACCACATTATGACACGCAATATGCGTGAAATATATACCGGAAAATCTGCTTATGGGCCAGTCCTAAACGATGACGGAATGATTTGTGATGATGCCATTATCGCTAATAATGGCGACGAATGGTTTATGGTTTATGGTACTGGTGAAAGTTATGAAAGACTAGAAGAATCTACTGTAGGAAAGAACGTCGATATTGAGTTCGATGATGATATGCATGATTTGTCACTTCAGGGTCCAAAATCAGTAGACTTTATAAACTCATATACTCCGATGAATCTTCATTCACTTCAATATTTTCATCAGCAAGAAACGGAAATTTTTGGGCATAAATGCATGATTTCACGAACAGGATATTCTGGTGAAAGGGGATATGAAATATTTGTTGGTGCTGACGGTGTTGCAGATGTCTGGGATAGTATTCTTGACCTTGGTAAAGAAGAGGGTATTGTTCCATGTTCATTTACAGCTCTAGATAAGGTGCGAGTTGAGGCAGCTTTGCTTTTCTATGGCTACGACATGAATACAGAAATTACCCCTTGGGAGGTTGGACTTGGCTGGGCAGTCAGTCGTAAGAAGGGTGATTTCAGGGGTAAGGAGAAGGTCTTTGCTTCTGAAGGAAAAGAAAAAATAAACTTTATTAGCCTTAACATTGACCACAACGAAGCACTCGAGGGTGGTGAGATTATTACTATCAATGGAGAAACTGTTGGTGTGGTTAACTGTCCAGTATGGTCTCATAGGATGAATATGTCTCTGGCACTGGGTCATATTAACCCTAGGCATTCAGCGAAAGGCACAAAGGTTAGGATTTCGAGTAATACTGTTGACACCACAGCTGTGATTACGGAATTGCCGATTTACGATCCACAGAAAACAAGACCGCACGCCTAATCATTACACAATGAAAACACAAGCCCTGAAAACAGACTTGTTGATGCTCATTGCAGCTGCTATTTGGGGCTTTGCTTTTGTAGCACAACGTCAAGGAATGGAAACAATGGGCCCATTTCTGTTTAATGGAGTCAGGTTTTTAATTGGTGTAGTAGCTTTATCTCCAGTAGTTTGGTATCTATCAAAAAAACCACAACCAGATCACAAAGCTGAAGTATCAACAAAAAAGCTATTGATTGCAGGCACTATGGCAGGTTTACTATTGTTTACAGCAATTAGCTTTCAACAGGTAGGTTTGCAATATACAACCGCAGGTAAGGCTGGTTTTATTACTGGTTTGTACATCTTTTTTGTGCCATTAATTGGGTTATTTTTTGGCCAGAAAACGGGCTCAGGTACTTGGTTAGGAGCAACAATTGCTTTGATTGGCTTATATCTTCTTAGTATTAAGGAAGACTTTAGTATTGCTGAGGGTGATTTACTGCAACTAATCTGCGCAGTATTTTTTGCTTCGCACGTTTTATACATTGGCTATTTTGCAAAACGGATGGACCCTCTAAAGCTTTCGCTCATTCAATATATTGTAACGGGAGTTTTGAGTTTGATAATTGCGATTGTCATAGAATTAATCACTTGGGATATGATTAAGCAAACAGCCATACCTTTACTCTATGCCGGTGTTATGTCAACTGGTATCGCGTATACATTGCAAGTAGTGGCGCAACAACATGCACATTCTTCCCATGCGGCGATTATATTAAGTCTCGAAGGTGCCTTTGCAGTTTTAGGTGGGTGGCTGCTTTTAGATGAATATTTAACAACTCGAGGTCTTGTGGGTTGTGGTTTGATGCTTACAGGTATGTTTTTATCTCAATTATTGCCTAAATTGGATTCAGTCTTTAAAAGTAAATAGAGATTGATAAGAGTAAAAATGATTGAAACAGCTTGACAGTAATTGCCGAAATGATAAACTTTTTCTATGCATCCTCTTTCTAAATTATTTTTATCATTAGCTGAGATTTATACTGCTGAAAATCGTAATGGCGCTAACCTAGCTGCCCAAGCACTTATTCAAGCTTCGAGCGATATTAATACTCCAAAACTTCTCGAAAATCAATTTTCAAGAGAAGTTAAATTTGCCATCAACCTAAATGGACATTTTTTAAATAAGCTTGTTGATGAAGCACTACCTTTTATTCAATGGGGTGGCTCAGATTTAAGAGAAGGTAGGATGCCTGAAAATTTAGCCAACCAAATGCCGATGTGTGAGCTTGTTGGACCCGATGGTATGTACTTTAATAAGGATGTAAGAGTTGGACTATTGCTTCAGAAAAAAAATATTGTTTATGGACCTAGACAGCATAAGGCTGAAGAAACATTTTTTATCTTTGAGGGAGAGGCCGAGTGGTGGGATGAAAAAACATCGAATAAAACAGCAGGAAGTGGTACATACATTTTTCATCCTTCTAATATTCTTCATACATCAATTACAAAAAATAAATCTATTTTAACTGCCTGGCGATGGTCTGGAGAAATTGGCTTCGATAAATACAAACTCCATTAATTTAATAGATTAAGGTTATGCAAAACATAATTGAACTAAAAAATATTAGTGTTTTTCAGCAAAGAAATAAAGTATTTGATAACTTTTCATTATCTCTAAAAAGGGGTCAGAATACAGTTATTTTAGGTCCAAACGGTGCAGGAAAAACAACTTTGCTTAAGTTGCTAAATCGTGAACTTTACATTGTAGTTAATGAAATAAGTAGCATCAAAATATTTGGAAAAGATCGATGGAATGTACAAGAATTGCGTTCACATTTAGGAGTAGTTTCTCATCACCTTCAATCTAATTTTTCCACTAATGCTTTAGGGCTTCACGTTGTGCTTTCAGGATTTTATGCTAGTGATGGGGTATGGCAGCATCAGAAGTTTGACGATGAATATTTAGAGTTAGGTCATCAGATTATGAGTTTATTGGATATTGAAGATTTGAAATCTCGCCAATATGAAACGATGTCTACAGGAGAACAGAGGAAATTTTTATTGGCTCGTGCTTTGGTACATAATCCTGAAGTTCTAGTTCTTGATGAACCAACAAGTGGTCTTGACTTACGGGCATGCTTTCAATATCTTGAAATTATTCAAGGCCTTATGGATTCGGGCAAAAATGTCATTTTAGTTACTCATCATGTCCACGAGATTCCGCCTGAAATTACTAGAGCGATTTTGTTGAAAGAGGCAAAAGTAGTAGATGATGGAGACAAAGCAAAGATTTTAACAAGTAAAACTCTAAGCAAATTATTTGATAGACCTATCAAAATTATTGAAGAGAATGGCTTCTATCAAGCTCTTCCGGGATGATTACGGTTTATTAACTCGATACCTTGCAGATAGGGCGTGTGCTTGAAGACCTTCACCATCAGCCAATGTTGCAGCAACTTTGCCTAAAGTATTAGCGCTTTCACGTGAAGCCATAATCAGACTTGATTTTTTCTGGAAATCGTAAACACCGAGCGGTGAAGAGAATCTTGCACTACCGGATGTTGGTAATACATGGTTTGGACCTGCGCAGTAATCACCTAAAACCTCACAGCTGTATTTGCCCATAAAGATTGCACCTGCGTGTTTAATGCTATCTAGTAGAGTTTCAGGATTTTCAACCGAAAGTTCTAGATGTTCAGGCGCAATCCTATTAGAGATTGCTATGGCTTCATCTATATCTTCGGTATGGATTAGTGCACCTCTATTTTTTAAGGCAGTTTCAATAATATCTTTCCTGTCCATAGAAGGTAATAACTTATCAATACTTTTCTCAACCTTATTTATAAATGCTAAATCAGGACAGAGTAGAATGGATTGAGCATCTTCATCGTGTTCAGCTTGAGAAAATAAATCCATTGCTATCCAGTCAGGGTCAGTAGTACCGTCACAAATAATAAGGATTTCGGAAGGTCCAGCGATCATGTCGATACCGACTTGACCAAATACAGCGCGCTTCGCCGCGGCTACATAAATATTTCCAGGTCCAACAATTTTATCAACTTTTTCTATACTTTCAGTGCCATAAGCAAGCGCAGCAATAGCTTGTGCACCTCCCACAGTAAAAACCATATCAACCCCTGAAATATAAGCAGCAGCTAAGACAAGTTGATTCGTTTTACCATTCGGTGTTGGTACCACCATAATGAGCTCCTCAACACCTGCAACTTTTGCTGGAATAGCATTCATCAAAACAGAAGAAGGGTAGGCTGCTTTTCCTCCAGGGACATACAGTCCAACACGATCTAGAGGAGTAATTTTTTGACCTAACATAGTGCCATCTTCTTCTGTGTAAGACCAGGTTTGTTGCTTTTGTTTTAAGTGGTATGATTTAACTCTTTGAGCAGCAATTGTAATTGCATTTTTTTGTTTATCACTTAAATCATTAAATGACTTTTCAAGTTCTACTTGAGAAATCATAAGGTCATCAATTGACTTTGCCTTAACACCATCAAACTTAACTGAGTAATCGATAAGCGCTTTATCGCCTTTGGATCTAATTGTATTAATTATTTCTTCGACAGTTTTTATAACATCTTTGTTAGAAACACTGTCCCAAGAAAGTAAGGAAGAAAGTTGTGTATTAAAGCCTCTTTGCTGTGAAGATAATTTAGTAATCATAAGCTATCTTTGACTCTATCAACCCAATCAGTGATTTCACTGTGTTTGGTGTTAAATGAGGCAGAGTTAACAATTAGTCGAGAGCTTATATTTTCAATTAGTTCTATGGGGACTAAGTTGTTTGCTTTTAAAGTATTACCAGTATCTACAAGATCAACAATACAATGAGCAAGGCCAACAATAGGTGCAAGCTCCATAGCGCCCGAAAGTTTAATTACTTCAACCTGTTTACCTTGTGATTGAAAATAACGTTTAGTGGAATTGACGTACTTAGTTGCTATCTTAAGAGTACCTTTTGTTAGGTTTTGATCTGCTTGAGCTGCGACCATAAGTCGACACTTAGAAATACCGAGATCTAGTAATTCAAAAAGACCAACAGCACCGTGTTCTAAGAGGACATCTTTGCCAGCTATACCAATATCTGCAGCACCATGCTGAACAAAAACAGGTACATCACTTGCGCGAAGTATAATGACTTTGATTTCTCCAAGATTTGTATCCAGAATCAACTTTCTGCTTTTAAGCTCTTTAGAAGAAATAGAAAGTCCTGCCTTCTTGAGGAGAGGGAGCGTTTGTTCTAATATTCGTCCTTTTGGAAGAGCGATCGTTAGCATAATGTTGTTTGTATTGTTAACTTAGTGTTGAACTCGTTCTATATCAGCGCCCAACATTTTAAATTTTTCTTCGATCATTTCATAGCCACGATCAAGATGGTATACACGTTCAATGGTTGTTGAACCTTTTGCGGCCAATCCTGCTAAAACAAGACTTGCAGAGGCTCTAAGGTCAGTAGCCATTAAATTTGCACCAGTGAGGGATTTTACCCCTTTACAAACAACGGTGTTGCCTTCAAGTGTGAGATTTGCGCCCATACGGCTTAGCTCAGGTACATGCATAAAGCGATTCTCAAAGATAGTTTCAGTAATCGTACTATTACCCTCAGCTATTGAGTTAAGGGCCATAAATTGTGCTTGCATGTCGGTCGGAAAATTTGGGTATGAACTGGTACGTATATTAACTGCTTGGGGTCGTCTATTTTTCATATCGAGTTTAATTGAGTTCTTATTTGTTTGAATATCTGCACCTGTCTCGATAAGTTTTCCTATTACTGATCGCATCGAGTCTGGCTCAATATTATTTACCGTTATATTGCCACCCGTAATTGCAGCCGCAACTAAATAAGTACCAGCTTCGATACGATCTGGACAGATGGTGTATTCAGTGCCACTGAGTCGATCAACACCTTCGATTATGAGTGTTGAAGTGTTTTCACCTGTTATCTTTGCACCCATCTTTCTCAAGCAATAAATTAAGTCCGTGACTTCTGGCTCTTGAGCTGCATTGTTGATTGTGGTTAAACCTTTGGCAAGAGTTGCAGCCATAAGTATGTTCTCTGTTGCAGTAACAGAAACTAGGTCAAAGTTAATTTGAGTACCAATTAGCTTCTTTGCAGAAGCATAAATATAACCGTTCCTTACTTCAATTTTTGCACCCATTTTCTCTAGCGCATCGAGATGTAAGTTAACGGGACGAGTGCCAATAGCACAACCGCCAGGTAGTGAAATTTTAGCTTCTTTGTATTTTGCCAACATTGGTCCGAGAGTCAATATAGAGGCACGCATTGTTTTAACTAGTGAGTAGTCGGCTTTCAGATTATTGAGGTTTGAAGAATCAATAAAAATAGAGCCATCCTCTTCAAGGACAAAGTTAGAGCCCATATCCATCAAAAGACGCAAGGTTGTTGAAACATCACTTAGTTGTGGTGTATTTGCTAGTTTAAGAGGACTATCAGCCAGAATTGAAGAAAAAAATATTGGCAAGGTAGAATTCTTTGAGCCAGAGGTTTTAATATTACCACTTAGAGGAATTCCTCCTTTGATAACTAGTTTATACATTATTAATTTTCATTGCTTTGAGTCATCTTCTGAAGAAAATATTTCAAACCTCCTGCTCGTTTTATTTTTTCATCGTAACTATATTCAAAATAGTCAACAATACTCATATTCAGTGATAGAAAAACTAAATCATAGACTCGCCAACGGTCTTTTCGAATCATTTTAAGAGTCACTATGTAACTTATGTTTTCTTTTTCAAGGACTATAAGTAATGTAACTTCAGCTAAATTATTAAGTTGAGAGAAATTTTTATCTACAGTGATATTGACTTGATTCCAGTCCTCGAAATTAACTAGGCTATTGATGTACTCGTTAGTCAAAGTTGTCTTTATATCCCTTTCAAATAACTTTCTGTCGAAGGGCTTGAGTTGTTCCCAATAGCGACCCAAGGCAAGTTCAGTACTGTATTCGAAGTCAATGTATGGAATAATTTTCTTTTTAGTAAGGCTGAGTGTACTAAAAAAAGTGCTATCGTCTTCAGTATGGAGTTCTATAAATGAACAAAGTATATCGCCTAGAATGGCTTCGGTTTGCTCTACAGGCAAATCTTTAGCATCTTGGGGATGAATTGATGGGCATGGATTTGAAGCATAGATGATTCCGATAAAAGAGATATTGATCAGGAATGCCTTTAAAATATTAAGGACTATTTTCATGCGGCTATTGTACTATATTTAAGCGTTAATTGATTGAAATGAAAAAGCAAAATATTAAAATTAAACTTAAGAATATGAGTCAGCATTCTGGCGTCTACAAGATGATTGATCGAACTGGTGTTGTAATCTATATTGGTAAAGCTAAGAATTTGAAAAATCGAGTTTCTCAGTACTTTACTCAGTCGAATCATAACAACAAAATACAAGTGCTCCAAAAGAATATTTACGATTTTTCAGTCATAGTTACAAAAACAGAAACGCAAGCACTTTTATTAGAAAACGATCTGATAAAGCAATATAAGCCTAAATATAATATATTGCTTAAAGATGCTAAGAGTTATCCATATATTTATATTAGTAATGACAAACATCCCAGATTAGGACTCTATCGAGGTAGAAAAAACAAAAGTTATGAATACTTTGGTCCTTATCCATCAGCTCATGTCGCTCGAGATGCTTTGGGGTTATTAAAGAAAATATTCAAAGTCAGGCAGTGTACCAATAGTTTTTATCAGTCTCGTTCAAGACCTTGCTTAGAATATCAAATAGATCTTTGTAGTGCCCCTTGTGTTGGAAAAGTTACTGATTTGAAATATTCACAAGATATTGAAATGGTGGCTCTTTTTTTGAATGGAAAGGATAATAAATTACTTAGTAAAATCTCACAAAAAATGAAACAGGCTTCGATTGATCTTGATTTTGAAGCTGCTGCAAATTATCGAGATCAGTTGATTGGTCTGAGAACTATACAAGAGAGGCATGGTTCCCAATTTAGTTCAGATATGGATGTTATTAGTATTACACAAGAGTCAAATATTCACTGTATTGAAGTAATGTTTGTTCGTTCAGGAAAACAAATCGGCAATGAAAGTATTTTTCCGAAGAATGCCAAGGGTGAGACATGTGAAAAAGTTTTGAGTGCTTTTTTACCTTTATATTATTTAGGTAAAAGCACTCCTAAGCAAATCATTCTTAGTCACAAATTGGAAGACAAGATATTAATAGCATCTGCTTTGTCAACTAAATTAATTCAGTCTCCAGGTATTGATAAGAAGCATTTTTTAGAAATTGCAACGCTCAATGCTAAGGAAAACTTAAAACATCATTTGTTGTCAATTTTTACCAAGAAGAAACAACTTGAGTGTATACAGAGAACCTTGGCGCTTTCTAGTCTTCCAGAGGTTATGGAATGTTTTGATATTAGCCATACCATGGGTGAGGCAACTACAGCTTCATGCGTTGTTTTTGAAAAAGGGTTGCCAAAAATCAGCAAGTATCGACAATTCAATATCAAAGATATTAAGTCTGGGGATGACTATGCAGCTATCAATCAGGCAGTTTATCGCCGTTATTCAGCTCTACTTAAGTCTAATAAAGCTATGCCTGACATAGTTTTTATTGATGGTGGATTGGGTCAACTTAACCAAGCAATAATGGTAATGAATTCTCTTGGAATAGAATCGATACAGCTTGTAGGGGTTTCTAAAGGTCAAGGTAGAAAAGCTGGTCTTGAAACACTAATCACAATTGAAAATGATAAGGTTAATCGAATTAATTTAGCCCCACATGATCCTGCATTGTTACTGATTAATCATATTCGAGATGAATCTCACCGATTTGCAATTACAAGTCACCGAAAAAAAAGAGCTGTAAAGCGAAACACCTCATTCCTCGAAAATGTTAAAGGTATTGGTGTCAAGAAACGTAGAGCTCTAATGAATTATTTTGGTGGGCTACAAGAAATCAAAAATGCCAGTATTGATGAGTTACAAAAAGTAGTTGGCATCAACTACAAATTGGCGACTAAAATACAAGAAATACTAAAAAATAATTAAAGTTATGTTTTTATTGAGAATACTAGTAGTTGCGTTGATTGTGAGCTACGTTATTTGGTTTTTTAATACTCGAATAATGGGTAAGAGTTTATCCTTATATAAAGTAACTTCATGGGTTTTAGTAGCAACAGTCGCGATTTATGTTTTTCTTGCTGGCGTTTCTTCTCTTGTTGAGGGTTTCTGATTCTTGCTTGAAAGGATTAATGTATTGAGGTGCTTTGTGTTTGCGATGATTCGATTAGTTGCATTAACAATAATAGATAATTGAGATACCTCCCATATTGGCAAATCTCTCATATGGTCACCCATGTAATCAAAATTTCTTTCACCGAAACGTTTTACTAGGGTTTCTGCTTTATTATGACTTGATAAGTTAAAGTCCTTATTACTAGCCATAACATCATCAAAAAGCTTAAGATGTTTAGCCACAGCAAAAGCATAATTTTTATGGGATGCGGTCGCAAGAACAATTTTACAGCCTTGTTTTTTTCTTTGTAGAATGTAGCTTATGACGCTTTGGTTGTATGGTAATTCAGGGATGTTTATCTCGAACCTCTTTACCAGTTGATCTTTTAGATAGCCTTTACCTTTCCATAGCCAAAAAAAGTAATTAAAAACCAACCAAGGTCTTCTCACTAAAACTCCTAGAGAAGATAAAAACAAAAGATCTGTTTCAATAAGTGTGTGGTCAAGATCTACGACTAATGGAGTGGTTTTAGTTTCCATTATCTAATTTACTCCATTGATCATATAGTATCTCTAACTGATGCTCCATTTCTTTTAACTTAATAGTTAAGTTTTGAGCATCCGGATTTTGATAAAAGGCAGGATCTGAGAGTAGTTTTTGAGCCATTGATATTTCATTTTCTAAGTTTTCAATTTTTTCAGGTAAGGAATATAATTGTTGCTGTAGATTATAAGAGAGCTTTTGAGGATTTTTTTGTGTTTTTGAACTTGATGATTGAGTTTTTTTGTTTTTCTTGGTGTTTAATTTATCATTTTTTTGATCCATGTAGTCGTCATAACCACCAATATATTGTTCAATAATTGCGTTACCTTCCATGACGATAGTTGAACTGACGATGTTGTTCAAAAATGTCCTATCATGTGATATTAGTATAACTGTGCCAGAATAATCCACCAGCATCTCTTCTAAAAGTTCAAGTGTTTCAACATCTAAATCATTGGTTGGTTCATCGAGCACGAGAAGGTTAGCGGATTGAGATAAGATTTTAGCCAGCATTAACCGATTTTTTTCGCCACCAGAAAACATTTTAATAGGAGACATTGCTTGCTTTCCTGTAAACAAAAACTGGCGTAAATAACCAATTACATGCTTACTTTTACCATTGACATCAATGTAATCTCTACCACCAGATACAAAATCCATTGCCTTCATATTAGGCTCAAGTGATTCACGCATTTGGTCAAAATAAGCTAGTTCAATTTTTTTAGATCTACGAATACTGCCTTTGTATGGTTGAAGCTCACCTAATAGAAGTCTAATGAGGGTTGATTTTCCAGAGCCATTGCCTCCAATAATACCAATTTTATCGCCCTTTAAAACTAGCAACGAAAACGCCCTAACTAGTTCTAATTTTCCAATCTGATAACTAATTTTTTTGACTTCAAAAACAATTTTTGAAACTCGCTGCTCATCTTCTAGTGTGTGAATTTTTATATGGCCTTGCTGTTTCCGACGATTGATATATTGTTTGCGCAATTCTTGTAGTGCTCTAACACGACCTTCGTTACGAGTTCGTCTTGCCTTTATTCCTTGGCGTATCCATGCTTCTTCTTGAGCAAGCTTTTTATTGAATCTGGCATCCTCAAGCTCTTCAGCATTAAGTAGGCTCTCTTTACGTTTTAAGTAGTCTAAGTATCCGCATGCAAATATTGATAATTTTCCACGATCAAGGTCGAATACCTTATTAGTTATACCTTTGACGAAGGAGCGGTCATGGCTTATTAGAATTAATGTGCCATGAAAATCTTTAAGCATCTTTTCTAAATCCAGAATTGCTGTAATGTCCATGTGGTTTGTTGGTTCATCAAGTAAAAGCAGGTCGGGATCTTGAATAATTGCTTGGGCAAGCATAACGCGTCTTCTTAAACCTCCTGAAAGTGTTGTAAGTTTTGCGATTGGGTCGAGTTTGAATCGATTTAATATTGCTTCAATTTTGTGTAAATAATGCCAAGCATCTTTCTGCTCAATTAATTCTTGAAGAGATGAGCTTTCTTCAATTTTGCCATTCTGAATAGATTGGTGATATTTTGCAATCAGTTTTCCAACATTCCCAAGACCTTGGGCGACAATTTGAAATAAGGAATGCTCAATATCTTGGGGAGGGTATTGCTCCAAGTAACTTATTGTAGTGTTGTTTTTAATTTTTAAGTTTCCATCATCAGCATAAATCATGCCAGCTAACAACCTCATGAAGCTAGATTTTCCTTCACCATTTCGACCAATAAGAGCTATCTTGTCTCCTTTTATAATGGTAGCATTAACCTCATCTAAAATAATTTTTTCAGAAAATCGTAAAGAAATATTGTCTAAGGTGATAAGTGGCATACGTTAAAATTTAAACTTTAAAATATCAACTGTTTGAATGCGTTATTTTATTCAATTTGCACTCTTACTTTTGCTTTTTCAAATCTCCTTTGCTGAAAGTATCGAAGCAAAAGACTTTGAATCACTTAATCAAGAAAGGCGCTATCACGATTTAATAGAAGAGATTCGCTGTCCGGTTTGTCAAGGTCAAAGTATAAGTGGTTCGAATTCAAGTTTAGCAAAGGATTTGCGTGTACAGGTTCGTCAGATGATACTTAGTAAAAAATCAAACGAAGAAATCTATCAGTTTATGGTTGAACGTTACGGCGATTTCGTAGTATTCAAACCACCAATAAACTGGAAAACCTATTTACTTTGGTTTGCACCAATAGTTTTTTTAGTTTTTTGCTTCATCTATCTAATTCGAGCAACGAAAACGAAAAATGTTATAGTAAGTGATTCATCTGTTGATATTGAGAAAGCAAAAAGATTATTAAAGTAAATTAATTTTGAAAAACTAGAGGTTACATTTATATTATTTTATGGGAATAATAGATGAAACAACAAAACAATGAGAATAAAGTGAGCGAACAAGACGAAAACAAGCTGATAGCAGAAAGAAAATCTAAATTAGCCTCTCTTAGAGAGGGTGGTAATCCATTCGTTAATGATTTTAAACCAAAAGATTTATCTCAGAATCTTCATAAGGAGTTTGGTGAAGCAACAAACGGAGTTCTTGAACAGAGTAATAATGAGGTTTCTTTAGCAGGACGAATAATGCTTAAAAGAGTAATGGGTAAAGCAAGTTTTGTACAGTTACAAGATTCATCTGGGCAAATGCAGCTCTTCATTACTCGGGATGAGTTGGGCGACAGTTTTTATAATGATCAATTCAAAAAATGGGATATTGGTGATATTGTTGGTGTTACAGGTGTTCTATTTAAAACTAAGACAGGTGAGTTATCAGTTCGTGTTAATGACATAAAGTTGTTAACAAAATCATTACGACCTTTGCCTGAAAAATTTCATGGTTTGTCTGATCAAGAGACAATTTATCGTCAGCGTTATGTTGATTTGATTGTGAACGAAAGTTCTCGTAAGGTTTTTCAACGCAGGTCTCAAATAATTGCTTATATTAGACAATTCTTTATTGATAATGGTTATTTAGAGGTTGAAACACCGATGATGCAAGTTATTCCAGGAGGGGCAAGGGCTAAACCTTTTGTTACTCATCATAAAGCCTTGGATATGGAATTATTTCTGCGAATTGCACCTGAACTATATCTTAAACGTTTGATTGTTGGTGGTCTGGAGAGGGTGTTTGAGATAAATCGTAATTTTAGAAATGAAGGTTTGTCAACTCGCCATAATCCTGAATTTACAATGATTGAGTTTTATCAGGCTTATTCAACTTATCATGATTTTATGGATCTTACTGAGAGCCTCCTGAAAGGTATAGCAGTTGATGTATGTGAGTCAAGCAAAATTCACTACCAAGGACATAATTTTGATTTTTCTAAATCTTTTGATCGTTTAAGCGTATTTGATTCGATTTTGAAATACAATCCACAATTAAAGGCTAATGATTTGTCTGCAGAAAACTCCAAAAAAACTGCTAAAAAGTTAGGTGTAAATCTCACAGATGGTTGGGGATTAGGCAGGATTCAAATTGAAATCTTTGAGGCAACGGTTGAAGAGAAATTAATTCAACCAACCTTTATTACCCAAT
Organism: uncultured Gammaproteobacteria bacterium; assembly: GCA_902512485.1. GTDB lineage: Bacteria > Pseudomonadota > Gammaproteobacteria > PS1 > Pseudothioglobaceae > Pseudothioglobus. The sequence goes on from CABXJL010000006.1 coordinate 19,810, forward strand.
ACCCAACAGAAGTTTCTCCTTTATCTAGGCGTAACGATGAGAATCCATTTACAACTGACCGATTTGAGCTTTTTATCGGCGGTAGAGAAATTGCCAATGGTTTTTCAGAGCTCAACGATGCTGAAGAGCAAGCTCAAAGGTTTCACGAGCAAGTAAAGGAAAAAGACGCTGGTAATGATGAGGCAATGCATTATGATGCTGATTATATTCGTGCTCTGGAGTACGGCATGCCGCCTACTGCAGGTGAGGGGATAGGAGTTGACCGATTGGTTATGTTTTTTACCAATTCTCCTTCCATTAGAGATGTGTTATTGTTTCCACATATGAGGCCTGAATAGACATGATAAATGACAGCTATTGTTTTCTAGTGTTGTCAAACTTGGTATTAATGACTCAAATATTACCTATATGATTCCTGTACTAACTCTAGATGGTCCTAGTGGTGTTGGAAAAGGCACTGTGGCAAGTATTATTGCACAGAAACTTGATTGGCATTTATTAGACTCTGGTGCTATTTATCGAGCATTCGCAATAGTGGCACGAGATAATGATATTAAAATTGATGATATTGACGGTTTATTGAAACTTGCAGATAATTTTGATATATCCTTCAAACTCAATTCTAATCATGAACCACTCAATGTTTACCTAAACAATGTTGAGGTGTCCTCTGAATTGCGTACTGAAAAAACTGCAGCATTGGCTTCGCAGTTTGCAAAGATTAAGTCTTTAAGAAAGGTGTTATTAGTAAAACAGAGACAATTTAAAAAATTACCCGGATTGGTAGCTGATGGTAGAGATATGGGTACAGTGGTATTCCCAGATGCTCCTTTTAAGGTTTTTTTGACTGCTGAAGTCGAAGAAAGGGCAAAAAGGCGATTAAAACAGTTGCAAGAGGGGGGTATTGCTGGTAACATTTCGCACACTTTGGCAGAGGTTGAAAAAAGAGATGAAAGAGATGCAAACCGTCAGCATTCTCCATTAAGGCCAGCCAAAGATGCATTAGTCATAGACACAACAAATCTTGCGATTAATGAAGTCATTACAAAAGTAATGGCGCTAATTAAAGCTTAAACGGTCAAGCTTTTATTTTTTTAACTAACCCGATATGAGTTAAGCTTTAACCGTAATAGTTTAACAATTACCGGTCAACATCGAAATATTATGTCAGAATCATTTTCCGAGCTATTTGAAAATAGCGAAACTCAACAAAACGTAAAGCCTGGAGTTCTATTAATGGGGACAGTTGTTAGTATGAATCGTGAAAAAGCGATTATTAACGTTGGACTTAAATCTGAAGGCTTTATTTCATTAAACGAATTTAAAGATGTCAAAGGAGAGCTTGAAATCACTGAGGGTGATGTCGTCGAAGTGGCGCTTGAATCTATTGACGATGGCCTTGGTCACACACTACTTTCTCGCGAAAAAGCGAAACGTATTAAAATGTGGCGAGAGCTTGAGGCAGCTATGCACTCTAAGGGAGTGGTGAAAGGCTTTGTTACAGGTTCTGTTAAGGGTGGTTTGACTGTTGATATAGGTGTTATTAAAGCATTTTTACCAGGCTCCCTAGTAGACGTGAGACCTGTTAAAGATTTTGATTTTTTACAAGGGCAAGAAATCGAAGCCCTCGTCATTAAGATGGATGAGGTTAGAAATAATATAGTTATTTCGAGAAAAGCCGTTATGCAAGAAGCTAACTCAGCAGACAGAGAAGCATTAATTGAAACGCTTGATACTGGTAAGGAAGTCGAAGGTATTGTGAAGAATCTTGCTGATTATGGTGCTTTTATTGACCTAGGCGGCGTTGATGGATTGCTTCATATCACAGACATTTCTTGGCAACGAGTAAATCATCCATCAGAAAAACTATCTATTGGTGACAAAGTCAAAGTAAAAATTCTTAGCTATGACAAAGAAAAAATGAGAGTTTCGTTGGGCTTAAAACAATTAACACCAAGTCCTTGGGATAATATTTCTGAACGCTTACCAATAGGCAAGAAGGTAACAGGAGTGGTGTCTAATTTAACTGATTATGGTGCCTTTGTTCGTATTGAAGAGGGTGTTGAGGGACTAGTCCATGTTAGTGAAATGGATTGGACAAATGCCAATGCTAGACCTTCTAAGTTTGTCAAACTAGGACAAGAGGTTGATATTGTTGTGCTTGATGTGCAAGAGTCTAAGCATAGAATCTCACTTAGTATGAAGCAAGCAAAAGAAAACCCATGGGAGGCTTTCGAAGGCACTTATAATAAGGGCGACAATATAAATGTAGTAATTAAATCAATTACTGATTTTGGTTTATTTGTTGGACTCCCAGGTGGTATAGATGGACTAATTCATTTGGCTGATATTTCATGGGAAAAACAATCAGCAGACCAAATTGTTTCTAACTACTCTAAAGGTCAAGAACTTGACGTTGTTATCCTTAACATTGATGCCGAAAAAGAACGTATTTCATTGGGAATTAAACAACTTACATCAGACAATTTCACTCAGTATTTTTCCAAAAACACTAAAGGTTCAATTGTAAAAGGTTCCGTTACAGAAGTTGACGTAAAAGGCGCTGTTATAGAACTAGCAGAAGGCATTACAGGATACTTAAAAGTATCTGAAATATCACAAGATCGAATTGAAGATGCTTCGACTATTCTAAAGCAGAGTGTTGAGGTTGAAGTAGTAATCACTCAGATTGATAGAAGATCTAGAAAGGTTTCTCTTAGTATGAAGGAAAAAGAATCTGTAGAAGAGAAAACGGCGATGGAAAATTACAAAAAACAATCTCCAGAATCTAATGGTTCAACTCTAGGTGATCTATTAAAAGAAGTGAAAGATAAATAACTTAAATATCGCCACTGTGCTCTATTTCAGTGTCTTAATATATGAAAAAAACAGATCTTATTGAAGTAATTTCAAAGCAATCCAAGATTTCTCGTTCAGAATCAAAATTTTGTGTCGAGGTGATACTGGAAGAATTATCTTCGGCAATTGCTTCAGGAGAAGAAGTTGAAGTACGCGGCTTTGGAAGTTTCTATAAAAGACATCGAAAAGGAAGAATGGGTATTAATCCTAAAACCGGTGAAAAGACCGAAATAACTGAAAAGTTTGTCCCATTTTACAAGCCTGGAAAGTTCCTCAAAGAGGCTGTCAATAAAGGCTAATATGCGATTGATTATTGAACGCTTGTTCAGTATAATCTCTCGTTTTTATTAGGGTCGTTAGCTCAGTTGGTAGAGCACCGGACTTTTAATCCGATGGTCGAGCGTTCGAATCGCTCACGACCCACCAAATTCACTAAGGCTTGCAGAATTGCAAGCCTTTTTTTTAAACAACACTAATATTTAATTAATGTGTATATTAGAACTAATTTTAATAGAATTCTAAGGAAAGAAATAAAATGACTAAAGTTGCAATTGTTCAGCAAGCACCTATTTTTCTTGACAAAGAAAAAACTATTCAAAAAATAATTACTCTTATTGAAGAGGCAGCTGGATTTGGTGCAAAACTTATTGTTTTTCCAGAAACTTTTATTCCTGGTTATCCTGATTGGATTTGGCGTTTAAGACCAGCTAATGATGAAAAGTTAACTGAAGAGATTCATGCTCTTTTATTGTCGAATTCTGTAAATTTAAAAACTGGCGACTTAATTTCTATTTGTAATAGTGCAAAAAAACATAAAGTTACTGTTGTTTGTACTGTTAACGAGAGAGATTTTGAACATAGTCAAACAACGATATATAACACCAACGTAATTATTGGTAGCAAAGGTGAAGTATTAAATCGGCATAGAAAATTAATGCCTACTAATCCTGAAAGAATGGTGTGGGGATTTGGAGATGCTTCGGGATTAAAAGTTGTTGATACCCCTTGTGGAAAAATAGGAAGTCTGATTTGTTGGGAAAATTATATGCCCTTAGCTAGATATTCCCTTTATGCTCAAGGTGTTGAAATATATATTGCACCGACTTGGGATAACGGAGACGTCTGGATTTCTTCTATGAGACATATTGCAAAAGAGGGTGCTTGTTGGGTTCTAGGAAGTGGTAGTGCTATAAGAGCTAGTGATATTCCAGATAACTTTCCTGGAAAGGCAGTACTTTATCCTGTTCCTGATGAGTGGGTTAATGTTGGTGATTCGTTAGTAGTTGCGCCTGGTGGAGAATTAGTTGCAGGACCTATGCATAAAGAACAAGGAATACTTTATGCAGATATTGATGTCAACAAATCATCTGCTGCCCACAGAAAATTAGATGTTGCAGGTCATTACGCACGTCCTGACATTTTTAAATTACATGTCAATACTTCATCTCAAAGTCCTTTTAAGCTAGATTGAATAATGTGAAAAAGCTTTTGTGGTTGGGCTAAATATCTAAAAAAGATAATACAAACTTAAAAAAATAATATAAACTTCTGTTTATCCTCATTAATTTATGAAGGATATTGTTTTTATTTAATTAAGGAGAAATATATGAACTATTTGCCAAAATCATTGGCAGTGGGCTTTGTATTGGCGACCTTTGCAGCATCATCGGTGTTTGCAGCGGGAACGCACCCAGTAACAGGCGAAGCACTGGCTGATGATCAGACATTTACATACAGTTTGTTGGATGAATTTACTACAGCAGATCCTCAAATGGTAGAAGATGTTTCAGGATCTTATTTTGTTCGTGACCTTTTTGAAGGTTTGATGAACCAGGACGCTGATGGTAATTTAATACCAGGTGTTGCTACTGGCTATACAACCAATGACGCTAAAGATGTCTATACATTTACACTTCGAGATAATGCAAGATGGTCCGACGGTAATCCAGTTACAGCTCATGATTTTGTATACTCATGGCGTCGTCTAGCTGATCCTGCAACTGCCTCACCTTATTCTTGGTTTGCTGATATTATGGCACTCGAAAATGTTGGTGCGGTTATGTCAGGTGAATCATCACCAGAAGCTTTAGGAATTAGAGCGCTTGACAATCACACTCTAGAAGTGCGATTGACAGCGTCGTTGCCGTATTTTGCTGCAATGACAACTCATGCTTCTACATTTCCAAGTCCTCAGTGGACTGTGAGAACGTTTGGTGATAACTGGACTAAACCAGGAAATATAGTTGGTAATGGTGCTTATGTTCTGACCGAACATATTCCAAACGAAACTGCGACTCGTGAACGCAATACAATGTATTGGAACAATGATGCTACCATTATTGATAAAGTCGTAACACTAGTCATCAATGATGAGAATACTGACTTTACGCGTTGGGAAGCTGGAGAGACAGACAAGGGAGCAATTCCATCTGGACAGTATCCACGATTAAAGGCTGAATATCCAGATGAGGCTATTTCATTCCCTAGATTGTGTACATACTACATGACATTTAACTTGTCACCTAGTGGACCAGAAGCATTTAAAGATGTTCGTGTTCGCCAGGCCTTGTCTTATGCACTTGACCGCTCAGTAGTTACTGATAAGGTCCTTCAAGGTGGACAGATCCAAGCATTCACCTTTACCCCTGGCGCCACTGCAGGATTTGAAGTACCGGCAGTTGCATTTGGACAGATGTCTCAGGATGAGCGTAATGCTAAAGCTAAAGAGTTAATGGCTGCGGCTGGTTATGGACCTGATAATCCACTGAAGTTTGAGTATATGTATAACACTTCAGAAGGTCATAAGAAGATAGCAATTGCAGCACAACAAATGTGGAAAGAGACTTTGGGTGCTGAAGCTACACTTGCTAATCAAGAGTGGAAAACATTCTTGAAGACTCGAGGCGGCCAAAACTTTGATGTAGCTCGAGGTGGATGGTGTGGTGACTATAACGAAGCATCTACATTCCTTGACTTGATGACAACACCTTCAGGTTACAATGATGGCAAATTCAGCAACGCTGAAGTTGATGAATTGATGACATCTGCTAGGACTATGTCTGATGCAACAAGCAACTACACACGTGTTGAAGAGATTATGGCAAACGAAATGCCTATAATCCCTGTATATCACTATACGGGTGTGTTTATGCTTAGAAGTAATCTTAAAGGCTGGCCTTTCAACAACGTTGAGCAGAACGTTTACTCACGTGATTTATATAAAGTTGCAGACTAGCATTTTGTAGTTAATGAAAACACCGCACTTAATGTGCGGTGTTTTTTTTTGTGCGGTACAATACTCGCAGATATTTTTTTACCATCGATTTAGGATATGCTTAACTATATCATTAAAAGAATTGGGATTGCTATTCCGACACTACTAATTCTTATAGCAGTAACCTTTTATTTAATGCATGCCGCTCCAGGTGGTCCATTCACTTCAGAAAAACCTCTACCCCCACAGGTCCTTGCAAATATTGAGGCCAAATATGGACTAGACCAACCTATATGGCGTCAAATGACAACCTATCTTTGGGGTATATTGACAGAGTTCGATTTTGGACCTTCGTATAAATATCATAGTCGCACTGTTAATGAAATTATCGGTCAGGGCTTTCCAATAACCTTAAAGTATGGTTTTTGGTCCTTTGTTGTTGCAATAAGTGTAGGTATTTCACTCGGAGCAATAGCGGCAATCCGCAAAAATACATGGGTCGATTACTTTGCCGTGGGGGTTTCAATTGGCGCACAAGTATTGCCAAATTTTGTCATGGCACCGCTACTGATTATTGTTTTTACCTTATGGCTTGGATGGTTGCCTGGTGGTGGTTGGCATGGCGGTGATTGGGAATATCTAGTAATGCCAGTTATTGCTCTATCAACTAGTTATATGGCCTCAATTGCAAGAATAACCCGTTCTTCGATGTTGGAAGTTCTAAACGCAAACTATATACGCACAGCTAGAGCAAAAGGGCTTCCGACAAAAACAATCTTTTTCCGTCATGTATTCAAACCGTCATTGCTTCCAGTTATTTCATATCTAGGTCCAGCATTTGTTGGTCTTATTACGGGTTCAGTACTTATTGATATCTTTTTTTCAACAGGTGGAATGGGTTATTTTTTCGTAAATGCTGCTTTTAATCGTGATTATGCGGTAATGATGGGGATTACTATTTTGGTAGGTGCTCTGACAATCTTGTTTAGTTTAATTGTTGACCTTCTTTATGCTTGGATAGATCCAAAAATAAGGTACTGAGAAATTTGAAATGATTGTAGCAAACAAAAATAAAATTGTTAAATTAGCCGAAAATTTAGCTACTGAAGAACAAACTTCAGGCCGCTCTTTATGGGCTGATGCGAGAACAAGGTTTATTCGCAACAAAGCTGCAATTACAAGTCTTGTTATTTTGGTATTAATTGTCTTGTTCTCTTTTGTAGGGCCGTACTTTGCGGTCTGGACATATGAACAAATTGATTGGAATACTATGGGTTCAGCAGCAACTCTAGGTATGCCTTCGATTGAAACTGGTCACTACTTCGGAACTGACGATCTCGGTCGTGATCTCTATTCACGTGTTATTCAGGGTACTCAGATTTCTCTTATGGTTGGTATTGTCGGTGCAACTATTGCTGTTGTGGTAGGCACACTTTATGGTGCAACCTCAGGTTATATAGGTGGTAGAACTGATCAAATTATGATGCGTATAGTTGACATACTAATGGCAATCCCATTCATGTTTGTTTTAATTCTTCTCTTGGTTGTTTTTGGTCGATCAATTATCATGCTTTTTGTGGGTATTGGTCTTTTGTCTTGGTTAGATATGAGCCGTATCGTTCGTGGTCAAACTCTGAATCTTAAGAATAAGGAGTTCATTGAAGCTGCTCAGGCAACTGGTGTCAGTGATTATAAAATTATAATGAGACATATTGTTCCAAACCTTTTAGGCATTGTTGCTGTATATGCAACACTCCTAGTCCCGGGCATTATTATTGCAGAAAGTTTTATCTCTTTTCTAGGACTCGGAGTTCAAGAGCCAAAAACCAGTTGGGGCGCACTAATTTCTGAAGGTGCTGGCACAATCAATTACGATACTGAATGGCAACTACTTGTACCGCTATCATTCTTTATTGTTACTCTATTTTGTATCTATTTTATTGGTGATGGTCTTCGTGATGCACTCGACCCAAAGGAAAGGTAACTAATAATGAGTTTTCTTGAGGTAAAAAACTTAAACGTCGAATTTAATACAGCTGACGGAATCGTTCGTGCAGTTAATAATGTTAGTTTCTCTCTTGAAGAAGGTGAAATTTTAGCAATTGTTGGTGAGTCTGGAAGTGGAAAAAGTCAGACGGTTTTTGCGATGATGGGTTTGTTGGATCAAAATGGTCGTGCCACTGGAAGCGTGAAATTTGAAGATCAAGAAATTCTTAACCTTTCTATTTCAGAGCTAAACCTTATTCGTTCTGAAAAGATAGCAATGATTTTTCAGGATCCGATGACCAGCCTTAATCCATATATGAAAGTCTCTGAGCAAATGACTGAAGTCTTAATACATCACAAAGGATTGTCGAAAACTGATGCAATTCAGCAATCAATTAGTATGTTAGATGCAGTTCAAATACCGGAAGCTAGAAACCTCATCAGAATGTATCCTCATGAATTTTCAGGAGGTATGAGGCAACGCGTAATGATTGCAATGTCTCTACTCTGTAACCCTAAATTGTTAATTGCTGATGAGCCTACAACCGCTCTTGATGTTACAGTCCAAGCTCAAATAATGCATTTACTATCCGATATTCAAAAAGAGTTTGGTACCTCGATTATTTTAATCACTCATGACCTTGGTGTTGTAGCAGGTAATAGTGATGATACATTAGTAATGTATGGTGGACAGGTGATGGAAATTGCTACAACTGAGCTTATCTATGCAAGACCTAGTCATCCATATACTCAAGGATTGATAAGTGCAGTTCCTCGACTTGACGACAACGCAGATAAACTAAAAACGATACAAGGTAATCCTCCAGATGCGATGTTGGACCCTGTAGGCTGCCCGTTTTCGCCGCGTTGTAAATTTTCACAAGACATTTGTTCTACTCAAACTCCAGAACTACTTGAGACAGGAGGAAATAACCACTTCAGAGCCTGTCATGTAGCATTTGAGGAATTATTATGAATGATGAAACTTTAATGCAAGTTGAAAACCTAAAGGTGCATTTTGATGTTTCCAGTGAAGGAGATATGCCTTGGACAAAACGAAAAAAATTACAGGCAGTAAATGGAGTTTCATTTGAATTAAAGTCAGGTGAAACGCTTGGCATAGTGGGTGAGTCAGGATGCGGTAAATCTACCTTAGCACGTGCAATAATCAGCATGGTGCCTTCTGAAACAGGAAGAGTTTTGTGGTTTGGTAAAGACTTATTAGCTCTTCAAAAAACCGAAATGAGAAAACATCGAAAAGAAATCCAAATGATCTTTCAAGATCCACTTGCAAGCCTTAATCCTCGAATGACTATTGGAGAGATTATTGCAGAACCTTTAAAAACACATTACCCAAAAACTTCAAAGGCAGATATTAAAGCAAGAGTTGAGGATGTAATGAATAAGGTGGGTTTACTAGAAAACCTTATTAATCGTTATCCTCATGAATTTTCGGGTGGCCAATGTCAGCGTATCGGTATAGCAAGAGCATTAATCTTAAAGCCTAAGTTAATTATTTGTGATGAACCGGTTTCAGCGCTAGATGTTTCCATCCAGGCTCAGGTAATAAATCTACTAATGGACTTACAAAAAGAGATGGATTTGACTCTAATATTTATCGCCCATGATTTAAGCATTGTGAAGCATATCAGTACCAAAATTATGGTTCTTTATTTGGGTAATATGGTTGAACTCGCTAAAAGTGAAGATATATATAATCATCCACGACATCCTTATACTCAAGCGTTGATTTCTGCAGTTCCAATTCCAGATCCAATAATTGAGAAAAACAAGAATTTAATTTTAATAGAAGGGGACTTACCATCACCGATAAACCCTCCATCAGGCTGTGTTTTTCGCACTCGTTGCAAAAAAGCGCAGGACATTTGTTCTCAGGAGAAGCCCGAACTCAAAGAAGCTTCAAGTAGCCATGAAGTAGCCTGCCACTTTAATGATTAACTATTTTAAAAAACGCATAAAAAATAAATGGCTACTCATTATCTTGCCCTTTATGTTTTTTCTGATAAAGGGACTCATATGGTTGGCCATATTTTATGGCTTATGGGACTTAATTAAGTCAGTCTTTTAAATTTAGCTAGTTAAAAAAAAAACTAGTTAAACTCCCCCTCACACATGAGATGAAGTTTGACCTTAGTTGTCTTATAGGTATATACTGAATTTGAATTAATCTACAATGCTCTTATGCGTAAATTTCTATTTACATTTATATTATCTAGTTTGACTGGCTTAGGTTTTGCAGATAGTCAATTGACTGATCACCTTCATGATATTGATTATTCTGGTCAGAGTGACGAGTTCATTTGTAGTTGGTTTCAGGTTGTACCTGTTCCAGAAGACTTTATTAAAGAGGCAAAAAAACTAGGGTTCTTTTCAGTGATTTAGAATGAAAAAACTACTCCTTCTCCTAGTACTATCTTTTGGCGCTGTATTAAAGATTTAGCTATCGAGAATACTTCAAAAAAGGTTAAAACTATTTAGTACTTATTTGAGATAAAATCTCTTTCATATTCTTTTTATTGGTAAATATTTCCTCTTCTGTGAGACCATCCATTTCGTGAGGAAAGACCAACCAGTCATCTGTTTCATGAATATAGTAATCTGGCACTATATCAATGATGTTTCTTTCGGGTTTATACCAAGGCATCGCCACACGAACATCGTGAGGTATATTTTTTCTTGCCTTTTCATTTAGAGTGTCTAGTATTGCTTTAATACTTCTTCCTGAATCGAACACATCGTCAACCAAAAGTAGACTATCTTCAGCATTCATGTTGCTAATAAGATAGTCTATACCATGAACGCGAACCTCTTTTGATTGATTGTTAATACCAATATACGAGGAAGTCCTTATAGCAATATGATCAGATTCATTGCCTAGATAAGCCAGTATTTCTTGAATGGCGATACCCACTGGGGTGCCTCCACGCCACACACCTACAATAAAATTTGGTCTGAAGCCACTATTATAGATATCCACACCGAGTTTAAATGAATCGAGAAGTAATTCATCCGCTGTAATATATTTCTTTGTTATAGACATAATGCAATTCCGATTAATAATTAATTCATTATAAATTTATTTTATTTTAATTTTAGTCAATTGACCATTCGTTGATTTGCTTAATTAACTGAGCTTTAGTTTTAGTATCTGCGAACGAGGATTCCATAGCCATGTGAGAAATTTGAATTAGCTGTTTTAAATCGAGATTAAAGTGTTCAAATCCATTTTGATACTCTTTGCCGACACTGGTATTAAAAAATGGTGGATCGTCTGAGTTTAGGCTAACGCTAATACCTGCTTCAAGAATATGATTTAGAGGATGACTTTTCCAGTCAGGATACAAATCCAAAGCCAAATTACTTCCTGGACAGATTTCTAAAGATATTTTACGATTTACCAAAGTTTTAATTAATTCAGCGTCTTCAGCGCTGCGAACACCGTGACCGATACGGCTTATCATTGTTAGGTGGTTAATTACATCCCATACACTTTCGGGGCCACAAACTTCACCTGCATGAACAGTGCAAGGATAGCCAGCATCGATGGCGATTTGATAAGCAGGAGCAAAATCTGATGCAGCGTATTGGGATTCATCTCCACCCATACCAAAACCGACAATATAAGGGTGTGGCTCATCGACCATGATTTGTGCAATTCTTACCGCCTGCTGTGGCCCTAGATGACGAACACAAGTGACGATAATTCGCCCTATGATGCCAAACTCTCTTTCAGCGTCATCAATCCCTTGGGCACAGCCTGACAGAACATCTTCATAACTCATACCCATTTCAGCAGCGTGGTCTGGAGATATAAATGTTTCAGCATAAATTGTTCCCTCAAGTGCACAGTATTTAAGGTAATCATAGGTAATATCTCGATAGTCTTTGCTGTAGAGTAGACAAGAACTTACTTCGTCATAAGCCTGTAAAAAAGAGACAAAATCATTCCAGGCAAAGCCTCCTTGTGGAGTGAATAAACCATCCCTCAGTATTATATTATTGCGTTTTGCAATCTGTTTAACTAATGAAGGCTGGATAGTTCCCTCGAGATGACTATGGAGTTCAACCTTAGGTATTTGACGGATTTTTTGGTGTATTAATTTCATCTGTATTTATCAGCTCTATATTAATTGACAGCTCTTACCAAATGGGAGAGGATCTAACTCTAAATGATTCGCTATTGTTTGACCCATATCAGCAAAGCTAGATCTTTCACCTAAGTTATTGTTTTTAACTTGACTTCCATAAAATACTACCGGTACATGTTCGCGAGTATGGTCACTACCTGGCCAAGTTGGGTCGCAACCATGATCGGCAGTAATAAGTACCAGATCATTAGGAGTCAGTTGGTCTTCAATCTCAACTATACGTTTATCGAGTTGTTCCAAAGCCAACGCATAGCCCGCAACATCACGTCGGTGTCCAAACTTAGTATCGAAGTCCACTAAATTGACAAATATTAATCCTTCTTGAGTTAGCTTCATTTGTGATAATAATTGATCTATCAAAGCCATGTTGTTAGAACCTTTAACAGTATAACTAACGCCTTGATTAGCAAAAATATCTGAAATTTTTCCTACAGAAACAACCTGTCCACCGGCAGCTTGAATAAAATCTAATAAAGTTAAGTTATTTGGTGGAGTTGTTAAGTCGCGACGGTTAGCGGTGCGCTCAAAATCATCACTACAAGTGCCAATAAATGGCCTTGCAATAACTCGGGTAATATCCAATGGGTCGACAAGACGCTTAGCTACCTTGCATAGTTCATAAAGACGCCCCAAGCCGAAAGAATTTTCATGAGCGGCAATCTGAAATACTGAATCAGCAGATGTGTAACAAATAGGAAAACCGGTTTCCAAATGTTCCTCACCAAACTCTTTGATGACTTCTGTACCGGAAGCATGCTTATTAGCTAAGGTGCCACCAATTTGACCTTGAGTTATGAGATTCTGAAGTAGTGATGAAGGAAAGCAGTTTTCTTGGTTTGGAAATGTTCCCCACTCAAAAGGAACCGGCAAGCCGCAAATTTCCCAATGACCACTTGGAGTGTCTTTACCGGCACTCACTTCACGGGCGTAACCATAAGCACCTTGAGGAACAACATTAGCCACAGGTAAAGGTTTTCCACGACTGGCATTAGCAGCAGCACCTAAACCCCACCTAAGTAAATTAGGTATGTTTAGCGGTCCTTGGCGTTGATTGTTGTCTGCATTACCGTCGGCGCAAGCTTCAGCAATATGGCCTAGAGTGTCTGCACCTTTATCACCATATCGATGAGCGTCAGCACTTGCACCTAAACCTAGGGAATCAAGTACTAAAATGATTGCTCGTTTCACGATTTTTTCACTCTTTGTTTGATGACAATATTTCATACACCAGAGGTATTGTTTCGGGAGGGTTTTCACTGAATTGTACGGTTGAAGGTAATGTTTCTTGCAAATAATGAACTTGATCATTATTACGAACATGTGCATAGGCTAAAGGTTGTCCAGTATCGACCCATTGGCCAATGCTAACGATATCGGTCAAACCTACACCATGATCTATTGAGTCACTAGCCTTGGTTCTTCCAGCCTTCAGGTGTATCATATTTAAACCAACAGCACGAACATCCATCTCAGTTATGTAGCCAGAAGATTTCGATAATATAGGGTTAATAATAGGCATTGGGACCAAGTAGTCATCAGTTTTTTCTAATAAGTCAACTGGTCCTCCTAGGGCATGAATCATTTGTCCAAATACCTGTGCTGCTTGACCCGAAAATAAAGCCTCTTGAGATTTTGTTCTAGCAGCTACTAGTTCAGATTCGATGCCACTTAACTGTAACATTTGTGCAGCTAGCTCGAGTGTTAGTTGTAGTAAACGTTCATTAGCCTTTTTTGGTTCAATCAATAAATCAATGCATTCTTGTACTTCTGTGGCATTACCCACGTTGTAGCCTAATACTTGATTCATGTCCGTGATTAGGCAACGGGTTGGAACCCCGGCACTGCTTGAGACATCTGCAATACTCTGGGCCAACTCTTGAGCCATACTGTAGTCAGCGGCAAAAGCTCCATTTCCAGTCTTTATATCCATCACCAAGGCATCGAGCCCAGAGGCAAGTTTTTTAGACAGTATAGATGCGGTAATTAGTTCTATAGACTCTATTGTAGCGGTCACATCTCTTGTGGCATAAAAGCGCTGGTCAGCTGGTGCTAATTTATCAGTTTGACCAATAATAGCGCAACCAACTTTTTGTACCAATGTTCTAAATTTGGTGTTATCTGGAGCGCCATTGTAGCCTGGAATACTTTCTAACTTATCCAAAGTTCCACCGGTATGCCCCAAACCTCTCCCGGATATCATTGGAACGTAGCCACCACATGCTGCAACAATAGGTGCAAGCATCAAGCTGATTTTATCTCCCACTCCTCCAGTCGAATGCTTATCGATAACAGGACCGTCGAGACCTAAATCATGCCATTTAAGTGTTTCACCTGAATTCATCATATGTTGCGTTAGACTGACACGCTCTTCCATGTTCATTCCACAGTGAAATACTGCCATAGCAAACGCTCCTAACTGGGCATCAGTAAGACTTTCATTACTAATACCTTTAACTAAAAAACCAATCTCTGAATGGCTTAGACTGAGTCCATCGCGTTTTTTACGAATCAGTTCTTGTGGTAGGAATTTTTCACTCATAAATCTACCAGTTAGTCACCGTATGGAGTCCAAATATTTTTCACTTCTGTGGCGTTACGCAGAAATTCCAAACCTTCGCCTTGTTGAGGGTCCAGCCAATTACGATCACCGTCCTGATGAACCCATAAACGCTTTAAGTCAGTGGCACTAGTAGTCTCAACTTTGGCAACCGTTTCGTTGTCAGACCAACACCAAACTCCATCTACTTCGGCGTGGCCAGCTAACTGCTCAGCCAATTCACCTTTGTTGCCAGTTACTATATTTATTACTCCAGGAGGAATATCTGAGGTTTCAAATGTTTGAACTAATTCCAAGGCGACACCGGCGTAGCGCTGACTAGGAATTAAAACAACTCGGTTACCCATAGCTATAGCGGGTGCAATCAAAGATACTGTACTTAGCAAGGGTTTTTCTTCAGGAGCGATTTGTGCCAATACTCCGATGGCTTCAGGTAAAGCCATCGTTACGCCACGATAAGGTGCGTTGTGAACAGCGCCATCATATTTATCGGACCATGCTGCATAGCTAAATAGTCGGCTCAAGCTGGCATTAAATTCAGTTTTTGCCTCTTTTTTGGTGATTCCACATAAATCTTGTAAGCGCTTTATCCATTCAGACTCACGAAGTGCTAAGTTTTCAGCTAGAAAATAGATAATTTGAGCTCTGAGATGACCGTTTTGGGTACTCCAAGAATTAGCTTTAATTGCTGCACTTACTGCATTTCGAATATCTTTACGGTTTCCTGAGCCAACCAAACTTGCTAAACTACCATCAGCGTTGTAAGTGGCAATACTATGACCACCATCTGGTCTTACCTGTTTACCGCCAATATAGAATTTTAAGGTGCGGTCAATAGTTTCATTGCTACTTGTTTTTTGCTTTATGGTGGCAGCTTTTAACTTTTTAGTAGGGGTTAAGGATTTTGGTTTAAGGTATTCAAAAAGACCTTCCTTGCCACCTTCGCGACCAAATCCAGATTCTCTTACTCCGCCAAAACCGCAAGAAGCATCAAATTGATTGTGGCAGTTAAT
>CABXJL010000007.1:0-35062 GCA_902512485.1 uncultured Gammaproteobacteria bacterium
TAAGCTAAAAGGCATCAAACTTCTGCTAAGGACTTCAAAACGATTAATTGTTAATAACCTTATGAAGCTTGTATATACTCATGAAAATCGCTTAATGGTTCTTAATGTGAGGAACATTTTGAGCGATCATGGAATTGAAGTTGTTGTGAATAAGGAGTATGCTTCGAGCGCTGCAGGCGGTTTGGCCCCGATCGATACATGGCCGGAAGTATGGATTGTAGATGATGACGATTTAGACTCATCGATAAAGATTATTGAGTCGCTCGATGTTGAACTGAAGACAGCGATGTGGCAGTGTCATGAATGCCTTGAAATGAACGATGAAACCTTCGATTATTGCTGGAACTGCAAGCGAGATAAATCTTGATATTTCAGCACTAACTATTTGATAATTTGATGGAGCTTAATTTATGAATGTTTTTCATCTAGCTTATACAGTTAGCGATCTTGATTCTGCAAGAAGCTTCTATGGCGATCTTTTGGGATGCCAAGAAGGCAGAAGCACAGAAAACTGGGTTGACTTTAATTTTTTTGGCAATCAGCTCTCGCTTCATGTTGGAGAGGTGGTTAAAAGAAGCAAAACCAACTCAGAGGTGGATGATATTGATGTACCCATGCCTCACTTTGGTTGTGTTCTAGATTGGAACAGTTTTTATGATTTGGCTGATAAACTTCAATCAGCAGGTATTAAATTTATTGTTGAACCATATATCCGATTTAAAGATTCACCAGGAGAGCAAGTGACCATGTTTTTTGAGGACTATTCTGGCAATGCCATTGAATTTAAAGCTTATCGAAACCCCTCTGATGTTTTTAGTAAATAGTACATTATGAGGCCGGTAAATGTTTGAAGTATTAAGTACTGAAACAATAATCGCTTTTGTTACCGCTTCGGTAATTTTAAGTCTAGTCCCTGGTCCCGACAATATCTTTGTTATGAGTCATTCAGCTTTAAAGGGTTGGAGGGTTGGTTTTTACACCACACTTGGCCTATGTACAGGCTTGATAGGCCACACAATCCTTGTTGCGATAGGCGTTAGCGTTATCTTTCAAACCAGTGCCATTGCTTTTAATGGACTGAAAATCATTGGTGCATTCTACCTTCTTTATCTTGCATGGCTTGCGGTTCAAAACAAAGAGTTAAATTTAGGTGGAACTGACAAAAACAGTACCAATCGGTCCTATTACCTTACTGGTGTTGTAATGAATCTAACCAATCCAAAAGTGGCGCTCTTTTTTTTGGTTTTTCTGCCTCAGTTTGTAAACACCAGTAACGACAACGTCACCATCCAAATATTCTTACTTGGACTGCTATTTATCCTCAGTGCGCTTTGTGTCTTTACCTTGATTGCATATCTAGCGAGCTTTCTTGAAAACTTCCTTAAGCAATCAAAAACGGTAAACAAAAACCTAAACATACTGGCAGCTTTAATATATTTTGCTCTTGCAATAAACCTATTTTTTGTCAACTGGTAGACAGGATTATTTTCAATGAATATTACATCTATAATTTGTGACTATGAATCCCATACTAAAGATATCTGTGCAATAAGGTATGAGGTTTTTGTTGACGAGCAGAATGTCCCAGAGGAACTCGAAATTGATGGCCTTGATGGAGAGGCGAAACACGTTTTGGCTTTTGTTGATGGTCTGCCAATAGGTACTGGCAGAATACTAGATGATGGTCATATTGGCAGGGTAGCAGTCCTAAAGAATCACCGAGGCCTTGGAATAGGTAAGTTAATTATGAGAGAGCTCGTTAAGTGGGCCGAGGATATGACTCTAGAAAAGGTTTGGTTGTCCTCGCAATGGCATGCTCATAGTTTCTATTTAGATCTTGACTTTGTTTGTGTCGGTGAGATTTACAAAGAAGCTGGAATTGACCACATAAAAATGTTTAGGGCGCTCTAATTAGCTTGATCAATATAACAATGAATCTAGAGACCCAATTTACTTTCAGTAAAGCTATTACGAAAAACACCATTTGGATCATATCTAGAACAGACATCACGAAATGAATCGACTTTTGGGTAAAGTTGATTCACATTTTCACTGGTTTGCGGGAACCATTTACCCCAATGAATACGTGCCTGAAAAAGCTCAAACAAGCTATTTGCTAAAAAAGTTACCAATGCATAAAATTCTTCTCTTGGTTCGACATAAGTAATAAAGCTAATAGCATACCAATCTTCAGATACTCCTGATGCCATAGATATTAAAGTGTCGTCCGGCATTATCCTACGAAAGCAGATCGGGTAGTGATGTGTAAAGGACCCCTTAATTAAAGATAATGAGTCAAACAGCTGTGTTTTTTGTATCAGCTCATTAGTAGAGTCAGACAGCTGATGATTGCCGTCGTCTGCGTACTGCAAAATATCTTTAACAAAACTAGCTGCTTCAACTACATGAGAACGCACGACAAAAGCCTCAAGCTCTAAATGCCTAAACAATTCATGTTTCATAACTAGGGCGCGGTCACTTCGATCGGTCACTATCCAATTATGAAATACAAGAGAGGGAACAATGGAACGAAAAAAGGTGTGGACTAATCGTCTGCTTCGAAGAATTGATACAAGAAACTTCAACACCAAATGCATACCGAGATCAATAACAAGAAACCAATATATGCGATAAATAGCAGCAAACCCTCGACGCCGTAGTTCAAGAGAAACTAGTCGCTCTTGGGCAAAAAATTTCCAAGAGTGCGGTATTAAAAAAAACTGCTGCAAGGGAGCTTTTTTCTCCAATATAAGCACCTCTTCGATTGTTTCACAAAATGTAGCCTTCTCTTGAACAAAATATTGCGGAATACAAGGCAATTTCATCTCAACAACAACCCCAAGACAGCCAAGAGAACATCTTGCCGCCTGAAGTTCAACCCCTTCAGTAATATCTACAATCTGTGCAGATTCACCGTTCTCAGCGAAACAAGCTAATTGTAGTGACTCGATATAGTGTGAAAGACTATGTTTTCCAGAACCATGAGTACCTGTAGCCGTTGCACCAGCAATCGTTTGCTGGTCAATTAAACCAACTGAGGGTATGGTTAGTCCTTTTCGGTTTAGGTCTGCTAACAACTTTTTAACTTTACAACCAGCACCTACAGTAACGCTAGTTTTATGATCATTTTCCTGGATTTTGACGTAGTCGAAATGATTCATATCGATTAGTACGTCTTCTGTTTTGATTAAACCACTCCATGAGTGCTTTGAAGCAACAACTCGGATTTTGTCGCTTTTATGTTTTTCAAGTATATCAATCAACTCATCTTTATTGATTGGAGAGTAGACATGTGATGGCTTGAAGCGTAAATTGCGTCCAAAGTTTTGTACGATTTTAGCTTGTTCCATTCGATTTTTATAATTTCAATATCAATTTAAACCTAGTATAAATATAGAAATGATAAAAGTCCAAATTTCGTGTGATGTGTGAGGTAAGCTTTACGCCAAAATACTTTCTTTGAGTTCTCTAAATGAGGATTCTCCTTGAAGTTCTCTGACAATTTTAAGAGCGAAATCTATAGCAGTTCCGACCCCTTGAGAAGTCATCACTTTGCCATCAATAATGGTAGATTGGTCGTAATGATAGCCTTCTGTTCTTATTTGATTTTCGATACTCGGATAGCAAGTAAATTCTTCATTTAAAACGTCTGCAGTGTGGAGTGCTAGAGGTGCTGCACAGATGGCACCTATGTATTTACCCTGTTCTTTCATTTGCTTAAGGATCGATTGAACATTTTCACTTTCACTAAGCACCAGAGTTCCTGCTAAGCCTCCAGGTAGAGTAATCATATCGTAAGAATTTATGTCAACTGAGTCTATTAGACAGTCAGAGGCAACTTCTATTCCCTGGCCACCTTTGATGGTCATTCCAGTGACTCCAGCAACAGTGACATCAATGCCACCCCGTCTACAGACGTCAATAATTGTGATAGCCTCTATTTCCTCAAAGCCCTCGGCCAGAGGGACTAGCATTTTAGGCATAAAAGTCTCCAAGCAGTATTAACTAGAGATACAGAATATCACATTCATTGAGTTATGATGATGCCTTATAAGTTTTTATTGAACGGTAAGTTCGTTACTGTTGCTAGCCTTGAGCCCCAGGGAGTATCCACATCAACTTTTGAACCGATAGCGTTAGAACCTTTATCTATCGTTGCAATGGCTATGTTAAGTTTCAATCTAGGTGAGTAGGCAGCGCTGGTGACTTTTCCGCAAACTTTACTGTTATTTTTAACTTCCCATGGGCTTGCGCAACCACCATCAAACGCTTCACCTTCAACAATTAAACCAACCACCATTCTGGTAACCCCTTCAGATCTAATTTTATGGAGTGCATCACGACTCAAGTATTCAGCATTCTTGTCGAGCTGACAAAATTTATCGAGCGGTAATTCAAGTGCATTAGTGTTTAGATCCATGTCATTACCCCAAGAGAAAAGGCCTGACTCGACTCTTTCAATGTTGTTTGGAGAGCCTGGTTTGATGTCGTACTTGTTGCCCGCTTCCATAACCATATCCCAGAGTCTTCCACCCTGAGAGCCATCTCTTAGGTAGAGTTCAAAGCCACCCTGTTTGCTCCAACCTGAGCGCTGAACAATTAATGGTATCCCGTTTAGCTCAGTTTCCTTAAAAAAGAAATATTTAATTTCTTTAACCCAGTCACCAAAAAGGTCTACCATTAAGGGTAAATTATTGGGTCCCTGGATAGCCAATGGGGAGGCGTCAGGTTCATTAATCTGGACATCCCAGCCAAGGCCACAGGCTAGCCCTCTAGTCCACAGAAGAACGTCACTGTCCGCGATTGAAAGCCAAAAATGGCTCTCACCCAAACGAAGTATGATGGGGTCATTGACGACACCACCATTCTCATCAGTGATTAGAGCGTACTTGCCCTGACCAATCTCAAGGCTGGAAAGGTCTCTTGGTGTGATATATTCAACGAAACGGTAGGCGTCATTTCCGGTAATCTCAACCTGACGTTCAGCGGCAACATCCCAGAGTGTAACATTGTTAATCAGATTCCAGTAGTCATCATCTGTACCCTCATAAACGACAGGTATAAGCATGTGGTTGTAGACTGTAAAGCTTTTAGCTCCAGAACGTAGCGTCGCTTCGTAATATGGAGATTTTCTTAAGCGATCCGATAGCGTGAGTTTTAAATTATCAGCCATTATTTGTCTCCGAATTCATTGCAATTATATAATTCAAAAGTATTTATAATTGAGTATCTAAAGAAGAGCATTTATACAGTATTTTTTCAATAATAGTTATATCAATTTTTTTAATTAAATTATATGTTCAAATAGTTCTTTATCTATGGAAATTAATCAAGCTGATTTAACTGACATACCGCAACTTTGTATCCTGCTAGATGTTTTATTTAGTCAGGAGTCTGAATTTGAGCCCAATCACGAATTACAAGGAAGTGGGCTGAGAAAGATTCTAAATAACGAAGCAATTGGTGTTATTTTAGTTGCTCGGCACTCTGACAAGGTGATAGGGATGGTGAGTATCCTTTATACAATTTCTACAGCGCTTGGAGAAAGGGTAGGAATACTTGAGGATTTTGTGGTTTTGCCTAAATACAGAGGTGACGGGGTAGGTTCAGAGCTCCTATCATATGCACTTAATTTTTCTAAGCAGAAGGGTTGTAAACGTATCACATTACTGACTGATGATGATAACGAGGATGCTCACCGTTTCTATCTTAGATTTGGATTTTCTCGCTCTCCAATGGTGCCATTTAGACTTTCCCTAGATACTTAATGATTAACTATAGTGCTAGAGATTTTTTGCCGGAATGTTATTATTTTCAAGCCATTCTTTGAAGCTATTTTTTATCTCATTAAGTGAGTCAATATCATTACCCTCGAAACGCAAAACTAAACAAGGAGTGGTGTTCGACGCTCTAACTAGTCCCCAGCAATTTTCATAGTCAACTCTGACGCCATCAAGGGTGTTAATCTCAGAACCTGGAAAGTCAACGCTGTTGGAAAGTAACTCCATGGCATCATACTGTTGACCTTGTTCATCAAAATGAATATTAATCTCTGGTGTACTAACACTGCCAGGAAATTCGGCAAATATTTCACTGCAGGTTTTGTCAGTTTTGGAAATTATTTCTAGTAGCCTGGCTCCAGTATAGAGAGCGTCATCAAAACCATACCAGCGATCGTTAAAGAAGATGTGTCCTGACATCTCTCCCCCAAGTTCTGCATCTGTTTCCTTGAGTTTATTTTTTATAAAGCTATGACCAGTACGTGACATAATTGGCTCACCACCATGCTCGGAAATATCCTTTGGAAGCAGGGAAGAACACTTCACATCAAAGATAATTTTAGCGCCCGTCTTTCGACTCAGAACATCCCTTGAATAGAGAATCATCTGCCGATCAGCCCAAATCACATTGCCGTTATTGTCGACCAAACCTAAACGGTCACCATCGCCATCAAAAGCGAGACCCAGATCGGCACCGGTATCAACAACCTCTTTAATTAAATCTTTTAAGTTTTCAGGATTTGAGGGGTCCGGGTGATGGTTGGGGAAGTTTCCATCAACCAAACAAAAAAGTTTGCTAACTTTGGCGCCAAGCGATTCAAACAGTTTAGGTGCGATGTTTCCTGCAACTCCATTGCCGCAATCAACGACAATGTTGAGCTCTCGGTCTAGGTCAATGTCAGACTTAATAGTATCCATGTAATCCTGGTCAATGTTGATTGAGGTCGAAGAACCGGAACCAGAGGAAAACTCTTGGTTGACGATTCTTGAATACAGGTTCTGGACTTTGTCAGCTGAGAGTGTCTCACCGGCAATCATGATTTTCAACCCGTTATATTCTGGAGGGTTGTGTGAGCCAGTCACCATGACCCCTGAGCTTGCACCCTTCGTATAGGTCGCGAAATACACCAGAGGTGTCGGAACCATACCAATATCAACGACATGACAGCCACTCTCAACGAGTCCAGATATCAGCGATTCTGATAGCATAGGTCCGGTCAAGCGTCCGTCTCTGCCGACAACTATGCCTCTCTCGCCTTGGGCAATCGACTCACTACCAATAGCCAAGCCTATCAATTTGACTACTTCTGGAGTCAGCTCTTTTTCAACAATTCCACGAATATCGTATGCTTTAAAGATCGAACTTGAAATATCCATTAAAATAGTTGATAAAATATGCGTAATCTCTATTTTATCAAAGAATGATTTTAGAAAATGAAAGAAGATTTTGAAGTAATTGAAATAACACGTGACTCTATGACCATCAAAGCTGATAGACAGAGTGGTTGTAATTCGTGCTCTTCAAAAAGTGCATGCGGTACCGGAGTTCTTTCGGATTTATTTTCAGGCTTCAGTCTATTTAAAAGGCCTTTACAGAAGGGTGTAAAAGCAGGTGACACCATTACTTTAGAGATTTCATCGAAAGAACTTTTTTTGCGTGCTAGCCAACTTTATCTTATGCCTTTGTTGGCGTTATTTGTTGGCGCTTATATTTCGAATCTTTTTTTTCCATCCAATGATATTGTTCAAACTCTAGTTGGCCTGTCATCCCTGGCAGCCAGTCTAGTGTTGTTAAGGTTTTTAATTAGATAAATCCACCTTCAATTATTGGGGATAATAACCCAGAAAATTGAAATAAAGAGCATCTTAGATTGAATTTAATTATATTTTATGTCTGAAAAAGATATCGATCCCCAAGAAACTACGGAATGGCTGGAAGCGTTCAGGTCTGTTGCTAGATTTGAGGGAGAAGATAGAGCAAAATACATCCTTCAGAAACTCATGGACATGGCCCATGAAGACGGAATGGATCTCCCAGAAGGAGTCAACACTGCTTACCTAAACTCAATTCCGGTAGAACAGGAATCTGAACTAGTCGTTAAGCACGAGATTGAACATAGGATTAAGTCAATTATTCGCTGGAACGCGATGATTATGGTCGTTAAGGCGAACCAAGTGTCATCTGAGCTAGGAGGCCATATAGCTTCATTTGCCTCATGCGCTACACTTTATGAGGTTGGTTTTAATCACTTTTATCGTGGCGGTGGATTGGACCAGGGAGCTGACTTAGTCTTCTTCCAAGGACACATTGCTCCTGGAATCTACTCAAGGGCCTTCTTGGAGGGCAGAATTACTGAAGAGCAGATGCTTAACTTTAGACAGGAGGCTAATCAAGAAGGTCTCTCCTCTTACCCGCACCCATGGCTAATGCCTAATTTTTGGGAATTTCCAACCGTTTCAATGGGCCTTGGTCCGATTATGGCTATTTACCAGGCACGATTCATGAAATACCTCCATCATCGCGAAATCATTAAGACTGACAAGAGAACTGTTTGGGCTTATATAGGTGACGGTGAGACCGATGAACCGGAATCGTTGGGTGCGATTTCACTGGCTGGTAGGGAAAAACTCGATAATCTTATTTTCGTGATTAATTGCAACCTTCAGCGCCTAGATGGACCTGTTCGAGGTAATGGAAAGATAATACAGGAGCTGGAGGGGATGTTTCGTGGTGCTGGCTGGAATGTCATCAAGGTCATCTGGGGTAGGGGATGGGACGCACTCCTTGCAAATGACACCTCTGGACTTTTAAAGCAGCGTATGGAGGAGGTTGTTGATGGTGAATATCAGGCTTATAAAGCAAAAAATGGAGGTTACGTTCGGAAACACTTCTTTGGGAAATATCCTGAACTTTTAAAGCTCGTTGAGCACATGTCTGATGAAGAGATTTTTGCACTTACCCGTGGCGGTCATGATCCAAACAAGATTTATCAGGCATATAAGAAGGCTAAGGAACATGTTGGTCAACCTACAGTCATCTTGGCAAAGACCGTTAAAGGTTACGGGATGGGTGAAGCAGGAGAGGGGAAAAATACCACTCACAGCCAAAAAAAATTAGGCGTAGAGGCTCTAATTAAAGTTGCCAAAAGATTCGACATTCCTGTTACTGAAAATGATGCAGAGGAGCTTAATTTTTATAAGCCAGATGAAGATAGCGAAGAGTTAGTATACTTGAAGCAACGTCGAGAAGTATTGGGTGGATATTTACCAAGTAGAAGTTTTGAGTTAGAGAAGTTCAATATACCGAAACTAGAAGTTTTTAAGCCATTACTAGAATCTAGCGGCAAAAAGGAAATGTCGAGTACAATGGCGTTCGTGCGCTTTCTGTCAATATTAATTAGAGATAAAAAGCTTGGTCCAAGAGTAGTGCCTATCGTTCCAGATGAGGCTAGAACTTTTGGCATGGAAGGTCTGTTTAGACAGATGGGTATTTATTCTTCCTCAGGGCAACTCTATGAACCTGAAGACTCTGAAACAGTGATGTGGTACAAGGAAGACATCAAGGGCCAGGTTTTACAAGAGGGGATCACTGAGGCTGGTGCAATTTCTGACTGGATAGCCGCGGCAACCTCCTATGCATCTCACAATGTCACCATGATTCCGTTTTATATCTATTACTCAAAGTTTGGTTTTCAGAGGGTTGGAGATCTTGCTTGGGCAGCCGGAGATATGCAAGCCAAAGGCTTCTTGTTGGGAGGTACTGCTGGTAGAACAACTCTGGCTGGCGAAGGTTTACAGCACCAGGATGGTGACTCATTGATTGTTGCAAATACGATTCCAAACTGTGTCTCCTATGACCCAACCTATGCCTATGAGCTTGCAGTTATTATTCGCGACGGCATGCAACGTATGTACGAAAAGATGGAAAACATTTTTTACTACATCACTCTAATGAATGAGACCTACACTCACCCTGCAATGCCAAACGGGGTGGAAGAGGGCATTATTAAAGGAATGTATCCTTTAAAAACAGTTGGAAAATCTAAAATCGAGATTCAGTTGCTGGGAAGCGGTGCCATTCTTAGAGAGGTCGAAAAGGCTGCAGACATGCTTGACAA
The DNA here is from genome assembly GCA_902512485.1 of uncultured Gammaproteobacteria bacterium. Classification (GTDB taxonomy): domain Bacteria; phylum Pseudomonadota; class Gammaproteobacteria; order PS1; family Pseudothioglobaceae; genus Pseudothioglobus. The sequence goes on from CABXJL010000007.1 coordinate 9,899, forward strand.
GGATTGGGGTGTTAAATCCCATATCTGGAGCGTTACCAGTTTTAATGAAATAACCCGCGAAGCCCAATCTATTGACCGTGACAATCTATTTCATGAGGGTAATAACAAAAAAATTCCATACATTACAGAATGTTTGAAAAAATCCAAAGGACCTGTGATTGCTGCAACTGACTATATCCGAAATTATGCCGAACAGATTCGTAAATATGTGCCAGCACATTATGAGGTTTTAGGAACTGACGGTTATGGCCGATCAGATTCTCGTCAAGAGTTAAGGTACTTCTTTGAAATAAATGCTAACTATATCACTTATGTAGTATTGAAGGCGCTTGTTGATGACGGGATCTTGGATTCAAAGACGCTTAAAAGCGCAATAAAAAAACTTAAAATTGACAAGAAAAAAACAAACCCTATTCATACCTAAGGACTCGCAAGGTATTTCTATTGATAAAACTGCTCTTTTAGTTAAATGATTGATTTCTCTAAAGGGTAATAGTTAAGTAATCAATGACTGAAAATAAATCAAATAACAGAACCATATTTAGCTGCTTTCTTGGTGCTTTCCTGATGCTGTTTCAGATTGGGGTTTATTTTGTTTATATCCCCTGGAATATTGAAAGGTTACAAATTTCCGAATCAGAATTAGGAATAGGACTTCTGGTTTTTGGTATATCAAATCTTATCAGTAATCAAATTTCAGGTAGATACATTGTGCCAAATATTGGTACAAAAAATTCAATGGTTTTAGGTCTTTTTATTATCGCTTTTTGTCCTTTGATTTTAGTATCAGCACCTAATTACCTATCATTTTTGTTGGCTTACATACCGTTTGGGATTGGTGTTGGATTGTTTCATCCTTCCGCGCAATCTCAAATCTCCATGATTGAGAATAAAACATCTCGAATAATTACACCACTATATCAAGCAGCATTCAGTGCAGGATCATTGGTAGGAGCTATTGCAGCAGCCTTTTTCATAAAAAATATAAGTGATCCTCGCTTAATATTTTTATTGTTAGGTTTAGTATTGACTCTAGGTTCAATAGCTATTTTCAGGCTTGGGTTAGCAAAAAATTTAGAAATCCTTGAAAAAACTCCAAGCTTTAAGATGCCAAAAAACAATATATTAATTTTCGGTTTTCTTCTTATGATGAATTACGCAACTATGGGAATCATCCTTGATTGGTCAGCGCTTTGGTTAACAAGAGATTTGTTGGCGCCTCTATTCTTAGGAGGAATTATTATTATTGTGTTTAATATTGGCGAGATCGTTTCAAGACTATTAGCTTCAAAGTTAATAAAACGCTCTAGCGAGAGATTTGTTGGAGGATATTTAAGTATACTTTCTGGAATTATTCTGTTTCTCTGCATAATGACATCAAATTTATATGTCATTGTTATCGGTATGGTAATTTTTGGTTTTGGTACGGCAAATTTTGCTGCAATTGTCATACGCCAAGCCATCAATATAACTGACGAACCAATCCCTTTGACTGTTTCAAATCTAGTCACTCTTGGTTTTGCTGGTTTTATTTTTGGACCTGCCCTTGTAGGCTATTTGGCAGAATACCTAGGCCTCACTTTTAATATGTATCTGCTTAGTGTCATTTGGGGACTCAACGGGGTGGCACTTCTTATTATGATGAAGCGTATAAAATATACTTAAATCATAAACCTTCAGCAGTTTCAGTAATCAGCATATCCACCACATCTTTCAGGGCATCCTCATTATTTTTTCCGGCAGTAATCGATAATTCGTAAGTTTTAAGTTGACGATGGGCGCTTGTTCCTCGATTCAATATATCCTTCGTTTCCATAACCTCTCTTTCACATCCAAGTATTTTTGCATCCTCTAGTGCAAGCTCTACAAATTCATCGAGCAATTCCTCAAACGGGACAATACTGCCTATACCGAAATCAATAAGTCCGTCATCAAAACTATAGCGCATTGCACGCCAACGATTCTCCCTAATAAGCATAGAGCTGTAGTCACGCCAGCGTTGGTTTTTGATTCTTAGGCGATAGAGAACACGTATTGTAGATACTAGCAAGGCTGCGATTGAAATTGCATCATCTATTCTCGTGCACACGTCCATAATGCGAGTCTCGAGTGTAGGATATCGAGCGCTTGGTCTAATATCCCACCATAGCTTGGTTGAGTCTTCCATGACGCCAGCGTTAATCAGGATTTCAATATGACGCTTATAATCAGAATAGCTCTGAAATTCTGTTGGTAAACCTGTTCTAGGTAAATTATCAAAAATAGTTAGACGATAACTCTTGAGTCCAGTATTTTCACCATTCCAGAATGGAGAAGAACACGATAATGCGAGTAGATGTGGAAGGAAATAGGCAAGTTGGCTCATTAAATCAATACGCAAATCATCATCATTAATACCGACATGTACATGCATACCGCAGATAAGCATTCTCCGAGCCACTGCCTGCATTTCATTTGTCAATAATTCATAACGGTCTTTCGGTGTTTGCTCCTGCTCAGACCAACGACTAAATGGATGAGTTGAGCAAGCAATCGGAGCTAGTCCGTGTCGACCTGTTACTTCAACTATATGTTTGCGTAACTTAGCAAGGTCCTCACGAGCCTCTTGTATGTTGTCGCATACTTTTGTACCAATTTCAATTTGTGATAGTAAGAGTTCATTGGTAACTTGATTTCCCAGTACTTCCTTGCACTCTTTCAATAGAGATTCCGGTGGATTGACTACGAGACCTCTGGTTTCCTTATCAACCAAAAGATATTCCTCTTCGATTCCCAGAGTAAATTGTGGAATATCGATCGTCATCCTAAAAATTCCTGTGCTTGAATGTTTTTTGGCCTCGTGGGAATTGCATATTTACTAATAATTTTACTTAGGGCAGACGCTACACGTTCAATCCCGTCATCATGATTAATAAGGTTTTGAGAAATTTCGATACCTACATGTGGCAATCCAGCTGATTCAGCGTGATAATCAATTGTGAAGTCTTCAGGATCCTTACCAGAGTATGGTTCATTATCGCCAACTAAATAACCAGCTTCGCCAAGTCTAGTTAAAAAAATCTCAGCCGTTACAGGGTCTTTATCCCAGAGAACACCTATTTCCCATTCTCGGTCACTGCCATTGATAACAGGAGTGAAACTATGAATAGAAATAACAACTGGATCAATGCCATTCTTCTTTAGGCGTTCAATCTGGTCTTTGATAGCGTTGTGATAGGGCCAGTAGATTTCAGATGCCCGTTTCTCCTTCTCATCGATTTGTAGGTTGTGATTGCCAGGTACATCAACACCATCGCTATGTTCAAGAAACGCACTATCATCCATTAGCTCACGATTACAGTCTACAATCAGGCGCGAATACTGACAGAGCACCGTAGTAGCACCAAGATTTTCTGCAAGAGACTCGGCAACCGCATTTGCACCAATATCGAGCGCAATATGGCTCACTCTATCCAGATAATCAAGTCCCATCGTCTCAAGAGATCGAGGGAACATATTGCTGGCATGGTCACAAACCAGTATAACTGGCACATTTGCATCCGCATTAAGGATTAAAAAAGGAGTTGGTTCATCAGGAGCTAAAAGCGTTTCTCTGAGTTCTTTATTTTCAATTTTCAATATATTTAATAGGGTTTATTACCAATTGCTTTTCATAATATACCAATTGAGCATTAAATACTTAAAATAATCTTACTAGAAGTGGGGTGGTTCGTTATTATTGATTTTATTATTAATTATAAAACTTAATAACTTAAATAAAAAAGCCACCTTGCGGTGGCTTTAAATAAACTTACTTATCTATTAAAACTTTACGTGAAAGTTTGATTCGACCTCGGTCAATGCCTAACACTTTAACTTCTATTTCTTCACCTTCTTTAAGATAATCCTCGACCTTATTAACTCTTTCGTGAGCAATCTCTGAAACGTGAAGGAGTCCATCCTGATTTGGCATGATTGTTATGAAGGCGCCAAACTCAACAATCTTGGCAACCTTGCCGGTATATACCTTGTTGACTTCCGGCACCGCGGTAACGTCCTTGACCATCTGTACAGCCTTTTCAAAGCTCTCGTCATCGTTAGCAAAGACATTAACGTTGCCGTCATCATCGACATCAATACTGGCGCCAGATTGGGCAATGATGCCTCTGATGGTTTCACCACCCTTGCCGATCAGGTCACGAATCTTGTCTGTAGGTATCTTAATAACTTTTGTCTTAGGGGCATTCTTTGAGGCCTCGTTCGGCTCAGAGATGACCAGATTCATTTGTCCAAGGATATTAAGTCTCGCCTCTTTGGCTTGTTTAAGTGCGATTGACATAATGTCTTCAGTGATTCCATCAATCTTGATGTCCATTTGCAGGGCATTAATACCGCGCGATGTACCTGCAACCTTAAAGTCCATGTCACCTAGATGATCTTCGTCACCTAGAATGTCTGTTAGAACTGTGAAGCGGTCATCATCCTTTACAAGGCCCATTGCAATACCAGCAACTGGAGCTTTAATCGGAACACCTGCATCCATCAATGACAGCGAAGAACCACAGACACTTGCCATAGAGCTGGAGCCATTGGATTCGGTAATTTCTGATACCACTCGGATTGTATATGGAAAATCATCAATACTCGGAAGGCATGCAGTAATACCGCGACGTGCTAGTCGACCGTGGCCAACCTCACGACGCTTAACACCCATAACACGCCCAGTTTCGCCAACACAGTAGGGCGGGAAGTTATAGTGAAGCATGAAGTGGTCTTCTATGCGGTCATTGGTTTCAAGTTTTTCAATCAGCTGTGCATCGCGCTTAGACCCCAATGTAGTAACCACAAGAGCCTGCGTTTCACCTCGAGTGAATAGGGCAGAGCCGTGAGTATTTTCAAGAACACCAACCTCAATCGCAAGTTCACGTACAGTCGAACTATCACGACCATCGATGCGAGGCTCTCCAGCAAGAATTCGTTCGCGGACAGTTGATTTTTCAACTTTCTTAATATAGTTTTTGATTTCTTCAGAGCTTGGTGAGTCGTCGTCATCGCCGCCAAGTTCTTCAACAGCAGTGTCCTTAATTTGACCCATTTTTTCGTAACGTTCCATCTTGTCTACAGTCTGGTAGGCTGCAGAGATTTGATCACCAAATTTAGACTGAATATCGGAAAGCAAAGAGTCGTTTTCAGCTGGAGCCTCCCACTCACGTGGAGATACACCAACTTCTTTAGCAAATTCAGCGACACTATCGATTACTACTTGGAACTGTTGATGGGCATGCATAACCGCACCCAACATAATATCTTCAGAAAGCTCATTGGCCTGTGATTCAACCATCAAAACAGCATCTTTAGTGCCCGCTACGACCATATCTAGATCTGAAGTTTTGAGATCAGAGTATGTTGGGTTGATGATATAGTTGCCATCTTGGTAGCCAACACGAGCTGCACCGATTGGACGTTTGAATGGGACACCAGAAATTGCAAGAGCAGCTGAAGTAGCTATCATTGCCAACATATCAGGGTCAACATTTTTATTTGCAGAAATGACCTGGATCATTACCTGAACTTCGTTCATGTAGCCGTTCGGGAAGAGGGGTCGGATAGGGCGATCAATGAGGCGCGAAGTAAGTGTTTCTTTTTCGCTAGGACGACCCTCGCGTTTTAAGAAACCTCCAGGAATTTTGCCAGCGGCGTAAGTTTTTTCAATGTAGTCGACTGAAAGCGGGAAGAAATTTTGACCTGCTCTAGCTTCTTTTGCTCCAACAACGCTAACCAGTACCTGTGTGTCATCCATACTAGCGAAAACAGCACCATGTGCTTGACGAGCAATCCTTCCGGTTTCAAATGTGATTTGGCTATTGCCAAGTGTAAAGCTTTTTTGAACGATATTCATGTCCATATTGTGTCTCCAATAAAATAAAAATTGTTTTATGGTTTAACGCAATAAGCTTTATTTGAAACATACCTTGCGGGTATGCTTGAGATAAAACTTACCAAAATCCATAAAACCAGTGAATTATCCCCTAATTATATTACTCCAATACACTAAATTAACTAGTTATGACAATGTCTTAAGCCGTCATCATCAGTTAATTATTGATTATTTTAGAGCTACTTAGGAGCTCTATAATTACTATTTATGCTTATCTAAGCATCTATATAATTAGTTTCTATTCATATTTATTAATCAATTATGAACAAAACTGAAAGTCACCTGTCAAATTTAATTGATCATGTAAAACATCCTTTAGGAAGTGAAACTTATCAGCTGAAATGCAAAAAAATTCTAGATAACAAAGGCGTTTTAGTTCTTAAGGGATTGCTTCAAGACAATATAATTCAGAAAATTTTGAAGGAGGCCGAAAGCCAGGAACATTTGGCATATTATTGTGTCAATAACCATAACATTTATCTAGAACCTGCTGATAATTCTTATCCTTCAGATCATGCACGAAATAGAAATATAGTGTCTTCAAAGGGGTGTATTACCGATAACCAGGTGTCAACAGATTCGCCATTAAGGATTCTCTATAATTCAGATGAATTTAAGAGTTTTCTTTGTTACGTGCTAGATGAAAAGTCCCTATATAAATATGATGATGATTTGTCTTCTATCAACATTCATTATGCGAATGAGGGCCAGGAATTAGGATGGCATTTTGATAATTCTTCATTCGCGATTACTTTATTGATTCAAAAACCTGAGAATGGCGGTTCTTTTGAATATATTCGTGATTTTAGAGATTTTGAAAACAATGAGATGAATTACGAGGGTGTAACAGATCTGCTTAATGGTAAATGCATGCCCAAAGCTCTCTCTATGGAGCCTGGTTGTCTTGTCTTGTTTCGAGGTCGTAATGCTGTCCATAGGGTAACTCCTACCATAGGTAATAGAGTCAGGGTTCTATCAGTTCTGGCATACAACTCAAAACCTGGAGTTCAGTTGTCTGAGACTGCCCGAAAGATATTTTTTGGAAAACTATATTGATTTATAAGTCAGTTTTTAAATATGAGTGAAAATAATAAAGGGAAATTTTATAACAATTCAGATATAGCTCATTCTCATAATGATGAAAATTTACAAGTTGCCTATAATTCTCATAATGATGAAGATTTACAAGATGCATATAAAGAATGGGCGCCCGCCTATGACCATGACAATGATAATTTATTAGGTACAGTGTCACAACCTTTATCTGTTCAAATTTTCCAAGAATATATTAAAGAAAAATCACTAAGAATCATTGATGTTGGTTGCGGTACTGGTTTAGTCGGAGTGGAACTTGAGAAGGGTGGTTTTAGTAATTTTGATGGTATTGATATTTCTAAGGAAATGATTGATATTGCAAAACAAAGGGGTTATTCCAAACTATTTATTGGTAGTCTTAATGACTCTCTTCCTTGTGAAAATAATGAGTATGATGCTGCCTTCTGTGTGGGTGTTTTTACACATGGCCATGTAGGTTCTGAACGTCTAGATGAGTTGATTCGAATAGTTAAATCTGGAGGAATTATTTGTTTTACTATAAATGAGGGAGTTTATGATTCCTATGGATTTAATTCAAAAATTAAGAAACTTGAATCTGAGCATGTATGGAAGGTTTTAGAGATACGCAAAAATGACTATATGGTCAAAAAAAATGTAAAGGGCTTTTATTGCATAGTAGAAGTGCAATAAAAAACCTTATCTAATTGAATTATTGGTGATAGTTTGGAGCTTCCTTGGTAATCGTAACATCATGCACATGTGACTCTGTCATACCTGCAGCGGTTACTTGAACGAATTGAGCTTGTGTGCGCATCGCTTCAAGATTTTTACAACCAGTATAGCCCATTGAAGAGCGAATACCGCCAACAATCTGGTGAATAATAGGTCGAATAGAACCTTTGAAAGGTACGCGACCTTCTATACCTTCTGGTACAAGTTTTTCGGCTGCGAGTTCGGCTTGAAAATATCGATCTGAGGAACCATGAGCTTGACCCATTGCTCCTATTGAGCCCATACCTCGATAGGCTTTGTAGGAACGTCCTTGGTAGAGTTCAACTTCTCCAGGAGACTCTTCAGTTCCGGCAAACATTGAACCTAGCATGACACTATGTGCTCCAGCCGCAAAAGCTTTTGCGGCATCTCCGGAAAAACGCACACCGCCATCAGCAATCAGGGGTATACCAGTATCCTTAAGCGCATCAGCAACGTCCGCTATTGCACTGACCTGAGGAACACCTACACCAGCTATAATTCGAGTGGTACAAATACTACCTGGACCAATACCCACCTTAACGCAGTCGGCACCCGCCTTTACTAGATCAAGTGCCGCCTGAGCGGTTGCAATATTGCCAGCAATAATATCAAGGTCGGGGTAATTCTTTTTGGTTTTCTTTACCCGATCTAGGACCCCTTTAGAATGACCATGAGCGGTGTCAATAACCACAACATCAACTCCGGCATTGACGAGTGCCTTAATACGTGCTCCTGTACCTTTTCCAACACCAATTGCTGCTCCAACAATTAATCTCTCTTGGGTGTCTTTTGCGGCTTTTGGAAAGTCACTTGTCTTTTTGATGTCGCTAACCGTAATCATGCCTCCTAATTTAAAGCTTTTATCGGTTACCATGACGCGTTCAATGCGATGCTTTTGGAGTAGGGCGCGAACTGTGTCCATTGAAGCTCCTTCAGTGACTGTAATTAATTTCTTTTGGGGAGTCATTACGCTCTCTACAAGTGCGTCTAGGCGCGTTTCAAAACGCACATCACGACTCGTAATAAGTCCAACTAAGGTTTTCTTTGAAACAACGGGTAGGGCAGAAATACCATGCTGAGCTTGCAATTCAAAAACATCTTTTATGGTTGCATTTGGTTCAATACTTATGGGATCTCTAATGATGCCAGACTCGAATCGTTTTACCTTTCTTACTTCTTTTGCTTGGGAGCTCACAGACATGTTTTTATGGATAACGCCCATCCCTCCCTCTTGAGCGATTGCAATTGCAAGCCTGGCTTCGGTCACAGTATCCATGGCTGCAGAAATAATGGGTGTATTTAGAGTAATTTTTTTTGTAAGCTGTGTTTTTAAATCGACCTCTTTAGGGAGGATAGAGGAGTGAGCAGGCACCAATAAAATATCATCGAAAGTAAGTGCTTTTTTTAATACATTCATAAATTTCTCCAGATATTAATATCGCCTACGTTTTACAAGTCCTGGCACTATATAACCAATCACCATACCAAAGAATAACACTAGGGCGCCAACAATAAACCAATTTCTTTGGCTAGTATCCCTTTCTATTTGAGTATTGTTTTCCGCTAACTGTAGTTCAGTCTTTAGTTGCAGTGTTTCTTGCATGAGTCTTTCATTTTCATGCTCCAGTTTCAGTGCGTCTTGATAGATCTGTTCAATGTGTGCCTTCTCGGCTTGTGACTTAGAACTCTGAACAACAAGGTCAGCGTTTTCTTGTTTTAGAGATGCTAGTTGCTTTTCTAATTCATCCTTTTCGTCTTGAAGTTTAGAGATTAGTAACTTGTTGGCGTTATAGGTTCTTTTTAGTTTTTTTAATTCTTCACGTGCTGGCGGGTCATTAGATAAATAGGATGCAATAATCCAACCAATAGTATCATCATATTTGATCTGTGCCCAAGTATTATCGTCCGTGATTTGCAATATAGACAGTTCAGTGCCTGAGGGCAGTGAACGGATAATATTATCACCAAAAGACTTATCTGAGCGGATAGGTATCTCTACCTGGTCTGTAATATAGACAATCGCATCGGCGCTAGCTATTGCGGCCAAGAAAAAGAAGACTAAAGGTAATGCTTTATATTGTTTCATAGTGATGATTGATGTTAGTGTATCTTGCGTATAAAGCTAAAAATGTTTTGTTTGTGTTTTTTTGGTGTAAATTTTTAGTATTTTGTTTCATAGTGATGATATTTTTTTCAATTGTAACTCCAAATCTCCTAGCGCTTTTTCTACTGAAGAGAGTTTTAATTTTTCTTTTTCAACTACCGCCTTTGGGGCTCCCGAGATAAATTTTTTGTTATTTAGCTTGCCTGAGTATTGCTGTTGGTGTTTAAACAATTTCTGAATTTCTTTATTCAGTCTTAATATTTCTTGCTCTTTGTCAACTAAACCTGATAATGGGATAAGTATTTTCATTTCTCCAACCAGTGCAGTTGCAGACTCGGGAGCTGAATCATTTTTTGAAAGCTGCTTAATACTCTCCAACTTTGCAAGTATTGAAATTATTGATAGATTGTTTTTAATATAGGCTTTGTCTGCAGTATTAAGGTTTTGAATAAAGCAATCTAAAGGCTTTCCTGGTGCAATATTCATTTCACCTTTAATTTGTCTTACGCCTAGAATGAATTCTTGTAGCCAGGCAATCTCTAATTCAGATTTTTGACTAATTAGTGTCTCATCTATTTCAGGGTAGGGTTTGGTGATAAGTCTCTCGGATTTATCGTTATTCAAGCCACGGCATTGCTCGAAAATCTCTTCCGTAATAAATGGAATTATTGGATGTAGTAATGTTAAGGTTTCTGAGAGCACTTTGAAGAGTGTCGCTTCGCAACCCGGCCTTGTTTCTTTATTGTCCAATAGTGGCTTTGATAGCTCAAGGTACCAGTCACAATAATCATGCCATACAAATTCATAAAGCGTTTGGCTCATCAGATCAAGACGGTAGTCAGATAAATGTTTTTCGACTGAAATTTTTGTATGCTGGAGGCGCGACAGTATCCAATTGTCAGGTGTTGATAAAGTGGCATTAAAGTTAATTGATCGAGATTCAAGCTTCATTAAAACGAAACGAGAGGCATTCCAGAGCTTATTGCAGAAATTTCGATAACCCTCTACACGCTTCAAATCAAACTTAATGTCTCGCCCAAATGACGCCAGGGCGGTAAACGTCAATCTAAGCGCATCAGTGCCGAATGGCGGTATCCCGTTAGAAAATTCCTTTTCGGTCTGATTTTTTATTTTTGAGGATAATTCAGGTTGCATCATTCCTTGTGTTCGTTTTTCCAACAGCTCTTCTAAGCTAATACCATCGATTAGGTCGATCGGATCTAGGACGTTGCCCTTGGATTTACTCATTTTTTGTCCATGACCATCTTTAATGAGTCCAGTGATATATATATCTTTAAAGGGAACATTGCCAGCAAACTTTATTCCAAACATAATCATTCTGGCAACCCAGAAAAATATAATGTCAAAGCCCGTAACAAGAACACTTGTCGGATAAAAGCGTGATAATTCTGGAGTCTTGTCTGGCCAACCTAATGTTGAAAAAGGCCATAGAGCTGAGGAAAACCAGGTATCCAATACGTCTTCGTCTTGAGTCAATTCAACGCCATTGCCGGCCTGTTTTTGTGCCTCCATGAGGTTTTTTGCTACATAGATTTTTCCAGTTTTATCGTACCAAGCAGGGATTCGGTGTCCCCACCAAATTTGCCGTGAAATACACCAGTCCTCGATATTTTCCATCCAGTTGAAATAAGTTTTCTCCCAATTTGCAGGAACGAATCGAATATCACCATTTTTAACCGCATTAATGGCGGGTTCAGCTAAAGGCTTTATTTTGACAAACCATTGATCGGTCATATAAGGCTCAATTACACTATTGGTTCTATCACCTCTAGGAATCATCATGGTGTGTGAATCAATTCTCTCTATTAAATTTTGTTTGTCTAAATCTTTTACTACAGCTTTACGAGCTATAAATCGATCTAAATTTTGATAAGCTTTAGGAGCGTTTCGATTAATTTTCGCATCATCTGTGAGGATGTTTATATTTTCAAGACTATGTCTTTGGCCGATTTCATAGTCATTAAAGTCATGTGCGGGGGTAATTTTTACACAACCTGTGCCAAATTCCATATCAACATAATCGTCAGTAATGATTGGAATTTGTCTATTAGTTAGTGGCAAATCTATCATCTTTCCGATCAAGTGTTGGTAACGAGCATCATCCGGATGGACCGCAACGGCACTATCACCAAGCATGGTTTCTGGTCTGGTTGTGGCAACCACCATAACCTCATCAGAGTTAGATACAGGATACCTAATATGCCATAAAGATCCCTGTTCTTCGGTACTAATCACTTCAAGGTCAGACACAGCAGTCAAAAGTACAGGATCCCAATTAACGAGTCTCTTTCCACGATAAATTAATCCTTCGTTATAGAGTTCAATGAAAACCTTTTGTACTGCATCGGAAAGGCTCTTGTCCATAGTAAAGCATTCCCTTTCCCAGTCCACAGAAGTCCCAAGTCGCCTCATCTGAGAAGTAATCGTGCCGCCAGAATGGTGTTTCCAGTCCCAAACTTTTTCTGTAAATTTTTCACGACCCAGGTCATGTCTTGTAATGTTTTGACGTTCGAGTTGTCTTTCGACTACCATTTGAGTTGCAATGCCAGCATGGTCAGTTCCAGGTTGCCATAAAGTTTGATTACCTTTGCTTCGATGGTAGCGTGTCAGTACGTCCATGATTGTGTGTTGAAAGGCGTGACCCATATGTAAACTTCCAGTTACATTGGGTGGTGGAAGTACTATGCTATAGGTATTCTGACTGTTGGAATTTAACTGAGAGGAAAAGTAATCACCCTGTTCCCAAATATCGCGAAACTTTGCTTCGATTAGTTCAGGGTTGTACGTTTTTTCCATGGCAATAGGAAGATGGATAAAACTGAGTTATTATACAATAGTTATCAACAATTTAACTTCTACTTTAGCTTTATATATCATAACTCTTACGGCCCGACAATGCATGAGCAATGGTATTAATGTCGGTATATTCTAATTCACCACCAAGCGGAATACCGTGAGCTATTCTGGTGGTTTTAATTTGGTATTTTTTTGCTAAATTAAAAATATAGTGAGCAGTCACTTCACCTTCTATTGTCGCATTGGTAGCCAAAATAATTTCATTCACTTCCTCATTTGTGAACAAATTTTCAAGTTCATCTAGACCGAGTTCATCTGCACCTATACCATCAATCGGCGAAAGATAGCCACTAAGAACAAAGTATTTTCCTGAATAAACACCACTCTGTTCGATGGCATGAATGTCTGTAGGTGTCTCTACAACACACAATTGTGAGCCGTCACGAGCATTATTTGCGCATATACTACAAAGAGTTCTTTCTGAAAGAGTTCGGCATCTTTCACAGTTTTTAACTTTCTCCATTGTTTCAGTAAGCGCCTCGGCAAGCTCTAAACCACCTTGCCTATCGCGCTCAAGCAGGTGATAGATAAAACGTTGAGCGCTCTTAGAGCCGACACCTGGTAGCTTGCAAAATGCTTTATTGAGTTTTTCAATCATAAATTAGACCTAACAAATTATTTAAATGGCAGATCAATTCCACCAGTAACATTTTTCAATTTTGCTTTAGAGATTTCGCTAACCTGGGAAGAGGCATCATTCAGTGCAGTCATAACCAAATCTTCTAGGATCTCCTTATCAGCGAGGAGTGATTCATCGATTTGGATGTTTGTGACTCGATAATCCCCTGTCAAAGTAATTTTAACGTCACCAGAGCCAGATTCTCCCTGACAAGAAGTTGATTTAATTTCTTCCTGTGCGACTTTCATGTCTTCCTGCATTTTTTTAGCTTTTTGTATCATGCTTACCATGCCGTCTTTAAACATTGAATGACTCCTTTGTGGATTTGATTGATTTAAGGTCAACTTTCGTGTTGAAGGCTTCCTCTATTTCCTTGAGTCCTTCATCATCGAGAAATTGTTTTTCGGTTTGTTTTCTTTTTTGTTGTTCTTTGATAGCTTCTTTTTGTGACAGGGTGCTTCCGTTGGTGTTTCCAGATTCAATTTCTAGGGTTATTTTGTTGAACCCGTTAAGCAACGTTTTTTCGATTGATTTTTGAACATTCTTGGTCAATAAGTTACTGAACTCTTCATTCAGGGTGAGCACAAGTTTATCGCTTTCATATGAGCTAAAAAGAGTATTTTTTACAAGCATTTTGGTAGCACCTTTAAAAGGCAAGTCATTGATAATTTTCTCCCAGTCTTTCTGGTTGTTGAGTTTAATTTGCTTTCGTGACTTGGTTTGATTTTCTTTGTTAGTTTTTGTTTCAGTCGCTTCTTTAGTATTTATGGGTGCAATTTCGGGTTTCGCTTCTAGATTTCTTTGCTTAACTTGAGGAGATTTAGTTTTTGGTTTAGTTGATGTTATTAGAGTTTTTTTTTCATCATCATACTCGGGATGAAATGCGATCATTCTGAGCAATGTCATCTCTAAAGCGATTTGTTCGCTTGGTGAATAGGCAAGATCCTTTTGACCATTAATAGCGATTTGATAAAAAAGCTGTAAATCGTGCACTGAGATTTGACTCGCAAGGGTGATGATTTCACTAGTAATTTGCTTATGATTAGTCAGAATCTGAGCAATTGATATTTGATGAAAAAGTGACGTCAGGTCTTTAAGAGCGTTAGAGAGACTTTCACCTTGATGAGCAAGATCTCTGACAAACAATATAACTTCCTCGGCTTTCCTTTCAATGACCAGTGTTGCCAGTTTAATGACATCTTCGTGGAGCACTAAACCTAACATCGCTTTTATGTCTTTGTCTTTGACACTTCCGTTGCCATATGATATTGACTGGTCAAGGAGACTAAGAGCATCGCGCATTGAACCATTTCCAAAATCTGCAATCTTAGATAATGCAGATTCTTCGAAATCAAGACCCTCTGAATCCATAATAAATTTCAGTTGTGAAAGGATTTCGTTGTGAGAGAGCTTATTTAAATTAAATTGCAGGCAACGAGACAGGATTGTAACAGGTAGTTTTTTAGGGTCAGTGGTTGCTAGCAAAAACTTGATATGACCTGGAGGCTCTTCAAGCGTCTTTAATAGCGCATTAAAGCTGCTCTTCGATAGCATATGAACTTCGTCTATGAGATAGATTTTATAGAGATTCTTTGTTGGTAAATATTGAGCATTTTCAAGAATTTCTCGCATATGATCTACACCAGTATGCGAGGCTGCATCTAGTTCAATGAGGTCGACCGACTGACCTTGATCTATTTCTTGGCATGTCACGCATTTACCACACGGTTTTGAGCTAACCCCTTTTTCACAATTAACAGACTTTGCAAAGATACGTGCGATGGTAGTTTTTCCCACGCCGCGTGTCCCTGTAAACAAAAATCCATGGTGCAGATTGTTGTTATCGAGCGCATTAACAAGGGTTTTGATTGTATGAGTTTGACCGACCAACTCTTCAAAATTATGAGGTCTATACTTTCTAGCTAAAACTTGGTAATGTTCGCTCATCAAGGTTAGTGTTATCAAAGTTTGTAAGGTAGTGCCGAGAATAGGCTCCAACACATAAAAAAATTATTACCGTTGCTCCCTTCCGGGCCTGGCGGGGTTCATAACCATTCATTGTTGGTGTACCCTCGACACTACAGTCGTATTTTACTTGATTTGATTATTCCAATTAATTTTTCTTGGTTATTGTAAGTGTTTTTTATGTCCAATAATGGACCTTTGATTAATTAAATATTGATGCTCTTTATCGCTTGATAACGGTCATAAATTAACGACCATATTGCACCAACTTTACCATTATTAATAGGCTTATCATCAATACAGGTTATTGGAACAATTTCGCGTGTAGAGCTACTAATCCAAACTTCGTCAGCATCCATTAAAGAATCTTTATTAAATACAACCTCTTTGACTTTAATATCACAGTATTTGGCACAATCTATGACCATTTCTCTAGTTATCCCTGGCAATATAAAGGGCCCCTTAGGGTGGGTATAGATGCAATTATTTTTAACTAAAAACAAGTTCGAGCTAGAGCATTCAGTAACGATACCATCACGAATAAGAATAACCTCTTCAACGCTATGATTTTTAGCTTCTTGAGCGAACATTATATTAGCAAGCAGTGAGGTGGCTTTAGTATCACATTGACTCCATCGAATGTCATCACGCGTAATGGCAGCTGAACCTTTTAACAGGCTATTTTTAGTTGGACTTTTAAAGGGTGATGATTGCATATAGACAGTTGGCTTGAGTGTGCCATGGGTGTGCTTCCGATCATCATCACAACCACGAGAAATTTGTAAATAAATTGCTTGTTTGCTATTCTTTTGGTGATAAGAAACTAATTCATTAATTAGTGAGGTCCATTTTTTTTTATCATAAGGGTTAACTATATTAATCGCATCAAGTCCTTCTTGAAGTCGCTTTAGGTGTGGTTCCAGTCCTAGTATTAATCCATTGTAGACAGGAAAAACCTCATAAATCCCATCACCAAATAGAAAGCCTCGGTCCATAACGGAAATAAAGGCCTCACTTTTTAAGATAAATTTTCCGTTTAAATAAACCAATATACTTTATCTAAAAAGCAACTTGATGGTGTCAACTATTCTTGCAAAGAATCCAGATTCTGGCGCATCCTCAAGAGCGATAAGAGGAAGTGTGGCGATACTTTCATCGCCAAAACTGATCACCAAATTCCCAATCCTCTGACCCTGATTAATGGGGGCGATTAAATCTTGGTCAAGAGTAATGGTTTGAGTGGTGTATTTAAACTGGTTTCTTGGCAAGGTTAGATAGGTCGAATCTTCTACACCAACCTTGATGCTGCTTTTTTCAGATTTATAGATGGGCACTTGGTGAGACATGTCATCAACAGATTGAGTCTCAAAGAAACGAAAACCGTAATCCAATAATTTTTCTGTTTCTGTAAAACGGACCGCAGGACCTTCTGAACCAAGCACCACAGAAATAAGCCTCATGCCTACACGATTTGCACTCGTTACAAGGCAGTATCCTGCCTTGCGAGTGTAACCGGTCTTGAGTCCATCCACGGTGCTGTCTGACCATAAAAGTTTGTTTCGATTGGGTTGGGTAATATTGTTGTATGTAAATTCCTTCTCGCTATACCATTTATAAAAATCTGGAAAATCACGAATCATGGCTGAGGAAAGAATAGCCATATCTTTTGCCGTTGTGTACTGGTCTTCGTGAGGTAATCCAGAAGAATTCTCAAATCGAGAGTTTTTCATTCCTAGCTGTTCGGCATAATCATTCATAAAAAGGACAAATGTACCTTCAGAGCCAGCTACATGTTCAGCAAGAGCCACAGAGGCATCGTTACCAGACTGAACTATCATTCCTCTTAGTAGGTCCTTAAGCTTGATCATCTTACCGACCTCAATAAAGCTTCTTGAGCCTCCTGTTTTCCATGCTTTTTCACTAATTTTTACGTCATCCTCAAGGGTAATAAATTCTTCCTTTATACGTTGGAAGACAACATATGAGGTCATCAGTTTTGTTAAACTAGCAGGGGCTCTTTTTTCATCTTCGTTGTTTGCGGCAAGTATAGCTCCAGAATTGTGGTCCATGACAACGTAGGAGACTGCACCGATGGCAGGGGCATCGGGAATATAAAAGCGCGGTTCATCTGCATTAGAACTAGAGATCAGCAGCAACAAAAAGAAGGATTTTAAGAATCTGATAAGGGTTTTTGATTTCATAGAATAGTGTTTATTAGTTAATTAATTAATCACCCTGGAAAACTGATATATTGCCATTGATATAGGGATTAGGATGATTATAACGAGTAATAACGCAATATTTTTAGAAACTCAGAAAGAAGTTTCATAAATTAGCACTTTTTATAGAAGGATTAATAAAATCATTAGAGGCGCCGGTGAATCTTCAAACTTTTTGTTTTTTCCTGTAAATAACGTGGACTTTTATGTTTATGAATTGACATAATGATGCCGAAACTAGCCATCAATGTGATCAAAGATGAGCCACCATAGCTGATTAAAGGCAAGGGAACACCAACAACCGGTAAAAGTCCAGAAACCATAGCCATATTAACAAAAATATAGGTAAACAAAACAAATGTCAAACTTGCACCGAGTAATCTAGAAAAGTTATCTTCACAGCGAAGCGATAAATTGAAGCAGCGATAAATAATCAGGGTGTAAATTGATAACAACAAAATAAAGCCAACAAAGCCCATTTCCTCAGCCAGGACTGAAAAAATAAAATCAGTTGATTGCTCAGGTACGAAGTCGAGTCGAGATTGAGAGCCCTGTGTAATGCCTTTTCCTGTCAATCCGCCAGAGCCAATTGCAATTTTTGATTGTAGGATATGATAACCCGAACCGAGCGGGTCGGATTCTGGATTGAACAGCGTCAAAATGCGATTTTTTTGATAAGAAATCAGTAAGTAATTCCACGCAGCATAGAGCGACCCACCTAGTATTCCCATAATTAACCCTAAATTAAGCCAAGTATTTTTTAGCAGACGTATTCTGAATCCTGAAAAAAATAACACATAGATACCTGAAGCCCCAATCAATAAAGCGGTTCCTAAGTCAGGCTGCTTAGCAATTAGGAGGACGACAATTGCGATACCCACTAGAGAGATTATGATTGGGCGTGCTCTGGGTGGAAGTGTGCTTTCACTCAGTATTGCAGCTATCGCTATTGGAACTATGATCTTCATCATTTCTGACGGCTGAAATTTAATAAAACCCAAGTTCAGCCATCTCTGGGCACCGCCTCCATAGCTACCAAAAAGCAACACTGAGCTTAGTAACATAATCCCTAAGAGCAATAATATTGGCGCCGATCTCATCAAAAAGAGTGGGGGTATTTGCGCAACAACCAGCATGACAGATGTAGCCAGTCCGAGATGGATCAGTTGTCGATTCACTAAAACAAGTGAACCACCGGAGCTGCTATACAAGATCAATAATCCAAGCCCAGAAAGAAGGACAATGAAAATCAACAACGGTGTATCTATTTTAAAAAAGCGATAGAAAAGTATAATTTTTTTGAAAATGTAATTGTTCATAGGATTAATAAACCTACAGGTCTTAAATCAGAAAGTAATAAGTTAAAGCTACTGCATGCTGATACATTATTCATGGATTCCACGCCTAATCCAAGTTCAGATAGTGAAACTTGCTGTTTAGGGGAGAGAAATTTTGAATATATTCCGGTGCCAATTATCAGTAATTCAAGTGATTCTTGACTTAATATGGGGAATAGAGTCTCTTTACTGATATCTTCAAGTGAAGATATTGAAACTTCTTCTACCTTTTTTGAGGAAATAAAGCAGGGTATTTTCAGTTGAGTGTGTGAAAGTGTAATCGTAGATTCATCTATTGAAATAACGGTGTGTTGATTGGGACTTTGCTGAGTGAATTCCATTAAATGACTTAGGTATTTGCATGTTGGAACTCAATTATATCAGTGTAAAATTGACACTTCATTTGATTTATTGTTGGAATTGAAAGGCTTGTTTGTAACTAATATTTTAAGCCCAATAAGTTGACATGGATGTTAGTATTGGAGTCTAATAATTAATTCAAAATAATTAAATAATGAAATCAAGATTTGCCCCTTCACCTACGGGTTATTTACATATTGGCGGTGCTAGAACAGCCCTTTTTGCATGGCTTTGGGCTAAAAAAAATGAAAGCAAGTTTGTTCTTCGAATCGAAGACACCGACAAGAATCGCTCAACTCAAGATTCGGTGGATGCTATTTTGCAGGGAATGGAATGGCTAGGCTTAAGTTATGATGAAGGACCCATTTACCAAAGCGATAGACTTGAACGCTATAAAGAAGTCATTTCTCAGTTGCTTGGTGAAGGTAAGGCATATTACTGCGAATGCACAAAAGAGCGCCTAGAGGAAATGCGTGAAGCACAAATGGCAATCGGAGACAAACCCAAATATGATGGCTGTTGTCGTGATAAAAAGCTTACAAGCGGAGTGGTTCGTTTCCTTAATCTAGATAATGGGACTGTATCTTTTGATGACTACGTCAAGGGTGAAATTGAAATTGCGAATAGTGAGTTGGATGATTTAATTATTGCAAGGTCTGATGGTTCGCCGACATACAACTTGACGGTTGTCGTTGATGACCATGATATGGAAATCGAATGTGTTGTTAGAGGTGATGACCACCTAAACAATACACCCAAACAGATTAATCTGTACGAGGCCTTGAACTGGAATATTCCAAGATTTGCCCATGTACCTATGATTTTGGGCGCTGACGGTTCGCGTCTGTCAAAAAGGCATGGAGCAGTTAATCTGATGTCTTATAGGGATGCAGGTTATTTGCCGAAAGCTTTATTAAACTACATAGTTCGTTTAGGCTGGTCAAATGGCGATCAAGAAATTTTCTCCGTTAATGAGATGGTCAGTCTGTTTGAACTTGAAAACATCAATAAATCATCAGCAAGTTTCAATCAAGACAAGCTAGATTGGGTCAATCATTCATATATAAAGACTACTGAGATAGACGAACTAGTCTCAGAGCTAGAATGGCACCTAAATCAACTCTCTATAAATTTAAGTGATGGTCCAGATATAAAAGAGGTTGTTGAAGCCCTCAGAGATCGTTCGAAGTCTTTAGTCGATATGGCTAAGAGTTGCCTGATGTTTTATCACGATTTTGAAGACTTTGACTCCAATCTAGCTATAAAGTTTTTTCATTTGGAATCAAGGTCGGTGCTGGATGATTTATTTAACAATTTAAACACTCTAGAGGAGTGGTCCGTTGAACATATTCATGAAGTAATTCAAAGCATATGTAAGGGTCGCAATATAGGCTTTGGCAAAGCAGGTCAGCCATTCAGGCTAGCTATTAGCGGAGATGGTAATGCTGGAAGTATTGACAAGAGCGCTCAATTGGTTGGCAAGGAAAGGGTATTGATAAGATTGAAAATGGCGATTGATTGGATTGACAGCCTACCCTTATAGAATTTATTTTGATTACTATAATAAACTAACAAAGCGAAAGTCTCTGTGCTATCAAATTTTATTGAAATTTTCTTGCTTCTTTCACCAGTATTTTTTCTTATAATTCTTGGTAATATTCTTCGGAGGATTCGAGTTCCTGATATTTCTTTTTGGGATTTAAGTGATAAGCTTGTATATTGGGTTCTAGCTCCTTCTCTTTTATTTCATTTCATATCTCAAATTAATCTGTCTTCAGAAATGCTCTATAGTTATGCTGCAGTTATATTGAGTGGAATATTGTTTGTAACAACAGTAGTCATAATTCTAGCCAAGCTTTTTAGGTATTCTCCAGAAACATGGACATCAATACTTCAGGGGGCTGTTAGACATAATGCATTTATTGCACTTGCAATAGCAGGAAGCATATTTGGAGACGAGGGCTTAGCAATTGCAACAGTATTCATGCTTATATATGTTCCTAGTATTAATATTATCGTGATAACAATTATGATCTCTAGTTTAGATCAGCCAGGAAAAACCAGATCTAAAAAAAGCATATCTAATATTTTTGTTGAACTAATAAAAAACCCATTTGTTCTAGCAATGATTGCAGGTGTGTTCTTTTCAATGATAGAATCAGATAAATTAGTAGTAATAGTTAAAATTTCAGATCTACTTGGCTCTGCAGCATTGCCAATAATACTTTTAACCATTGGAGCTAAGATAAAAATTAGGAATCTCTCATTAGAAATTACACCTATTGCTATATCTAATTTTTTTAAATTAATTACCTTTCCTCTAATTGCTTATTTTGTTTCAAAATTTATGGGTCTTAGTCAGATAGAGGTAATTATTGCTGTTGTCTTTGCTTCTGTTCCAACTGCAGCAATGTCTCACACTTTTGCAAAGCAATTTGGTGCAGATGAGCAATTGATGACAAGTATTGTTACAACACAAGTGGCTTTATCATTTATAACAATACCTATTATCTTGACATTTATAGCTACCTAGCCTTTATTGATTAATTAGAGAAATTAGTTGAAGATTAGACAATCTTTGTAAAAAAATAGATTTTTTGTTGATAAATGATATAATAGCTGCAGGAATTATTCCAATTCTATTATTTATTTCCTTTTTTTGAGTGCATGAACGACAAAATTAAAGTAGTCAGTGACGCTTCTTTTGATGCTGATGTAATTAGTTCCACACAACCTGTTTTAGTCGATTTTTGGGCCGAATGGTGTGGACCATGTAAGGCTCTTGCGCCAGTTCTAGATGAAATAGCAAATGAATATGACGGTCGCATAACTGTAGCAAAGGTTAATGTTGATGAAAACTTACAAATACCACCTAAATATGGTATTAGAGGTATCCCAACAATGCTTTTATTTAGGGATGGCTCGGTTCAGGCAACAAAGGTTGGCGCGCTCTCTAAGGCTAAATTAAACGCATTTTTGGATTCAAATATTTAATAGGACCAGTTTTTTTTAATCTAAATAACTTATAAATATAATAATAATCAATAACATTTTCTTACTAAATACCTCTTAAGAATTAACAACAGCTCAACGCTGAGCTAATTTAATTCCCTATTTGTCATCTTGTCAATCACAACAATCTAAAAATACTTTAATATGAAACTATCAGACCTCAAAATTAAGACTCCAGCAGAATTGTTGGAATTAGCGCAATCTCTTGGCATCGAAAACATTTCAAGGGCTAAAAAACAGACACTCATCTTTGCAATCTTAAAACATAAGGCCGAGAATGATGAGGAAGTTATAGGTGACGGAGTGTTAGATATTTTGCAAGAGGGTTATGGCTTTCTCCGGTCTGCAAATGATTCTTATGTTTCAGGCCCAGATGATATCTATGTGTCACCAAATCAAATAAGGCGTTTTAATTTGTCAACTGGAGATGTAGTGGCTGGAAAAATACGAGCACCTAAAAAAGGTGAAAAGTATTTTGCGTTAGTTAAAGTCTCAGAAGTTAACGAAGACAAACCAGAAAATGTAAGAAATCGAATACCGTATACTTCTCTAACGCCACTTCATCCAAATGAAAGGCTTAACTTAGAGCTGGGCAATGGTGGCACAGAAGATATAACTGCCAGGGTGATTGATTTGGTGGCTCCATTTGGCAAAGGTCAAAGGGGTTTGATAGTATCCCCTCCAAAGGCTGGAAAGACTATGATTATGCAAAACATTGCATCATCAATCTCGGTCAACCATCCTGACTGTGAGCTAATTGTACTTCTTATAGATGAGCGTCCTGAAGAGGTGACCGAGATGGAACGTACGGTTAGAGGGGAAGTTATCTCTTCAACCTTTGATGAGCCAGCTAAACGACATGTGCAAGTTGCTGAAATAGTTATAGAAAAGGCTAAAAGACGCGCTGAACAAGGCAAGAATGTCATCATTCTGCTTGATTCAATTACACGTTTAGCGAGAGCATATAATACTGTAGCTCCTTCATCTGGTAAGGTTCTAACTGGTGGTGTTGATGCGAATGCTTTACAAAGACCCAAGCGTTTTTTTGGTGCGGCTAGAAATATTGAAAATGGTGGAAGTATCACTATTATGGCAACTGCATTGGTTGACACTGGTTCAAAGATGGATGAAGTTATTTACCAGGAATTTAAAGGTACTGGAAACATGGAACTCCATCTTGAGCGCAGACTTTCTGAAAAACGTATATTCCCAGCAATCAATATTAATGCCTCTGGAACTCGTCGAGAAGAACTAATTACAGAAGAACAGGAACTTCAAAAAATGTGGATTTTACGAAAGATTCTCCATCCTATGGATACAGTTGAAGCGGCAGAGTTTCTTATTGAAAGACTACGTTTTACAAAAACTAACGATGAATTCTTCGACTCCATGAAACAAAAGAAATAAATTCTGTTAGTATGTCCGAAGCGGGTTGATTATGCAAACGAGGCTTCTTAGTATTTTCAAATATCAAAACAGCAGAATTGCAAGATATATAAGGCGCAATTTAGTTAGCCTATTTTTTGCAATATTTATCATTATTGGGCTAGTTTTATTTGGTAATCAATTTGTTTTGACTGTTCAAGAAAGTGTTGAACAGGGTATTCCCATTCAAGAGCTAATGCCTTTGGTGAGTTTTAATATGATCAGAGACTTATCATTAGTGCTGTCACTGTCACTCTTCCTAGCTGTTATTTTAACAATATCTCAGTTATACAAAAATTCTGAAGCTGTTGTAATGAATTCGGTGGGTTTGAATGATAAACATTTTATTGTTTTTATTCAGCCTCTAGTACTTTTGTCTTTTATTTTAATTTTTTTCCTAACAATCTATGCGGTTCCATGGGCAAATCAACAAAAAAATATTATGGAGGAGGAAACTAACAATGCCTCAGAGTTTTCCTTCATTACTGAAGGTGAATTTGAAGTATTTAAGCAAGGTGATATTGTCTTTTATGCCTCAGAATCGAAATCTCTAGATACTGTTGGAGAGCAAAATATGGAGGAAATATTTATCTATGCTTTTGATAAAAAAAACCCAGTTATTGTTCTAGCTTCAGAGGCGAAAAAATATATTGACTCTGAAAGTGATAGCATATATCTTCGCTTAAAAGATGGTGTTAGATATCATGGAATCCCTAGTAATGAAAACATAAAAATTCTGAATTTTGATTTGTATGATTTAGAGATTATTTCGGGTGAATTGAAAAATTCGGTAGCTGTTTATACAAAAATTGAAGGTAAAAGCACCCTTGACTTAATTAAAGAGGGGGGTCGTTATGCTAACGCCGAGTTACAATGGCGGCTATCTCAACCAATCACTGTTTTGATACTTTCTATAATAGGTGTCTTTCTCGGAAAAGTCTCACCTAGAGGAGGTAAAGGGGTTAATCTTTTGGTTGGTGTTATTGTATTTATGCTTTACTATAATGGATTGTTGGTAGCTAAAAGTGCCATAGAGCTTGGACAAATTGATCCAATAATAGGACTTTGGGGCGTACATATTTTAATGGTAGCATTGTTATTATTTCTTTATCAGTTTAGACGACAGAAAATATCTAACTATCTTGATAAAATATCCATTTTTAATAAAAAAGAGAAAAGTCATGCCTAGTTCACCGAGTAAGATTTTAGAGGTTTTTGATAATCCAAATATTGAGAGGGATTTTGTTATTCGCATTGATATTCCTGAATTTACTTGTCTGTGCCCAAAAACAGGTCAACCAGATTTTGCAACTCTACATTTAGAGTACATCGCTGACAAACGATGTGTTGAGCTTAAGGCTCTTAAAAACTATATCTGGTCTTTTCGTAATGAAGGCGCTTTTCATGAGGCTGTTACCAACCAAATTTTAGATGATTTGGTTGCTGTACTTGATCCTCGTTTTATGCGCTTGAAGTCGATATTTAATGTCAGAGGCGGAATATACACCACTGTTGAGTCT